>JBEQSW010000569.1:0-3436 GCA_040348565.1 Myxococcales bacterium | reverse complement strand
GGGGGGAGGGGTGAAGGCTTGCTCGAGCTTGCTCTGGGACGCCGGCAGGCGTTTGAAGGCGCGTTCAGCGCTCTTCTGCGCTGTCGCAAGGTCCACGTCACCGACGATGATCAGCGCAGCATCGCCAGCAACGTAGGCCTTGCGATGAAAGTCGATCAAATCTTTCACGGTCAGCTTCTGCACGTCGGCCAAGGTGCCGTTGGCGGGACTGCCGTGTGGCTTACCGAGCAGCGTGCCGAGAGCCGTGAGCGACGCCAGGCGTTCGGGCGCTTGCCGCTCGGCGCGTAGGCCATCCAGCCACTCCTTCTGCACGCGCTCGAAATCCGCCGGCAAAAATGCCGGCTCGCTCACGACCTCACCCAGCAGCTGGAGCGCGCGGTCGACGTCGGCGGTCAGCGCCGAAAGCGACAACGACGACTGGTCGCGGCCGGCGTCTTCGTCGAGCGTGGTGCCCAGCTGCTCGATTTCCTCGGCCAAGGCCAGGCTGGGATGCTTCTTGGTGCCTTCGGTCAGCAAGCGCGCGGTCAAAGCCGCGAGCCCGCTCTTGCCGGGCGGGCACGCCGCTGCGCCGTGTCGAAACACCAGCGACAGCGACGCCACCGGCATGGCGCGGCGCACGACCATCAACGACAAACCGTTCGACAACTTGGCCTGCTCGGGCGCCGGAAAATGCAGCTCGGAGGCGGGCCCGGCGGGGGGCCGCTGGTTGCGCCAGGGCTCCGGATCGGGAGCGGGCGTATTGGCGGCGGCGCTGGCCTTGGGCGCGGGCAGGGCTTCCACTTTGGGGGCGGGGGCGCTGCCGCAGCCGACGGTGAGCAGCAGCGCTGTTGCTAGGCGAATCGAGCTCTTCATGGCTTCTTCTCCTGCGCCGCTGGTGCGGGTGGCGCAGCCTTGGGGCGGGACTCGGTGACCACCGTGACGCGCTTGTCGGCGCTCAGGTGCTCGCGCAGCACGCGCTGCACGTCGGCGGCGCTCACTTTCTCGATCTGCTCGACCCACTTCGGCAGGTACCCGGGATCACCGGTGTAGTGTTGGAAGCGCTGCAAGAGGCCCGCGCGACCGCTCTCGCCGCTGCCGCCGTTCAAGAGCTCCAGGCTCTTCAACGTCGAAAGCAAGATGCCGCGCTTGGCGCGCTCGAGCTCGGCCGGCGTGGGGCCGCTGGTTGCCAGTGCCGTCAACGCTTCGCCCAGCGCGCTCTCCAGCTCCGCGACGGTTTTGCCTGTCGCGGCGGTGGCGCTGATGGTGACGATGCCCGAAAGCTGATTGGAGTCTTGGTTGGCGCTGACCTCCGAGGCCAGCTTCTTTTCGACGACCAGCTTTTGGTACAGACGGGTGGCTTTGCCGCCGGCCAGCGTGGCCATGGCCACGTCGACGATCACGTCGTCGGCGGTATAGGCGGGCGGCGTGCGGTAGCCGAACGTGACCTCTGCCAGCTCGACCGGCTCTGGAACGACGTAGCGACCGTAGCGGGGCGCGGGAAGCTTGAGCTCCGGCGTCGCCTTCTTGGGACGGTCGGGCAGGCCGCCGAAGAATCTTTGAATCGATGCCTTGGCGGCTGCGGTGTCGAAGTCACCGACCACCGCCAGCGTGGCGTTGCTGGGCGTGTAGTAGTCGCGAAAGAAGCCCTTCACGTCGTCGAGCGTGGCGGCCGACAGGTCCGCCATCGAGCCGATGACCGCGCCATTGTAGGGGTGACCGGCGGGAAACAGCGCGTCCAACAGCGCCAAGTAGCTGGGGCCGTAGGGGGCGTTGTCGTAGCTCTGGCGGCGTTCGTTCTTGACCACGTCGCGCTGCACGTCCAGGAGGCCCTGGTCCAGCACGTCGAGCAAGTAGCCCATGCGATCACTCTCGATCCACAGCACCATATCGAGTTGATCGCGCGGCACGGTCTCGAAGTAGTTGGTGCGATCGTAGCTGGTGGTGCCGTTGACGTTCGTGGCGCCCACGCTCTCCAACAGCACGTCGAAGTCGCGACCCACGTGGCGCGAGCCCGAGAACATCAAGTGCTCGAACAAGTGCGCGAAGCCCGAGCGACCCGGTGCCTCGTTGCGCGGCCCCACGTGATACCAGATGTTCACCGCCACCAGCGGCAGCGACGGATCGCGCTGCAAAATGACGCCCAGGCCGTTGGGCAACGTGAGCTTTTCGAACGGGATTTCGGGGCGCTTGGCCAGTGGCGCCGGCGGAGGCTCGGGCGCGACCAGGCCGCGGCCGACGGGAGGTGCGGGCTTGCTAGCCGGTGTGGCGGCGGGACGCGGGGCTTGGGCCGACGCGCTGGGCGGCGCTTGTGCGTGCAGCGGTAGCGCGAACAGACCGATGGCGGCCAAGAGCAGGGCTTGTCGCATGGCGGCTCGTTCGTACGTGAGTTCACGGCGGAGCGCGAGCAGTTCCGCCGCGGCCGCGGGGATGGTACGGGTAGCGAACATGTCGCAGAACGGCTCCGGATACGGTGGCTACGGTGGTCCTCCAGGCGGCGGTCCACCGCCGGGCGGCGCTCCTCCTGGTTACCCGCCAGGTGGCGGTGGCTATCCACCCGGTGGCGGTGGTCCGCCCGGCGGCTACCCTCCGGGCGGTGGTTACCCTCCCGGTGGTCCACCTGGTGGTGGCGGCTATCCGCCCGGCGGTGGCGCTCCGCCCGGCGGCGGCTATCCGCCTCAAGGTGGCCCCCCTGGTGGCGGTTACCCGCCGCAAGGTGGCTCTCCCGGTGGTGGTTATCCTCCGCAAGGCCCGCCCGGCGGCGGCTATCCCCCGCAAGGTGGCCCGCCCGGTGGTGGCTATCCTCCGCAAGGCGGTCCGCCCGGCTACCCCCCGCCTGGTGGTGGACCCGGCTACCCGCCGGGCGCCTACCCGGGCGCGCCAACCGCACCGGCGAAGAAGTCGAACACCATGTTGTTCGTCGGGCTTGGCTGCGGCGGGTTGCTGTTGCTGTCGTTGATTGGCGGCGGCGTGGCGTTCTACATGGCCAAAAAGGCGACCGAGAACGACATCGCGGCGGTCAGCGCGGCGGCGGCTCAACCCGGCGCACCGGGGGCCGACGGCGCCACCGACTCGTCGGGGGCACCCGTCAACGGCAACTGCGCCAAGGCCGCCGAGTGCTGCCGCAAGATCATCCAGAAGAGCAACGCGGGCGCGCAAGCAGAAGCCGGCTGCTTGGCGATGAAGCAGCTCAACGAAGGCTTGTGCGCCGATCCGCTGAAGACCTATCGCGATTCGGCCAAGCTGCTCGGCGTCACCTGCGACTGAGCAGCGTCGCCGCTTCCACGATTTCGGCCTCCGACACCAGCACCAGCTCGGCCGCGTCACCCAGCGGAATGAAACAATCCGCCGCGGTGACGCGCGCCGTTTTCACGCCGGGCGCGCCCTCGCTCAGCCCCGCCAACAACGCCTCGCTCACGTTGCCGCTGCGCCGCGCTTCGTCGACGATCAACGCGCGACC
>JBEQSW010000549.1:0-5075 GCA_040348565.1 Myxococcales bacterium | reverse complement strand
ACCTTCATCGACCGCTGCGCCGCCTACAAGCTCGCCCTCACCTCCGGCGACCCCGACCCCCAACCCGAATCCCTCCGCCCCGGCACCCTCGGCTTCGCCTTCCCCAGCTAACGCGCGCCGAACGGCAACGTTACAGCGCGCGCAACGACGGACAGCGACGTTACGACGCGCGCGACGACGAAGAGCGGCGACGTTACGACGCGCGCGACGACGGCGACGAGCGGCGACGTTGCGATGCGCGCGCGGCGACGAGCGGCGACGTTACGACGCGCGACGACGGCGACGAGCGGCGACGTTACGACGCGCGCGCGGCGACGAGCGACGACGTTACGAAAGCGCGCGACGACGGCCATGAGCGACGACGTTACGACGCGCGCGACGACGAAGAGCGGCGACGTTACGACGCGCGCGCGGCGAACCTTCACCGCGAGAAGACGCACGAAGCCGAACAGCAACGCTACGACACGCGCGCAAGAACGGCGACGCCAGGGAACGCGCACCCGCACCGCGCGTCTTTCGCCGTCTCACTAACGCTAGCGCGATATCTGCCGATTCAAGTTTCTACACGCCAGACCCGCTCCGGCACACGCTGTCGCCGCCTTCAACAGCGCCCGCTCGATTTCTGCCGATTCAAGCCGCAATTGCGCCAAACCCGCCCCCGCTCGATTTCTGCCAATTCAAGTTCCGCCGCGCCAAACCCGCGCCCGCTCGACTTCTGCCAATTCAAGTTCCCCCCGCGTCAGACCCGCGCCCGCTCGATATCTGCCGATTCAAGTTGCGCCTGCCATCGCTCAAGGATCTGGAACTACCAAGCCAAACGATTGGCCCGCGTTGGGATCAACGAGCCGCCGCCAGGCCTTCTCGCGCGCCGACCCCGCGCGAGATTGCCGATTCCAGCCGACATTCGAGCGCACCAACGACTTGATTCGGCAGATATCGCAGACACCGCAGCGTCCGCGCCCACCGACCTGACCCAGCAGATTTCGCACACCGCCGCGCACCCGCCAACCAACTTGATTCGGCACATTTCGCACACCTTCACGGCGACTCGAATTTCCAATGCGCGACGCTTGCATCCCACGCGTTCGGCGCTAGATGATCTGGCGAAGCGAGGGGGAACGATGGCGCGGGGTTCGAAGCGTTCGAGTGATGGCAAACAATTGACGTTCAGTTTCCGAACGTGGGGTGGCGCGCGGAAGGGCGCGGGGAGACCAGGACAGGGCAAGGCAACGGTGGCGCATACGGTAAGACCAGTGCACTACCGGCACCAACCGTTGCACCTTACTTTGCGCGTCGTGGCCGGCGTGCCCAACCTGCGCAAGAAGGTCGTCTTTCAAAGCATCAGACGCGCATTGGCGCTCGCCAACACCAAGGCCAAACACCGCGAGCACTTTCGCGTCACGCATTTCTCCGTGCAGAGCAATCACGTCCATCTCTTGGTCGAAGCAACGAGCCGGCTTTTTCTATCGCGCGGAATGCAGGGCCTTGCGATTCGCATCGCGCGGAGAGTAAACGCTGCGCTCTCGCGTCGCGGCCGAGTGTTTGCCGAGCGCTACCACGCGCACCCGCTGCGAACGCCGCGCGAGGTGCGTCACGCCCTGGCCTACGTACTGCTGAACGAACGACGCCATCTCGCTGCCGACCGCGGCTTGAGTCTCCCGCCCTGGTACTTCGACCCCTGCAGCTCCGCCCTCGAATTCGACGGCTGGCAAGCGCTGCATGGCTTGGCCCCTCCCCCTCCGCCCCAGCGTGAAGTCACAGCGCCACCTCGAACCTATCTGCTCACGCACCTATGGCGAAGGCACGGCCTCATCGCTCCCGACGAGGTCCCCGGCGTTCGATGGGCCCGTGCACAATCCCGCCGCCGCGGCTTGGCCTCTCGCGTATCCCGGCCGGCACAGCGGTCAAAAGCCAGTTAGCCGCTGTCGAACCGAAAGCCGACGCGCCGCATCGCAGAGCGCGTCTAGTTCCGCCAAGTTTGCGAGCCACCCCGCCGCACGAGATCTTGATTCGGCAAAATTCAAAGCTTGCGACACAGCGCCGCACAGCAACGTGGTTCCGCATTTCGCTTGAGCGAGCCACAACCGCCGTCCAGACGCCGAACACCTCGATTCGACAGATTCGAAACAGAGCGCAGGGCACCCGTGGGCGCCAGCTAGATCCATCGCGAGCCGCCCCGAAGTCGAACGCCTTGATTCGGCAGATTTTGAACCGGTTGCTGGGCACGACGTAGCAGCAGCGGACATTTCTGCCCGCTCTCCGGCGCGCCCGCGCCCCGGACCGACTAGCGGGCGCACCATCGCGACGCGCCCTGCCGAAAGGTCACGTCGGTCAGGGCGCCCCAACGGGGCACCTCTTGAATGGGCCGATTTCGAGTCCCTCACGCCAGCCGCCCCATCGCCACTCGATTCCCCGAATTTCGCACCGCAACTCACAGCGCCACGTGCCGCCAAATAGCTCGCTTCGGTAGATTTCGACCCCGCCGCGTACCACCGTCGCCCGCCGCCCGAACATCTTGATTCGGCAGATTTCGAACCCCTGGGCGCATTGACGCCCGGCGACTTGATTCGGCAGATTTCAAATCCGTGGCGCCACCATCGCCCCCCGCCGAACATCTTGATTCGGCAGAATTTCAAATCCGCCGCGCGCCACCGTGGCCCCCCCGCCGAACATCTTGATTCGGCAGATTTCAAATCCGCCGCGCGCCACCGTGGCCCCCCCGCCGAACATCTTGAATTGGCAGATTTCGAATCCGTCGCACGCCACCGTTGCGGGCCGAACATCTTGATTCGGCAGATTTCAAATCCGTGGGCGCATTGACGCCCGGGGACTTGATTTGGCAGATTTTTGGTGGCGTTGGGAAGGCGCGGGGGCGCGTTGAACGAGGATTTTGCGCGGTTGGGAAGGGGCGTGGGGGCGTGTTAGGTGAGGGCGTCGAGGTGGGGGGCGAGCTCGGCGAACCAGAGGTCGAGGTATTCGGAGTTGCTGGCGGAGGCGTGGGGGGTGAGGGCGAGGCGGGGGGCGTCCCAGAGGGGTGAGTCGGGCGGGAGGGGCTCGCGTTCGAAGACGTCGAGGAAGGCGTGGGCGAGGGCGCCGTCGTGGAGGGCGCGTAGCAGGGCGGTTTCGTCGACGGCGTTGCCGCGGCCGAGGTTGTAGAAGCCGGCGCTGCGGCGCATGGCGCGAAAGGCGGAATCGTCGAAGACGTGATCGGTGCCAGTGTCGCCCGGTAGCGTGGCGATGACGTGGTCGGCTTCGGCCAGTAGGTGCGGCAAGTCGTCGATGGTGTGGACGGCGTCGGCCGGGCCCGCGTCGTCGGTGAGCCGGCGCTTGACTCCGGTGACGTGCATGCCGACGGCCTTGAGCAAGCGCGAGCATTCGCGGCCGAGCGCGCCGTATCCGACGATCAGCGCGCGTTGACCGGCCAAGCGCCGCGTCGTCGAATATTGGTCGCGCCCGTAGCGATGAGCGCGTTGATCGGCCAGAGCCAGATCGAAGCGGCGCGTGAAGTACAGCATCATCGCCAGCAGGGATTCGGCCATGATTTTGCCGTGAAAACTGCCGTGGATGACGCGAACCCGCCCGCTGGGATCGGCCTCTACCTTTTCGCGACCAGCCGCGGGCGTCGCGACGAAGCGAAGCTGCGGACCAAGGCCGTACCATGCCGCCGAGAACCGCCAGACCAACGCAGCCGCGGCGTCGGGCAGCTGCTGCAAGAGCGCGGGCTCATCGTCTGCAATCACCCATTGATGCCGTGGATGACGCGCCCGCAAGCGCGCGAGCTGCGCCGGCTGTAGAGCAAAACCTTGGATGGTATTCGGGAGCGAAAGAACGACCTTCATGCGGCTCCGCTCGTTCTCGACCTACGCGCCCGGCGCGAGCGTTCGCGACCAGAGGTCGCTCGTGAGTAGGTTGCTAGGGTCGAGGCGTTGCTTCAAGGCCAAGAACTGGCCGATGCGCTCGCGACCGTAGGCGCGCTCCACGTCCGCTTTGCGCAGCACCGAATCCTTCGCAAAGTAGAACTTGCCGCCGGCGCCAAGTACCCGCTCCGTGAGGCGCTCGGTGAGCGCCCACAGCGCCGCGCGGTTCTTGCCAGTGACGGGAAAGTCCATGGCCAAAGACCAGCCGTCGAGGGCGTGGGTGAGCAAGAACGGATCGGGGCGATGGCGCTTGAGCACGCCCAGAAATGACGGCAATTTGGCCTGGTGGCACAGGTCGAGCACGTCTTTCAACGTTTGGCGTGCGGTGGCGTGCGGCACGAACACTTGATACTGAATGAAGCCGCCGGGGCCGTAGGCCAGACGCCAGTTGGGGACGTAGTCGAGCAAGAACGCAAAGGCTACGTGAGACTGCATGTAGGAGCGGCCGTGCTCGCGCCACGACGAATGGTACTTGGCCGCGTTCACTACCCGCCACAGCGGCTGATTGCTGAACAGCCGCATGATACGCCACAGCTCGCTTTTGGGCATGCCCATGATCGAGCTCGGCAACCCCTGGCGCGCGACTTGGAACGACGCCGCGCCCTCCGGATCTTCACCCGCGTGCAGGTAGTGCGCGGAGTGCACCTGCCCTCGCCCCAGCGCCCTGCCGCGCGCAAAGCAGTCGACCCAACCCACCAAATAGTCGGCGTCCGGCAGACGCTGCTCGAATGCATCCATCAGAGCGTCCAGGTTTTTGCCGCTGATGCACTCCACGCGCAGCTTGCCGCTCTCCACCTTTTTCAGCTTCAATTTCACGCGCGTGACAGCGCCCAGCATGCCCAGGCCGCCGATGACGGCGTGAAATATCTCGGGATTTTGCTGCCGATTCAGCGTCAAAACTTCACCCGCCGGGGTGAGCAAGTCGAGCTCGAGCACGTGGTCCCCGAAGGGGCCGACGCGAAAGTTGTTCTTGCCGTGAATGTTCATGGCCACGCACCCTCCCAAGGTGGGACGCATGGTGCCGGGCACGACCGCCGGCCAGTAGCCGTCTTCGATGGTGCGCCGCCACAAACCTTCGATGGTCAGGCCGGCTTCCGCCTCCAGTACGCCCGTCGCCGGATCCCAGGCCAGCAGGCGGTCGAGCCTGGAAGCGTCGAT
>JBEQSW010000261.1:0-6621 GCA_040348565.1 Myxococcales bacterium | reverse complement strand
CAGCGCCCGGCCGGAATCCGCTCCGAGATTTGCCGAAAGCGCTCGGGGTTTTGGCGCAAGGCGGCGGTGTTGTCGGTCTCGATGTAGCCGGGAGCAATAGCGTTGACGTTCACGCCGCGCGGGGCCCACTCGTTGGCTAGCGCGTGCGTCAGGTTGGCGAGGCCGCCCTTGGCCGCCGCGTAGCCGGGCACGTTGACCCCGCCCTGGAAGGAAAGCAGCGAGGCAATGTTGACGATCTTGCCCGAGCCTTGTGTCAGCAGGTGCTTGCCCACCTGCTTGCACAGCAAGAACACGCTGGTCAGGTTCACGTTGAGCACGGTGTCCCAGTCGTCCTCGCTGTGGTCGACGACGGGCGCGCGACGGATGGTGCCGGCGTTGTTGATCAAGATGTCGATGCGCCCGAAGCGCTCGAGCACTTCCGCCACCAGACGGGCGGGCGTGGCGCGGTCCGACAAGTCACCCGAGATGGTGGCGGCTTTGCGGTTCTTGCTCTTCACGAGCGCGGCGGTGGCGTCGGCGGGGCGAGAGTTGCCGTGGCACGCCACATCCGCGCCCGCTTCCGCCAAACCTTCGGCGATGGCAGCTCCAATGCCGGCGGCAGCGCCGGTGACCAGCGCCACCTTGCCGTCGAGCCGGAAAAGCTCGCTCATCTGCCCGCGCTTGCGGCCGCGCCGCCCTGGCTTGCCTCGAGGCCGGAGCCTTTCTGATCGAAGCCTGGCTGCACGTTGACGACGCCGAATTTGCGGTCTTCGACCTCGCGGTGGGCGGCCATCATCCAGATGAAATTGATGCCGTGGCCGGGCGCGGCCACGTTCGGGTGGTAGCCGGCCGGCATCAGCACCGCGTCGCCTTCGCGCACGATGCTGACGAGCTCTGGCGTCTCGGGGCTGGTGTAGACGAGCTGAATGCCGAAGGCGGGCGGCGGCATGTCGAAGTACACGTACATTTCTTCCAGCAGCTCGGTGTGCTCGTGCGGGGGCCAGCTGGTCCAGTTGCCGGGCTGCGATTTGGTGAAGCCCATCAAGATGCGGCCGGCGGTCACGTTGTCACCGATCACGATGTTCAAATCGCGCGACGTGGACTCGCCGCCGGCGGTGAATTTCTGCGCCGGGTTTTGCTTCACCTGCTCGTAAGGCACGAGCTGGAGCGGGTAGTTGCCTTCCACTTCGGCCGCGCACTCGACCAAGTCCACGTTCGATTCGGTCGTCACTTCCACGGCGGAGCCGCGCGGCACGTAGATGGCGTCATACTGATTGATGAGGTGCGATTTGCCATCGACTTCTACGCGGCAGCGGCCGTGCATACACAAGAGAGCGGTCTCGCGCGCGCCGGTGGAGAAGCTGACGTTGGGCAGGCTGGCGTCGAGCAACACGCGGCCGTAGTGCAGGTGTCGCAGTTGGCTATTGCCGGGGAATACCGAGATTTTGCGGCCCTGGTGGGCGGCGGTGCCGGAAAAGATCAACTGCTTGTCGGTCAAAGCTTGGGCCATGAATTTGCTCGAGACAGAGACGTGAGAGGGCGGAACGATCGGTCGCTATTTGACGACGGTAATGGGTGAGCTCACCTGATCGTCTTCTTTCTGGATGCACGACGACAGGTCGAAGATCATGAACTCAAGGGCTTTTTCTTGCGGTGACAGCTCACCGTCGGGGCTCGCGTTGCAACGATCGGGAAACGGTGTCGCGGCGTCGTCGCCGCCACCGAAGGAGACGTGCAGATCGCTGAACACCATGCGACCGCACTCGGGAGCGCCGACCGGTGTCGTGAACGAAAAGTACTGCACCATGTCGGGTACGCGCGTGCCGCCCACTTTGCCGCCCGGATCGACGCCGTAGATCCAGCGGCGCGCGAGCGTTGGATCCACCGAGTCGACGGAGTGCTCGAGCTTGCGCAGGTCGAGCGAGCCGGGCGTGGTCGAAGCGTTCACGTTCACCAGCCAATCGCGGAACGCCAGGCCTTTGGGGAACGAAGCGTCGACCGAGACCGTGAGGTCGTCGACGCCGCCCGAAGAGCGGGAGAACGTGGCCACGGGCGGGCCCGAAGGCGGGTACGGAGCGTCGGGCGTGGTGTCGTCGGAGTTGATCCAGCGGTGGTGCCAGTGGGAGCCGAAGATGCGGCCGCCAAGATCGGCGTACTTTCGCACCTCGAGCTGCATGGCGGCGGGGCGCGGCAAGGGCGGAGGGTCTGTGGGCACGACTTCGTCGGGAGTCTTCCAAAGGCTGCCTTCGCCCTCGCAACCCATCAAAATCATGTCGTAGTCGAGCATGCGGTCGGAGCTGGCCCACAGCTCTTCGGCCGGGCGCAATGGCTGGCTCTTGCCACCGACGTTGATGGTGTTGGACGCGCGATAGCCCGCGTACAGATTGACGCGACCATTGCCGCTGTCGGGCGTGAACTCGTCGACGTCGACGCCGATCTTTTTGAGCAGGCACTCGAGCGCGTCCGAGCCGCCGGTGGTGACGGCGATTTTCGGCAGGTCGCCTTCGCTTGAGTTGCGCGGTAGCCGGGTGAGATCGGCGGGCAACCGCGTGTCGCTACAAGGCGCAACCATCGGAATCGTGACGACGCGCCGCCACTTACCCAGTTGAATGATGAGCGGCACGTTTTTGCCCGCCGGCATGTCGGTCAGTCGGAAGCTGCCGTTCGCGTTGGTGAGGGTGACGGCGGTGGCGCTCTCCGGAAAATGCGCCGCGCACGCCTCACATTGCGCGCGTTGGCTCAGCGGCTTGAGCATCGTCGCCGGGTCGACCACGTACACGACCGCGTTGTACAGGGGCACTCGACCCGCCGGATCGTAGACGACGCCACTGACCGACGTGGTCGAAGGCGAGCTGTCGGCGGGGCAGTCGACCTTCAGGCAGCTCAAGCCTTTGCAAGCACGGTGCAGGTCATTGCCCACGTTGAGATCACCCCCGAAGGACGGGGACCCTGAGCTGGATGCCGACCCGCCCGCGTCGCTGGCGCCGGTGCCGCTGGGCTGACTGACGGACGTAGCCGAGCAACCGAGCAGCAGGCTCAAACCAAGCCCGGCGAACACGCCTCGGCGCCGGCTCGCGGAGGAGCGACACCAGCTCGTCATCGACCTCCGCAAAGGGTTTGCTGCCATGACTGCGCGCCGAGTTGACTCTCAACCGTAGCGTGGAAGCAACGTCGTGTCATCTCAACCAGCCGTTCTCTCACTCGCTTCTTCCTTCGCTCGCCTCACTCGGCGGCGGCCCCCGCGGGGCGTAGATCTTCGTCGATTTGTAGCGGCTCGAAGCGGGGTGACAACACGTGGTTCAGCGCGAACGCAATCAGGTAGGCCGAGCCGCAGATGGCGAACAAGATGGCGTAGGCGGTGGTGACGTTGCCTTGCTTCTGAAATTCGTCGATCAGGACGCCGGAATAGAGCGGGAACAAGATGCCACCCAGCGAGCCGGCCATGCCCCCAATCCCGACCACGCTGGCTACCGCTTTGTTCGGGAAGATATCCGAGACGCTGGTGAACAAATTGGCGGACCAAGCTTGGTGTGCGGAGCCGGCCAGGCCAATCAACAGCACCGCGCTCCAGTCGCCCACGTGCGTTACCCCCAAGATGGGCAACACGCCGCAGGCAAAAATCAGCATGGACAACTTGCGCGCGCGGCTTTGGGCGAAACCCTGACGCACCAGGTAACCCGGGAGCCAACCGCCGGTGATGCCGAGCGCGGTGACGATCGAGTAGATGGTCACCAGGTGCACCCAGCTGTGCTTGATGTCGAGGCCGCGAGTCTTGTTGAAGTAGTCGGGCAGCCAGATCAGAAAAAACCACCAAACCGGGTCGGTCAAGAACTTGGCGACCACGAAGCCCCAGGTTTGCCGGTATTTCAGCAGTGAGCCCCAGCTCATCTTGGCGCTGCTCGTCACCTCGCGATCGCTCTGAATGTAAGCGAGCTCCACCGAGTGAAGGCGCCGGCTGCGCTCCGGAATCTCGTAGAACGGCAGCCAAAATGCCAACCAAAGCAGCCCGACCAAGCCGGCGGCCACGAACGCGGCGCGCCAACCCCAAGCGCTGGCAATCAGCGGAATTACCGCCGGAGCCATGATGGCGCCCACGTTGGCGCCGGAGTTGAAGAGCGCGGTGGCGAAGGCGCGTTCTTTGCGCGGGAACCACAAGCCCACGGCCTTGATGGCGGAGGGAAAGTTGCCGCCTTCACCCAAGCCGAGCGCGACGCGGGCGCGAAAGAACCCGCCGACACTGCCGACCGCAGCATGGCCCATGGCCGCCAGGCTCCAAGCGGCAATAGACAGCGCGTAGCCGAGCTTGGTGCCGAAGCGATCGACCAAGTAGCCGAAAGACAACAACCCGACCGCGTACGCCGCCTGGAACGCCGAGTTGACGGCCCCAAACTGGGCGTTCGTCCAACCGAGCTCGTGATCCAGGTCGAGCTTGATCAGCGACAGAATCTGACGGTCGATGTAGTTGACGGTCGTGGCGAAGAACAGCAGACCGCAAATTAGCCACCGATAGCGGTGAGCACTCTCGGGCATCACCTCTAATGCGGGCTCGGGCGATTTCGATCGCTGCTCGACTGCCAAAGGCTGCCTGCTTCCGAAGAGCGACGGCAACGCCCCGCGCGGACCTGGCTCTTTTGCGAAGGACCGCGCGTTTATTGCGAGAATTTGGCGGGCTTCGAGAAAAGTGACCCGACCATGATCGATTGCCCGGGGGCGCGCATTACATCGTCAGCCGCACACAAGCCCCCTGCTCGGCGGAGACCCGCCCGACGGGTGGGGAAGCAGGTGTGCGGTGATTTTCTAGGCCGTTTTCACCACCACACGCAAAACCGGTGAAGGCGAGCCGGATGCCCGGCTGCTTGTCGTCGTTCTCACACGCAATCCCCTGGACGACGAGCAGCCGGGCTATCCGCTTTCGCTCGGTCGCCGAGCGCTGCGTCGCTTGAAGGGTTGGACCATGAAGCCTTCGGTCATCTTGGGTGCGGTTTCGTTGGCGCTCTCGTTCGCCTGTTCCGCCAACTCGGGCGACGAAAAAGGCACGACCTCTCCCGGCAGCGGAGCCAGCTCGAGCACGGGCGCCACTTCCAGCGGCGGCGGCACCCCCAACCTCGGTAACGTCGGCGTGGGTGGCACCGTCAGCATCAACCCGACCACGGGCGGCACGGGCGAGCCGGACGTGGCGAACGGCGAATGCGCGCAGCAAAACTTCATCCTCGCCAGTAAGCCGGCCGACGTGCTTCTGGTGCTCGATCGCTCCAAATCGATGATTGAGCACATGGTGCCGCCCGACAACAAGACGCGTTGGGATGCCGTGGTGGCAGGCTTGACATCGGTCATCACCGCCACCGATGCGTCGGTTTCGTGGGGGCTGAAGTTCTTTCCGGAGGGTGAAGGCTCCGAGTGCTCGCCGCTGACGGACATGATTCCGGCGGAAATTGCGCCCATGAACGCCGCTAAGGTGAACGGGCTCATCACCACCACGATGGCGCTGGGCAACGGCACTCCCACCGGTGACGCCATCAATAAGGCGACCGCGTACTTGAAGAGCCGCAACGCCAGCAACCAGTTCATCGTGTTGGCGACCGACGGTCAGCCGTCGTGCCCGAGCGGCAGCGACGCCGCCCAAGCCTTCGCGATCCAGGCGATCACGGCGGCCAAAGCCGCTGGTTTTCCAACGTACGTGATCGGTGTGGTCGACCCCGTTGCCGACAAGAGCACGCCCCCGCGCCTGAACGCGATGGCCGAAGCCGGTGGCACCTCCATCAGCGACAACCCGATCGCGGACAAGTTCTTCCAGGCCTACAGCCAGGATCAGCTGACGGCGGCTCTCCAAGCGGTGACGGGCCAAGTTGCCAGCTGCGTGTTCGAATTCGACAAAAAGCCGCCAGACGAGACCAACATCGCGGTGAAGGTGAATGGCACGCTGATCGCGCAAGACACCTCCAAGGCCGAAGGTTGGGACTACACCAGCGACCAATACATGGGGCTCGAGCTCCACGGCGAAGCTTGCAAGCAAGTGAAGGACGCGACCGACAACAAGGTCGACATCATTTTCGGTTGCAAGGGCCAGCCGATCAAATAGTCAGAGGGTGTCGTGTGACGCGCGAGCTTTCAGCGGTCCTGGTGTTGGTCGCGGCGGCGTGTAGCGCCGGGTCGGTGCCTCCCACCACGCCCGTGTTGGGCGCTTCCAACTCGGGCACGCCTGCCACCGCCAAACCGTTCACCACGCCGGCCTTGGCCGTGGATCCGCGGGTGCCGCTGGCGGCGGAGGGGGTGTATATCACGCTGGAAAACCCGCTTGCCGAGGCGCGCGGACCGGAGACGGTCTCGCTCAAGCTGTCGGATCTGCTTCGCATCACGCCGTCGCTCGACCCGGCCAAAGCGGTGGTGGTCGACGCGGCCGGGCACGCCGTGCTCTCACAGCTGATTGACGCCGACGGAGACGACGCGCCCGACGAGCTGGCGTTCCAGGTCACGCTCGGCGCGAGCGAAGCCCCATCGTTCCGCATCCAAAATGGCGAGCGCGCGCCGCTGCGCGCCAGTGATTTCAAAGTTTACGGCCTCTTCGTGCGGGAGCGTCACGACGACTTTGCGTTCGAGAACGACCGCGTCGCGCACCGCATGTACGGCCCCGATCTCGAGACG
>JBEQSW010000533.1:0-4107 GCA_040348565.1 Myxococcales bacterium | reverse complement strand
CGGCGGCTCGCTGCTGGCCGGCAGCTTCACTGGCTCGGGAGGGCCCGCCGGCTGGGCGGATCGACAGTCGGTCGATCAATTCATCGCCGAGCGCATCGGGAAGACCACGCAATTTCCGTCGCTGGAGCTCGGGGTGCGCATCGAAGGGCAAGAGCCGCTGCGCGTGAGTTCGTACCGTGGCGCTAACCAGCCGAACACGGCCGTGGACGACCCGTTCCAGATGTACTCGCGCATTTTTGCGAACGCGGACTTGTCCGACGCCGAGCTGAAGAAGCTGCTGGCCGAGCGACAGAGCGTGCTCGACTTCTTGAAAGACGACATTGCGCGCCTTCAAGGACGGGTGAATTCGGAAGACAAGGCCAAGCTCGAGGCGCATTTGAGCGGCGTCCGTAAGATCGAGCAGGGGTTGCAAAACTCCGCCAACGTTTGCAAGCCGCCGACGATGCCGGCCAAGTACGACGCACACGCCATGGAGAAGTTTCCGGACGCCGCCAAGCTACAGATGGACTTGATGTTGCTGGCCCAAACTTGCGGCATGACCCGCGTCTCGACGTTCATGTTCGCCAACGCCGACAGCTGGCAATACTACCCGTGGATCGGCGTGAACGAAGAGCACCACGAGCTTTCGCACGCACCCGACAGCGACACCGTGACCACGGAGAAGCTGGTCAAAATCAACGTTTGGCACAGCGAGCAATTCAAATACATGCTCGACGCGCTGAGCGCCGTGCAAGAGCCGGATGGCAGCAGCATGCTCGACAGCAGCCTGCTGCTTTGGGGCAACGAGCTGGGCGCGGGCAACAACCACACTTACAAGAACATCCCCTGGGTGCTGGCGGGGGGCGCCGGTGGCTACCTGAAGACGGGGCGGCAGGTGAACTTCAAGGACCAGCCTCACAACAACCTGTTGGTCTCCGTGTGCAACGCCATGGGCTTCGACGACGTGAAGACCTTCGGCATCCCCGGCGTGTGTACGGGGCCGTTGCAGGGTCTGACGGCCTAGTCGACGCTGTCTGCCGTTAACACTGCACCGGTTTGGAGCGGAACGTTCTGCGTCTGGCCAGCTCTTGAGCCACTCGCTAGCTTTGGCTGCATGTCGGACGCGCAATTTGGCGGCGGGTGCCTGTGCGGCGGGGTGACTTACGAATTCGACGTCGAGCCCAAGGTCACGGTGGCCTGCCATTGCTCGGCTTGTCGCAAGGCCACGGGCAGCGCCTTCGGGACTTGGTCGTTGGTGCCCAAGGACAGCTTTCGTTGGACGAGCGGTAGCGAGCTCTTGGTGGAATTTCAGTCCTCGGACCACGCCCAGCGCCTGTTTTGCCAGCGCTGCGGAACGACGCTGGGAAACTACAGCTCGCGCCGCCCTCGCGTCATTCACCTGGCTGCCGGCACACTCGACCGCTCTCCCCAATTGCGGATCGACCTGCACGCCTATACGGCATCGAAAGCCAGCTGGTACGAGATCCACGACGCGGCGCCTCAGCACCTCGACGAACCAACGAGACCAGGCGCGGGCGCGGGCGCGGCGTAGACCTGGAGCCGTCCAGCCGCCGTCGATGCGCGCGAGTGCTCTTGTCAGCTGACCCTTGACGACCGCGGCGCGGTTCGGCAATATGCGGCCATGGTTTGCAGCGTCGCCTCCAAGAAGGTTCATGCCCCGTGCATGAATCGCAACGCGCGCGGCTACCACGGCGCGGGCTAGCAAGAAGGGTCACGTCGGTTCGTAAGGCCGCCTGGCTCCTCGCCACGGCGGCCTTCTCGTTTTGTGGGTTTTGGCAGGGTTTGGCAGTTTTCGTGGGGTTTTCAATGTCATTGGTCATAGGCAATCCGCGGGTATTGGTCTTGGCGCTCAGCAATTGGATTGGAGCGCCGCGCTTGCCGCGCGCATTTCAGCGCGCCGGCTTTCACGTCACCACGTTCGCTTTCTCGGGGCTGCTCATCCAGCGTTCGCAAGCTGTCGACGAAGCGGTGCTGCTACCGGAATCGATCTCCAACGAGGCTTTGCTGGAAGCGCTGCTCGCGGCCATCGAGCGTTCGCGCGCTGACATAGTCATTCCCACCGACGACGCCAGCATCCTTTTGCTGCATGCGGCTGCTCTGGCGGCCCGCGCAAGCGGTTCGGAGCGGACGCTCGCCGTGCTGGAAGCGTCCCTGGGCGACTTGCGGCACCTGCCCACGGTGCGCAACCGGAAGCTGCTGGCCGATCTGGCTGCGTCCATCGGCGTGCGCGGTCCTCGACACGGCATCGTCCACAGCGAAGCCGAGGCGCAAGCGTTTGCCGCCCAGCACGGGTACCCGGTGGTGCTGAAAGAGGAGGACAGCGTCGCCGGCATGGGCGTGTCGATTTGCCGAAACGAAGCGGAGCTGGCCGCGGCGGCGCTGCGCTGTCGCAGAAATCCGGAGATTTTCGCGGCCGGGGTGCTGGTGCAATCCTTCGTCGCAGGGCGCACGGCCATGCGCGTGGTCGCGGCTCAGCGCGGGCGCGTGCTGGGCGGGCTGTCCGCGATCAAGCTCGAGACCTGGCCCACGTCGACCGGCCCCAGCACGTGCGTCGAGATCTTCGAGCACCCCGAGCTGGCCGCCACCGCCGAGGCGGTGGTTTCAGCGCTGGGTTACAGCGGCTTTGCCAGCCTGGACTTCATGCTCGACGCCGACGGCCAAGCCCACTTGATCGAGCTGAATCCACGGCCCACACCCATCGCGCACTTGGGCGAACGCTTCGGCGCCTGTTTGTGCCGTCAGCTGCACTCCGCGCTCACCGGCCAGCCCACGAGCGCCAGCGCGCCCCAAGGGCTGCCGAGTCGCGTCGCGCTATTTCCGCAAGAGTGGGTACGCGACGCCAACAGCGCACATCTTGCCGCTGGCGTGTTTCACGACGCACCTTGGGACGAGCCGGATCTGGTCGAAGCCTACACGGTCTTCGGTCGTGGTCAGATGCGCTTTGCCGCTTACCGCGCCCTTGGCTACCGCAACGAAGACCTGCGCCGCAAGCTGGCTGAGCTTGAAAAGAGCGCCTGAAAAGGCCTCAAAAATCTGGTTGGACGAAGATGACGCCGCCCGCAATCGTGTGTGAAGGGCTCGCCAAGAGCTATCGTCGGAAGGTCCGTGAGCCCGGTCTGGTCGGCGCGCTACGCGGCTTGTTTCGCGGTGAATCGCAGATCGTTCCCGCGGTTCGCGGGCTCGATTTCACCGTCGGGCGCGGCGAGCGGGTGGGCTTGATCGGAGAGAACGGGGCCGGCAAATCGACCACGCTCAAAATGCTGACCGGCATTTTGATGCCGACGGGCGGGCGCTTGGAAGTGCTCGGCTTCGATCCTTGGCGCCAACGACGCCAACTGGCGGCGCGCATCGGGGTCGTGTTCGGGCAGCGGCCGCAGTTGCTGTGGGACATTCCGGTGCGCGAAACCTTCACGCTGCTAAAGACCATGTACCGCGTCGACGACAAGCTGTTCGACGCCACCTACGCTGAAGCCGTCAAGCGTCTGGAGCTAGGGCCGCTCTTGGGGGTCGCGGTGCGCAAGCTTTCGCTCGGCCAGCGCATGCGTTGCGACTTGGCGGCCTCGTTGCTGCACGCGCCCGAGATCGCGTTCTTGGACGAGCCGACGATTGGGCTCGACGTGGCGGTGAAGGAACAAGTGCGCGAATTCGTGGTCGAAATGCAGCGCCGCTTCGGTACCACGTTGCTCCTGACGACCCACGACCTCAAAGACATCACCGAAACCTGCGATCGCCTGCTGCTGCTCGATCGCGGCAGCTTGCTCTTCGACGGCTCCCTCGATGATTTCCTGAAGCGGTTCGCGATCGAGCGACGCATCCTGCTCGACCTCGAAAAGCCAGTCGGTGCGGGCGTGGCCGCCGAGCTGGCGAGCGCGCTCGAGCCGCTGGGCGGCGTCGTCTCGGAGTGTGGCGGGCACCGCGTGGTCGTCAAGTACCAGCGCGATGGCGCGGCGCCAGCGCTGACCCAATGCTTGCTCAGCCGTTTGCCGGTGTCGGACATCGTGCTCGAGAAGGCGGACATCGACAGCATGGTGGCCAGCATCTACCGGCGCTCGACCGCCGAGCCGAGCGCAGCTTCGCCATGACGTCCGCATGGTCCGGTGAATTTCG
>JBEQSW010000516.1:0-4193 GCA_040348565.1 Myxococcales bacterium | reverse complement strand
GCTGGGACTCTAAGGCGAAGATCAATCGCCCCGTGCAGCTCAGCGTCACGACCACGAACAAGCCTGGCATCTTGGCGATCGTGAGCCAAACCTTCAGCGCGCAGAGCATCAACATCAGCGAAGCCAACTGCCGCGCCGGCGACGACGGGCGCGCTCGCAACGTG
Organism: Myxococcales bacterium; assembly: GCA_040348565.1. GTDB lineage: Bacteria > Myxococcota_A > Polyangia > Polyangiales > Polyangiaceae > PMG-095. The sequence continues at coordinate 4,029 of JBEQSW010000516.1, read as the reverse complement.
TTCACCTTCAACTGCACCGACCTGTCGCAGCTGAAGAACGTGATGCGCGCGCTCAGCAAAGTGGCCGGCGTCGTGGAAGTCGCGCGGATCTAGGGGTGAGGGGTGAGGGGTAAGGGGTGAGGGGTTAGTCGGCCGAGGGAACAGGGGCAAGCGCGAGGGGCTTTAGCCCGCTTCGCGGGCGCGCACGCGGCGTTCGAGGAAGCTTGCGCCGACTGGCACCAGGCACGCTACGACCAGGGCGCCCCAGGCGACTTGGGACATGCCGGTGAGGCTGCCGTCGGGCGCGGCAACCAGCACGAGCGAGGCGAGGGTGGCGCCCAGCGCGGAGGCCGCGTGCTGCACGGCGGATTGGGCCGACATGAAGCGCGCGCGCTGCTCGGGGCGGGGGACGCGCGAAGCCAACGCCTGCATCGGCACCATGCGCACGCTGCCCGACAACATGTAGATGGTGAAGATGACCAGAACCGGTAGCCACGCGACGGGCGTGATGAACGCGGCGAGCAGCGCGACTACGTGGAAAACGGTGCCGAGAACGATCATGGGCGTGGCGCCGAGGCGGTCGACCAACGTGCCGACCAGCCGCATGGCGACGAAGCTAGCGACCCCACCCACCAAGTAGAGCAGCCCAATCCGCTCGCGCGGGTAGCCCATGTTGTGCTGCACGAAGGTCGAAATGTTGGGTACGACCGCGAACACGCCGCTCATGATCAAGGCGGTGTTCATCAGCGAGAGGGCGGTGGCACCGTCCAGCAGCTTGGGCTTGGGACCCGTGCGCCGAGGCGCGTTGAGGTGCGCGCGCAGGGAAGGCAAGAAGAAGGTGGCGGTCATGGCCAACAACAGCCCCAGGCCCGCCACCGCGAAGAACGGCGCGCGCCAACTGAAATGTCGCGCCAGCTCCAGCCCCGCCGGTACCCCGAGCACGGAAGCCACGGAGAACGCTGCCATCACCGCGCCCATGGCCTTGCCGCGTCGCGCGGGTGGAATGGCGTCGGCAATGACCGCCAACGACAGCGACGTGGCCGGGCCCCCGAAGCTGCCCGCCACGATGCGAGCGAACAGCAGCGAGGGCAAGCCGGTAGCGAGGCCGCCCAGCGCCGTCCCCACCACCAAGCCCACCATTGCCACCGCCAGCGCGGGGCGCCGGTCGAACTTGTCCAGGAACAGCGAGCCGACCACCCCCGCGACCGCCGCCGCGGCGGTGTAGCTGCCACCGACGATGCCGATGCGCGACGTGGAGATGCCGAGCGCCGTCGCAAAATCAGGGCCGAGCGGCATCACCATCACGAAATCCAGCACGTTGACGAACTGGATCGCGCCGATCAAGAAGATGATCAGCCGTTCGGACACCACCGGAGGCTGGACACCGACCGGCGCTGCGTCCACGGCTAAAGGTTTTTCGGAGGCTAGCAAGGGGCTCCTCCTAGTGCCGGCCGCGCGCCGCGGCCAGGGGGAGGGCCGGCTTACCCATCAATTGCCGGTGCAAGCGCCGTTGGCACAGGTGGGGGCATTGCAGTTGCCGCCGCTGCAGTCGAACGTGCAAGCCGAGCCGGCTTCGCAAGTGGCCTTGGGGCAAACCGAGCCGCCACTGGTGCAGGAAAAATTGCAGGTGGAGCCGGCCTGGCACGTGACCAAAAGACCAGCACAGTTGCCCGACGTGTCGCACTCGAAGTCGCAGCTCTTGCCCGCGCCGCACGTGGCTTTTCCGCTGCAAATGCTGCCGCCGCCGCTGCAGTTGAAGTCACAGTCGGCGCCGGGCTGACAGTTGACGTCCCTGCAGCTGCCGGAGCTTCGACAATCGAAGTCGCAGGTGGCGCCGGCCTTGCACACGCTGCCGTCACAGCTGCTGCCGCCACCCGAGCAATCCAGCGAGCAAGTCGAAGCGCTGTCGCACACGATGCCGCTGCACTTGCCGCTGCTGTTGCAGCTGATGTCGCAAGTGGCTTCGTGGTTGCATTGCACGCCGCTACACGACACGCCGCCGCCCCCGCATTCGACCGCGCAGCTGGTGCCGACCTTGCACTCGGCGCCGTTGCAGGCGGTCGCGGTGCAGTCGGCGTCGTCGAGGCATTTGCCCGCACCTTTGCTGCAGCCGGTGCACACGGTGGTGTCGAAGTGACAGGCGTCGGTGCAAGGCGTGACGACGTTCGGGTTCTGGGCGATGCCTTCGTCGCTGCAGGTGTGCGGGCTGCTGCCGTCGGCTCCGCCGGCGCCGCCGGCGCCCGCTATGCCGGCCGCAGCGCCGCCCGTGGCCGTGTCGCCCGATCCGGCGCCGCCGGCGCCGCCGGCGCCCGGCGCATCGGCGTTGCCGTCGCACTCTTCGCCCGGCTCTACGATCCGGTTTCCGCACACCGAGCAGGCCGAGGTGTCCCAGCCGTCGCAGGTTGCCTTGCAGGTCGCGGTGCCGCCGCTGAACTCACCGACCGTGCCCAGCTGGGTGCAGGGCTTCACGTCGTCGACCTCGCACACCTCACACGGGTCGAGCTTGCCGTTGTCACAGATCGGAGCGCCGTGATCGACGCAATCTTTGGCGGCGCCCGCGGTCTCACACACGAAGCACGAGCCGACGACCTGGGTGCAGTCGGCGGTGATTTGACACTTGTCGACGGTGGCGGCGGCGCCCGCGCTGGAGACGCCCGCGGTGCTGCTGTCGCCTCCCTCGGTCGGCGTGGTGCCGCCGGTGTTGGACTTGCCGCCGCTCGTTCCGCTGGTTCCACCGAACGAAGCCGCCTTGCCCGCGCTGCCGCCGTTGGCGGTGGCCTTGCCGGCTTGACCGCCGGAGCTGGTGGCTCCCGTGTCAGCGGGCTCCAGCGAGCTCTGCTCGGATGCGCACGCGCCGGGCAGCAGCCCAGCCAGCGCGAAGCAGAGCAAGCTCGCGACCGTACCAGCGTGGGAGAGGCGCTTCATGCGCGTGCTGCTCAGCCTTGCTGTGCCTTGCGGTTCGGGGGCGTGCCGGGGACTTTGCGCACGCCAAAGCCAGCGCCGCCCTCCGCTTTCACCTCGTCCTCCGTCTCGATGATTTCGTCTTCGCCCACCATGTCACCGTCTTCGGAGCCGGCGGGTTTGGCCGAGGCATCGCTGGCGGGGCGCAGGCTCCAGCCGCCTTCTACCTCGGAGCTGGGCTTGGGCTCGCTGGGCTTGGGCTCGCCCGCCTTGGCCACGTAGTCGTGCTGTTCGGCGATCAAGGGCACCACGACTTTGTCCCAGATGTAGTCGAGAGGCACGTGGGTCACGAGGCTGCTGGGGGGCGCGGCGTGCAGCAGGTCTTCTTCGGTGAATTTGTCGGATTTTTTGAGACTTGCCTCGATGATTTGGCCGAGGAGCTCCGAGGGAAGCCAGCCTGCCAGCTTCACCACGCCCAACGCCGACACGATGTCCTCGTGCGAGATGAGCAGGTTCTCGATCGCGCGATCCATGATGTACGCGACGTACTTTTCCGCGCGGGTGTGCGCGTTGGTGTCGGAGGGCGACACTTTCCAAGGCTGGCCCTCGATGTCGAAGGCCCACAGCTCGTGGCGGTTCAGGTAGCGCTGGCGATCATCGGGTTGAAACAACCGTACGATGTCCTTCGGCGTGGTGACGCCTTCGTCGAGCGCGATCTGCAACGTCTCGCCAGCGTTCTCGGGCGACAGCTTGTTGGCGACGCGCTCGTGCACGCCGGTCAGCTCGCTGATGATGCGAGCGCGCTCCATCGGGCGCGAGCTCAGCGAAATCATGATCTTGCTGCACGAGAACAAGCGCAGAAAATCCTCGGCGGTGCGCTCTCCTACTCGAAAGCAGTACTCGGTTACTTCCGAGTGAAAGGCTTCTCGACCCTTACCGAGGCCCGAAATGAACGCACCCGCATCTGAACGACCACTCGACTCGACCATGACGACTCCTGGCTCGCGCGCGACTCCGTGACCACGCCGGACTCATGACTTTACGCCTGCGTCCCGCCGAACGGTGGGCCGTTTTTGAGCGGAGAATCGTTTCGGTCTCGGTCGCGATACGGGCTCAGTTTTGGAGCGCGCCGCACGACTCGCGCACGAC
>JBEQSW010000506.1:0-14633 GCA_040348565.1 Myxococcales bacterium | reverse complement strand
ATGCCGCGACGCAGGCGCTCGTCGATCGGTTTGTTGGCGGCGTCCGCAATGCCGGCGAGCTCGCCGGCATTGCGGACGCCGCCAACAAACCGATCGACGAGCGCCTGCGTCGCGGCATGTACGAGCGCTACCTCTCCTACGATCCGCGGCACGCTCGCTACTGGGAGCTGGTCGCCATCATGACCGGCCACGCCTCCGCGCCCGGTACGGCCGCAGATTGGAGCTTCGTCGCCGACGCCGTCAAAATTCACCTGGCCCCGCCCGGCGCCGCCTAGCGAGGCTGCCGGCCGCCCGACTGCGTTCTACAATGCTCACCCCCCGATGCGCATTCTCGGAATAAGCGGCAGCTTGCAGCGAAAATCCAGCAACTCGACCCTGCTCGAGGTGGCGGCCGGCGCCTTGCCCGCCGGCGTCACCCTCGAGGTTTACGACGGGCTGCGGCATCTGCCGCATTTCGATCCGGATATCGAGAAGGACGGCGCCGCGCCGGCTCCGGTAGCGGCGCTGCGCCGCGCGATCGCCGAAAGCGACGCGCTGTTGATTGCGTGCCCCGAGTACGGGCACAGCCTGCCCGGCTCGCTCAAGAACGCCATCGATTGGTTGATCGGCTCGGGCGAGCTCGAGGGCAAGTTGGTGGCCATCACCGCCGCCGTCCCTGCCGTCGAGCGCGGTCAACGCGGTTTGAAAGCGCTGCGCGACACGCTGGGCGCGGTCAGCGCTCGCATCGTCGGCGGCGAACCTATCGCGCGCGGGCCAAGCTTCGAGCCCGAAGTGGCCAAGCTCGTGAACGCGCTAGTCGAGGCGGGACGCGCGTAACACCCGGGACTGCCCGCGAATTGCCTGCCGGCGCGCTAAGGGGGTGTCCCTAGTTTCCGGCCGTCGCGAGAGCCAAGAGACGCGAGCGAGAAGCGCGCCCGAGGAGCGAGCACCGGAGGAAGGCTGAAGCCTTTTGAGGAGCGCAGCGACGAGGCCGCGCTTCGCAGCCGCGGGATCTTGGCTCGCAGCAGGCTGGAAACTAGGGACACCCCCTAGCGCCGCGCGGGCGTCGTGGCCCCGCTCATGCGTCGGGCTTGGCCAAACTTTCGATGGGCAAGTGCACGAGCTCGATTTTGAGCTCCTCGCTGAGCTTGAAGATGCGCTGGTCTCGGTAAAATTCGCCGAACACGATCTTCTTCATGCCACTGTTGGCGATCAGCTTGAAGCAACCGAAGCAAGGCGACGCGCTCACGTAGATGTCGCTCGCGTCCAGACGGATACCGTTGCGAGCCGCCTGCACGATGGCGTTCGCCTCTGCGTGCACGGTGCGGACGCAGTGCCCGTCTTCCATCATGTGTCCCTCGTCGTCGCAGTGCGGCAAGCCGCGGATCGAGCCGTTGTAGCCCGTCGTCAGGATCATCTTCTCGCGCACGACCACGGCGCCCACGTGCTTGCGATCGCAGGTGGAGCGCGTGGCCACCTCCCGCGCGATGGCCATGAAATACTCGTCCCAGCTTGCTCGTTTGCGTTCGGTCATTTTCGCCTCGTTCGCGCCCGCCGTTGGCCGCGCTTGACGTGGGGACCCTCGCATGGCTTCGTTGGCGCGTGAATCGACGGAAAATCGCGCTCCGGCAGGGCGCTTTCATGTGCCTTTTGCTCGCTTCGCTGGCGGGCGTCGCGCTGGCCGCCCCCGACGCGCGCTCCCAAGCCGCCACCATTTTGGCGGGCCTGTCCAAGAAGCCCGACGCCGCCCGCGTCGCCTCCGAGTCCATCCAGAAGGCCACCGACGCCCTGCGCCGCGCCGATCAGCTGCGCGCCGCCGGCGATCAGAAGCGCGGCGCCATGCTGGAAGAAACCGCGCTGGAGTGGGCCCAAGCCTCCGAGCAGCTGGACAAGACCGCGCAGAGCGAGAAGCAACTCGCCGAGCTGCAAACGCGCACCACCGAGCTTGAGACCAAAGTGTTCCGCGCTCAAGCGCTCGTCGAACAAACCGTCGCCCGCCGCGCGCGCGCCGAAGAAGCGCTGCGCAAGGTCGACGAGAAAGCGAGCAAGCCGTGACCCGCCACAGCTGGCAGTGGCTGGCCTTGCTCGGCGCGGTGGCCTGCGCGTCACCAGCGCGCCCGCAGATTCTGAGCCAGGTCGATCGCACGCGCGAAGGTCAGGCGGTGCTGGACGCGCGCAAGAACGCGCCCCAAGCGTACGCGCGCGCCGAGCTGATCAAGCAACGAGCCGAAAAGGCCTACGCCGACGACGATCTGCCCTCCGCCCAAATCTTGGCCGAGCAAGCCCTAGCCGCGTACCTGCGCGCCACCATCGAAGCCCGGCAAACCCGCGCCGAAGCGCGTTTGGCCGAGGCGCGCGTCGCGGAAAAGACCCAGGCCGAGCGCTTGGCGCAGCTCGAGGTCGAACAGCAGCACTTGTCGGCGGAGGCGGCCGACTTGGAGCTGCGGGCCAAGGTCGCGCGCGACGCCGAGCCACTGGCCAAGAACGAGCCGGCCTCGCCCGAGCGCGAGAAAGCCCGCCGCGAAGCCGCGCGCGCCATCGTCACCCAAGGCTCCCTATTGTGTGTCTCGGCACGCCTGATCGATCCCAACCGCAGCGCGTTGGCGGCGCTCTCCGGCAAGGCCGACGAGCTGCGCAAGAAGCTCGATACCGCGGCGCCTGCGCCGATCGACGAAGCGACCGCGCTCCGCTCCGATTGCCTGCGCGAGCTCACGCTGGCGCGCCGTCCACGCGCGCAGGCCAATCCGTCGCAGGGCGAAGCCGACGCGCTGCTCACCGAGCTGAGTCGCGCCGATTTCCTGCCGTTCCGCGACGACCGCGGCGTGGTGGTCACCCTGCACGCCCCCCGCGAAGCCGGGAAGCTCGGCGCCAAAGCGGTGAGCAAGCTGGGCGAGCTCGGTCGGGTCGCCAAAGCTCATCCCGAGTTTCCGGTCTTGGTGGTCAGCCACGACGCGCGTGCTGGCGTCAAAGACGACGGTCTGGCGGCCCAGGCGGTCGACGCGCTCAAGGCCGCCGGCGCCAGCCGCATCGAAGCCAAGAGCGCCGGCAACACCACGCCGGTGGTCCCACCCGATCGCGCCGGAGCCGCCACTCGCAACGAGCGACTGGAAATCGTGTTCGTGGCGCCTGGTACCTGACGGGTTCGGTTACGTGCCCCGCCCGGCGCGGCCTTGCCCTGGAAACGCGATTCAAAGCGGCTTCGCTCCAGCTCCACTGCACGCCCCGTCGCCGAGCCCGACGCCGGTCGTCCAGTGCCGCGCGATCGCCCGCGGGGTCGACGGGCGACGTGCGCGCCGTCGCGACGCGAAGCGTTGACGTTGGAACCACGAGAGCGCAAGTTTGTCAGGAGTGCGGTCGTATCTCTCGTGAGGAGCAACCGTGGCGCGAGACTCGCTATATGGAGAGCGGATAGTTTGGACAGGCCGTCCGAAGTCCGTTCGCCCTAGCGCGTTGCATCGGGCGCTCTCCGGGCTGTGTTTTTTCACCGCCACCATCTCGCTGTTGTTCGCGGTCGTGACCTCGCTCGTGCTGCGGGTGACGCCGGCCAGCACGTTGCTGTTCGGGTTTTGGACGACGTTGCTCGGCATCGGGTTTCGCACCGTGCCCCGCATGCTGATGGAGCGCGCTCGCTACGTGGTCACCGAGCACCACGTGGTCGTGCATTTCGGCCCCTTCCGCCGCAGCATCCAACGCAGCGCCGTCAGCTTCGCTCGCATCTTCTGGGACGCCGACCAACCCGACACCGGCGATCTCGAGCTGGTGCGCGCCGTTCCGACCGGCGCGTTACGGCGTCGCCTTCTGCTGCGCTTGCCCGGCGTCGTAGCGCCCGACCGCGTTTGGGCCATCGTGCGCGGCGCCGAGGACGTTGCGCCCTTGGGCAGCGCCGAAATGCCCATCGGGCAGCGCCTAGACCGAGGCGAGCGCGTGATCTGGTCGGCCCAGCCGCGTCAGCAGCTGCGTGCGTATTTGCCGCAGGGGCAACGCCAATGGCTGCTGATGGCCATCTCCGCCTTCACCGTATTCGCGGGCATGGAGATGGTGCTGCGCGCCGTCACCACCCTGGCCAAGGTCGCCCGGGGCGGCCTCCCCTACTTGTCACCCAGCTTCATGGCGCTCGCTACCGGCATTTTCATGGCCGTGGCGCTGGTGCTGGTGGTGGGCGGCTACATCGCTTACGACACGGTCATCCGCCCCGGCAAGCTGGTCGGTGACACGCGCTACCTCATCACCGACAAGCGTGTGTTGATCCAGCGCCGCGGCGAAGAGCTGCACGTCGATCGCTCCAAGATCGTCGACGTGATCGACGCCCCCGCTGGCGACGGCTTGCGCAACGTGTTCATGGTGCTGGACGGCCCGCAGGCGCGCGCGCTCGCGGCCAGCGGTGCCTTCGGTGAGCTGGAGCGCAGTCCCCACCTGCGCCCGGTGTTCGAAGCCGTCGAAGACGCCGAAGGCGCCCGGCGCGTGCTCGGCTCCGGCCCGGTTCTACCGTACGCGGCCTGAACGCGGCGCGGCAACGCTCGGAGGCGGGTGCAAGCGCGACAGCGCGTCCAAGCAACGCTGACGATGGCGGAGCGCGTTCGCCAAAAAGCGATCTTTCTGGGCCTCGGCGGCGGGAATGTACTGCTCCCAGCTCTCGAGCGCCGTCTCGTAGCGGTCGCGCTCCTGCTCGCCGGGGTCGGCGGTCTCCGCCTCCGACATGGCGCCGAGCGCGCGGAAATAATGCACGTCGTACTCCGGGATCCAGCGCAAGCCGGGCAGGTCGAGCACGCTTTCGCTCGGGTACGGTGGCACCGGCAAGCGCAGCGCGACGCCACGCGCAATCTCCTGCATGCCCTGCGGGTAGTCGCCGCTGCGTTCCAGCGCGACGCCCAAGCCAAAGCGCGACAACGCCATCACCTCCACGCCCCGCCCGAGCGCCACCGCCGCACGGAAGTCGGCGACCGCGCCCAGTAACTGCCCGGACAGCATGCGCGCTTTGCCGCGATTGCGATGAAGCGTGGCTCGATCGTCGGGCTTCCACGCCAGGGCCAGGGCGGCCGTGAAGGCCCGCGCGGCATGCTCCATCTCACCGCTGAACATGGCCCCCAGCCCCAGGTCGAACAGGCTTTGGCGCTTGAAGTCCGAGTCGGGCAAAGCCGGCAGCCCGCCCTCGATGAGCTGGAGAGCCTCGCGCTCGCGCCCAGGCTGGGCATCCAACAGCACCCGCCCCAGCAGCACCTCTTGCCAAGGATCGCGCCGCGCTTCCCCGCTCAGCTCCATCAACGCGGCGCTGCCGAGCGACAGCTCACGCAGGGTCTCCAGATCGGCGCGCGGATCGCTGGCCTGATCGAACAGCTGCTCGGCGCGCAGCCGCGCCTTCTCCCGCATTTGCCAGCCGGGAGTGCGGGCTCGCTGCCACAACGTGGGCTCAGCGGTAGCGGCCGGCGCCAGCAGCAAAGCGACCGCGATCAACCCGAGCGTGCGGCGCCTCACCTGCCCTCACGCTTTCCCGCCTTCCCCGAAGCGGCGCGAGCGCGCGTACGGCTCGCCAGCTTGCCGATGCTGCTGGCGGCAAGCGGGCTCTGGGCGAGCGCGCGATAGTGCGTCAGTGACAAGTCCGGTCGCTCCCGCTCGGCGGCGAGGGCCAAGACGGCGTGCAGCAAGCCCTCCGGAAGCCAAACGTCTTTCGAGCCTTCGAAACGCTCGAGCGCTTCCAAGTCGGTCACCTCGGCGAGCGCGCCTTGACCTTCGGCGTCGCGGCCCGCCGCCGTCCAGGCGACCGCGGTGAGCCCCGCGCACAGCCCCGTGTAGCCGCTGCCCGCCGCGCGACGGCGCGCCTCGCGTAGGTACGCCAACACGTCGTCGACCGGCGATTTTTCGCTCACCAGCAGCGTCGCGGCAATCTCCATGTAGGCGACGATTTGCTGACTGCGGTCCGGCAAGAGCGCGGCCCGGCTACCGAGCGCGCGATAGAAGCGCGCGGCGTTCGCCAAGTCCTTTTGCGACAGCGCCGCTCGCCCACCGTCGAGCAGCACGGCCGGATCGGCAACCCCGGCGGCGTCGTCGGCCAGCAGCGGCAACAGCTCCGCCAACGCCGTCGCGCCGTCGCCCGCGCGCAGGCTGGCGCGGCCGTGTAACACGCGCGCTTCGGCAAAGTCGGGCGCTTGCGCGAGCAACGCCGCCGCGCGCTCACGCGCCTTGTCCGGTGCGCGCACGAGCAGCGCCTGGGCGCGGGACAGCTCGCGACAGCGCCGCCCCAGCAACGCTTGCCGCGTCAAATCCCACAGGCCTGGCGTGCCCAAGCAGCTCGCCGGGCGTGGGCTTTGCGCGGCCCACGCCACCGGTTTAGGCGACACTCCCGCCGACCGCGTTTGCATCACGATCACGAACGGGAGGGCCCAAACCAAGCTCACGGCGCGGCTGCTCTCCCGACGAAGGGGTTGTGCAGCACGATGGTTTCGCTCCGGCGCGGGCCCACGCTGAGCAGGTAAAGCGGCACTTTAGCGGCCTCTTCCAGGAAGCGCACGTAGGTGCGGGCGGCCTTGGGCAGCTCGTCCAAGACGCGCACGCCGTCGAGCTTCTCGCTCCAACCCGTCATCTCTTCGTACACCGGCTTCACCGCGCCCGGCACGTCCAGGTAGTCGATCGGGAACTCGTCGGTGCGACCTTCGGGCGTGTCGTAGGCCACGCACACCTGAATGCGGGACAAGCCCGTCAGCACGTCGAGCTTGGTCAACGCGAGGCCGTCGATGCCATTCACGCGCGCGGCGTAGCGCAGCGCCGGTAGGTCGAGCCAGCCGGTGCGGCGCGGCCGTCCGGTGACGGAGCCGAACTCGGCGCCGACCTCGCGCAAGTGCTGGCCGTCGCCATCGTTGAGCTCGGTGGGGAACGGGCCCGAGCCGACACGAGTGGCGTAGGCCTTGGTGATGCCCAGCACCGAGTTGATGCGGTTCGGACCGATGCCGACGCCGATGGACGCGCCACCCGCGACCGCCGAGCTGGAGGTGACGAACGGATACGTGCCGTGGTCGATGTCGAGCAGGGTGCCCTGTGCACCTTCCAACATCACGCGCTTCCCTTCGCGCACCGCCTGGTCGACGATTTGCGAAGTGTTGGCCAACAGCGACACCAGCCGCGGGGTGGAGGCCGCAAGCTGCTTCAAAATGGCGTCTGCCGACGGCACTTCACCGCCCAGGTGCTTGATGGTGGGAGCCCAGGCTTCGAGCGAGGCACGGATGCGCTCGCCGAGCCGGACCGGGTCCCTCAGGTCACCCGCACGCACGCCGGTGCGGCGCGCCTTGTCTTCGTAGGCCGGACCGATGCCCTTCTTGGTGGTGCCGATGCCGCCAGGCGCGGCCTCGCGCAGGGTGTCGACCAACACGTGGTACGGCAAGATGAGGTGGGCGCGATCCGAGACGCACAGGCGCTTTTCGACCTCGCGGTGCCCGCGACGAATCAGCTCGTCGACCTCACCGAGCAGCACGTCGGGGTCGATGACCATGCCTTGCGCCAAGATGCAGCGCGTTTGCGGGCGCAAGATGCCGCTGGGAAGGAGGCGCACCACGAGCTTGTCGTCTCCGACCACCAGGGTATGGCCGGCGTTGGGTCCACCGGCGTAGCGCACTACGACCTCGGCAAACTCCGTATAGATATCGACGATCTTGCCTTTGCCTTCGTCGCCCCACTGGGCACCCACGATCACGACACACGACATGCTGACACCGCTTCTTCGGTTTGGGACTGAAACTCAGTCAGGGATTCAGGGCTTGGCTTTGACCAGCACGCGCGCCACCGAGGCAGCGTCGAGCGGAGCGCGTCGCTCCACCAAGTCATTTGCGGAGGTCACCACCGCCTCACTAGCCGTGGCGCTCACCCAGTGCGTGTACCGCCACGCCTGGGCGTACGCCAGCGGATCCTGCTCGGGGCCGACCGCACAGCAGACCCCCAGGGCACGCAAGGCTCCGGCCAAGGCCGTCGCACCGCCGGTGAGCAGCAGCCGGGGAGCGGCCGCCGTGCGGACCCCGCTACCCAAGGCCCACACCAAATCGTCGAGCCCGAAGGCGAAACCGAACGCCGGCAGCGGACGACCGAAGCCCTCCAGCAGGCCGTCGTAGCGGCCACCCGAGGCAATGGGCACGCCCGGACCGTGCGCATGCAGCTGAAATGTAGTGCCAGTGTAATAGGCGAAATTTCGGGTCTCACCCAAGTCGACGACCACCGAGGGAGCAAAACCGCGCCGCTCGACCTCGAGCAGGACACGGGCCAGCTCGTCGAGGCCTGGCTCGGCGCGAGTGCCGGTGAGCAGGCTGCGAGCCGGTTTGAGAATTTCTTTTCCACCGTGCAGCTCACTCAGCCCGACCAGCGCGTCCTGCTCGGGGGTACCCAAACCGGCGGACGCGGCGGCGCGCCGCAGCTCGACTTGGTCCTTCAAATGCAGAGCCTCGACCGCGGCCCGCTGGCGGGTCGACTCCACACCTTCGAGCAACGCGAACGCGATGCGCGCGTGTCCGAGATCGAGCACGAAGTCGTCGAGCCCGACCGCGCGCGCCGCCGAGCAGGCAACGTCGAGCGCTTCCAGATCGCCGGAGGGGCCGTCGAGGCCGATGAGCTCGATGCCAGCTTGAAAGATTTGGCGGTGCCGGCGAGCGCGCTCACGGCGACGGCGCAAAACCGAGCCTTGATACGACAGCCGGATGGGGGGCACGGCTTGGGACAAGCGCGTCGCCACGACTCGCGCCAGCTGCGGCGTCATGTCCGGGCGCAGCGCCACCACTTCTCCGGTTTCCGGCTCGACGAAGCGCAGCACCTCGTCCGGATCGAGCGCCCCGAGGCCACGCTCCAGTACGCTTTCGTACTCGAACACCGGCAGCGTCACCAGCTCGTAGCCGAACAGCTCGAAGCTGCCGAGCAGGCGTCGCGCCAGCTCGCTCAAGCCCCGCGCGTCGGGCGGGAGGAAATCACGCATGCCGGCGGGCAACGGGTGCGACAGGTCACCGGCGGGGCGAGCCGAGCTGGACGCGGCGCGCGGCGGCGCGGCGGTGGCGGGGGCGGGAATCGAGGCGGGCAAAGCGGGCGGAGCCTAACCGATTTCCGTGGTACATGTGCCGGCCATGAGCGACCCGGCCAGCACCACCGCCCATTCTCCCCGCGAGCCCGAGGCCGTGGACGTCAACGAGCGCGGCTCCGACAAGAGCGGGACCCCCGTCAGCATGAATCGGCGGCTGTTCATGCAGCTTTTGGGGTTCGAGTGCGACGACCCGAGCCGGCTGCTGCCCATCCTCACCGGCGCGCTACGCGAGCAAGGCGTGCCCAGCGTCGTCTACGAAGACGTGAATCACCCGCGAGGCTTGGCGCTGCTGACCTTCTCGGAGCAGCCGCTCGATTTTGCCACTCGCGTGCGACCGCTCGTCGGTAGCTCGGCGCTATCGGGGCTGCGCCCGCGACCCGAATTGTCCATGCTGGGCCGCACTTATTCGACCGGCTTCGAGCAAGATCTGGAGTTCTGGCTGTTGCGCCGCCCGCGCGAGACGGTGCTGAACGAAGCCTGGCCGTGGGCCATTTGGTACCCGCTGCGGCGCGTCGGTCCTTTCGAGCGGCTGGATCCCAAAGAGCGCGGTCAAATCATGCGCGAGCACGGCGGGGTCGGGCGTGCCTACGGCTCGCAGGACCTGGCCCACGACGTGCGGCTGGCGTGCCATGGCCTGGACCAAGCCGACAACGACTTCGTCATCGGGCTCATCGGTAAAGAGCTGCACCCGCTTTCGCACGTGGTGCAGGCCATGCGCCAGACCCGCCAGACGGCGGAGTTCATGGACAAGATGGGACCGTTCTTCGTCGGCCGCGCCGTGTTCAGGAACGCAGGGTGAGCGGGCCGCCAACGCTGGTGAGCGGGGTGGTGTTCGACCTCGACGGCACCTTGGTCGATTCGCGGCGCGACATTGCCGAAGCCGCCAACTACGCGCTCGAGAAAGCCGGGCTGCAACGACTGCCGCACGACGAGCTCGAATCCTACGTGGGAGATGGCGCGCCGCTGCTGATGGCGCGCGCCGCGCGGCTCGAGGTGATGGATTTAAAGACGGCAGCCATGGTCGCGGATTTTCTCGACTATTACGCCGAGCATCCCATCGACCACACGACCGTAATGCCCGGCGGGCTGGAAGCGCTGGACGCCTTGCGCGAGCTGCCGCTCGGCGTGTGTACGAACAAGCCGCGGCGTACGTCGCTCGCCGTCCTGCGCGGGCTCGGGCTGGAAGCGCGCTTCAAAGGCGTGGTGGCGGGCGATGATCTGCCCAAGCGCAAGCCCGATCCCTCCATGGTGATCGAGTCGGCACGCTTGCTGGGCGTGGCGGTGCAATCCATCGTGATGGTCGGCGACGGCCCCCAAGACGTGCTCTCGGGTCGCGCCGCCGGCGCCTTCACCGTCGGCGTCCGCGGCGGCATCCAGGCCCTCGAGCGCCTCACCGCGTCGGCGCCCGACCTGCTGATCGACACGCTGGCGGAGTTGCCGGAAGCGCTCAGCCAGCTAGCGCGTGGTACGCGGCGCTGAGCTCGGCAAAGCGCGACAACAGGCGCGCCCGCTCGGTGGCGTCGGCGTTCGGAAAACGATCCGGATGCAAATCGAGCGCGAGCCGACGGAAGGCTTGTTGAATGGCGACGCGGTCGGCGCCAGGCAACAGGCCCAGCGTGGCGTAGGCGTGGCTGCGCGCGCCGTGCGGGGCGCGCGGCGTCGAGGCTCGGCTGCCGCTCGCGGCCCCGGGGCTGCCGTGTTTGTCCGCAGCGGCGGCGCTGCGCGTCCGCGGACGAGCGCGCGGCCGGCCATGCAAGAACTCGCCCGGTGAAAGCGGCGTGCGGTGTTGCTCGTGCGGACGCGGCACGCGGAACGTCAACTGGGCGTCGCTCAGCTGAAACAGCGCTTCTAGCTTTTGACGCAGCTGGCGACGCAAACCGGCGCTCACCAAATCCGGGCTTACGAAGCCTTCTTCGACCAAGATCTCGCCGGCGCGTTGGCCCGGCGCTTCGAGCAGGCGGCGCGCCAAGCGAGCCAGCGCTCGCGCCCCCAAAAAGCCCTGCCCCGCCAGCAGATCTCCCAAGCGCTGGCGAAACAGCTCCGTGTCGACCTGGGTGATCATGCCATCGGCCCAGAACACGCGGTGGGTGGCGCCGCGGTCATCCGTGAGCTCCAGCACGCCCGAAGCCCCCGCGCGATGGATCGCACCGAGCACGTCGCCCAGCGTCGTCAACCGAAGTCGTCCCGGAAGCCTCATCCCTTGCGGCTACCAAGACTGGACCGATCCAGCCAAGTTTTAGGGTACGGCTTGGCTCAGCCGCCAACCCGGATTTCGGCGCGCGCGTCTTGGCTTTCAGGGTGGCAGCGCTCTTGCTCGCCCGCGCCCCGACACACGACCGCGCGCGCCTTCACCACCACCTGCCCGACACCCACCTTGGCGGCCACGAAGGCCAAGCTGAGCTTGCGCTCCCCCGCCCCCGCACCCTTGAAGCGCTCAGGCGTGACCCGCGCCCGCAGCGGCCGCACGAACTCCGGCGCGGACGTCACCAACGCGTCCGCCCAGACCAGCCGCGCTCCCGGCTGGGCCAGGTATTTCAGCTCGCACAGCACCCTGCCCGGCGCCGCCTCCGCCCGACAAACCAGCTCCGCCTTCATGTCCGGCACATCCGCCCCCGCCGGCACCGCCGAAAGGAACAAGCAAAAGCCGATCAGCGTCGCCCG
Source organism: Myxococcales bacterium (assembly GCA_040348565.1). Classification (GTDB taxonomy): domain Bacteria; phylum Myxococcota_A; class Polyangia; order Polyangiales; family Polyangiaceae; genus PMG-095. The sequence goes on along the minus strand of JBEQSW010000506.1, from coordinate 2,947 downwards.
CAAGCCCCCAGTCTGCCCGCTCCCCTCCCCCCGCTCAAGTCCGTCGTTCGCTCAAAGTCCGTCGTTCGCTCAAAGTCCGTCGTTCGCACAAAGTCCGTCGTTCGCACAAAGCCCGTTCTCCGCGCCCCACCTCCGTCACGCTCGCCCAAGGCCAGTACAAAGCAAGCTCGCGCAGCCGTTTGCCCGCTCAAAGCCGTCATCGCGCTCGACGCCGTTACAACGCGAGCTCGCGCAAGCCGTTTGCCCGCTCAAAGCCGTCATCCGCGCTCGACGCCGTTACAACGCGAGCTCGCGCAAGCCGTTTGCCCGCTCAAAGCCGTCATCCGCGCTCGACGCCGTTACAACGCGAGCTCGCGCAAAGCGCGAGCCAGAACGGGGTCACCCGACCTTGGCGCGAGCAGATCACGATCACCCAAAGAAGACCGTAGTGAACGAAACTCGGCGAGGCCGAGCGCCGATCTCCCCTCCGACCCCGAAAATCGCAAGGCGCACCCTGCGAAGCCCAACGAAAACAGAAACCAACCCAAATGTTGAATGACCTTCGGTCATTCAACATTTGGCGGCGCGTAAAAATCCACCAGCTTGATCGGCGTCGGCGACAGAAATGCCGAGATGGTGCGGCGCTTGCCGCGCGGATCTCCGGCGATCTGAAAGTCGGTATCAGGATCGACCTCGACCGTGACGGCGTCGACCAGATAGTCGAAGACTTCTTCCGGATTGTCGTAGTCGCCGCGCCAAATCTCGCCGAAGTGACGGATGAAGCTGGCCGGCCCAATCGTGGCAATGCGCAGGTTCATGCGATCCGGCCGCTCTTCGGCGTACGGAAACATGCGAAAGCCGTAGCCGTAATACGGAATCGTCGACAGCCCACAGATGCGCATCGGCCCCTCGTACAAGGTTTGACCGGTGGCGATGGGCGGGCCAATCAGCGTGCCCTTCGAGCCCAGCCGATAGGCCTCCGCACCATCGTTGCGCACGCGGCAATACGGCATCTTCGCCGCTACGAAGCGCGGAATGCTGCGGGTGGTGGTGGCCAAGATGTAGCTCAGCGGCCCGGGGGCGACGCTCTTGAGCGGCGTCTTGCCCAGCGCCGTCTTCACTTTGCCGTAGTCGGCCAACACCAGCGCGTCCGCGCCCAAGCCGCAAAACGGGGCGATGAAACCTTCGACCTCGATCAGCCGCATCGACCGGCTGCCCGCGTCTTCGATCAGCCGCCCAATATCGGCTTGCAGCTCGTGCTTGTCGGCCCCTTGCGCGCCCACCACCCAGGCCAGCGCGTTGCCGGTGCCGAGCTTGAGCAGGCCGAAGCGCGGCAACGGTCGGCCTGCGCGACGCGCTTCGTGAACGACTTCCGTAACCATCACCGTGAAGGTGCCGTCACCCCCACCAGTGAGCACGGTGCCGTAGCCGCGCGCCACCAGCGTCTTGGCGATGTGCCGGGCGTCGGAAAGCTTGCGGGAGACGAACAGATCGCCGCCGTTCAAGATTTGGTCGAGCGTGGAGATCACGTCGGCGGTGGCGTTCTTGGCGTTGCCGTTGACCACCACCGCGATGCGCTGCTCGATGGCAGAGCTGGCCGCGGGGTCACTCGGGCGTTCCGTGCTGTAGGGGGAGCTCATCGAAATTCGGAAAACTGCCGCAGGTATAATACGCTTCGGGGGTGAGGAACCGATCCGCCCAGGTTGGCGGGTCAGAGGCCGTGGCCCATGCCCAAGAACAACGCCAAATCATCGGCAAAAGCCAGCATCTCCCGCAAGTCGGTGGCCCCGCCGCCGCCCTCGCGCAAATCGGTCGCGCCCCCTGCCGGGCGCAAGTCGGTCGCCCCGCCGCCCACTTCTCGTAAATCGGTGGCGCCGGCTGCGCGCAAATCGGTCGCGCCGGGGGCTCGCAAATCGGTCGCTCCCGGGGGTCGCAAATCGGTGATTCCGCCGCCCCCCAAGGTGCCTCGCAAGTTCGGCCTGCGTGGCGCGGCCCCCTGGGCGTTGCGCCATGCCGAGCGCCAAGCGGCCGAGGCCGTCCGTCGCAATCGCGAGCCCCCGAAGCCGGGCAGCGCGCGCGCCACCCTCCGCACGCCTCAAGAAGCCGACCGCATCAAAGCCTCCATTGGCGAGCTCCACACGTTGCTGCAAAAACTGCGCAGCCTGCAGAAGAACCTCAACGAGGGCTTTTTCGAGCTCGGAGAAATCCTGGCGGGCATCGAAGCGCGCAAGCTGCACGAAGCCAAGGGCTACTCGAACATCGAAACGTTCGCGGAGCGCGAGCTCGGGCTCGGCAAGGGTCTCGCGCAGAAGCTGGTGCGCATCCCCACGCTGTTCCAACCCGCCGCCGCCAAAGCGCTCAAGCTCGAAGCCTTGGGCCGCGCCATCGACGCCATCGATCAAGCGCCTCAGACCCAGGCCGCCAATCGCGTCGCCAAGCTGCCGCTCAAGCCGCCGCGCTGAGGGCCCGGCGGGTCAGGGGTGAGGAATGAGGGGTTAGGGGTTAGACGAGCCCCTGGGGTCGGGGAACGAGGGCGGTGCTACGCGGCGCTCGCTTACGGCCATGAGCACCCTCCGGCCTGCCCGCGTACGAAGCGCTCGTCTGGGCCCTGATTTAGCCCCTCATCGCCCCCGCGGCCTAACCCCCAACCCCGCACTCCTAACCCCATTTGCTCGAATGACGATTCGCCACTAGAACACGCCCCCCCGTGAAGTTCATCGACGAGTGCACCCTCACCGTTCACGCCGGCACCGGCGGCAACGGTTGCGCCGCGTTCAGGCGCGAGAAGTTCGTGCCGTTCGGCGGCCCCGCTGGCGGCGACGGTGGGCGCGGCGGTGACGCGGTGCTGATCGCCGACACGGGCGTCAACACCCTGTACGAGCTGACCCACGTCTCGGCGGTGCGCGCGGCCCACGGCGGCCCCGGACAGGGCAAGGACTGCTACGGCCGCGGTGCCGAAGACAGCCAG
>JBEQSW010000468.1:0-9896 GCA_040348565.1 Myxococcales bacterium | reverse complement strand
CCGTCGATCTTCAGCTTGCGCCGCAGCACCGGCGGCGTGAGCGCGCCTTCCACGTCTTGCTTGTTGGCCTGAACGATCAAGCTGACTGGCTCGGTGCGACGCTTGATGGAAGCGCGCAGGCGGGCGAACGTCCGCAGCGTGTCCGGAATGGCCGCCGGGCTGGAGTCGCACACGAACACGATCACGTCCGCCATGGCGACGAGCGGCCGACGGCGATAGTTGCGCTCGATTTGCCCGGGCACCGTGATCAGCTGAAAGCGCAGGCCCACGCCGGAATGTCGAGGCCCTTCGATCTCGAGCCAATCGAAGAACATCGTGCGGCCTTTGAGCTCCGCCGGCGTGACGATGTCACTCCGACGACTCGGCGGAATGATCTCGTGCACGCGCTTCAGGTTCGTGGTCTTACCCGCGAAGCCCGGACCGTCGTACACGATGCGCACGACGTGGCACTTCCGCTCGGTATCGAAGGACGCCATATCCTTTGCTAGCGCGGTGACGGCGCTGGCCGCAAGCCGCGCGCCGCATTAACTGTCGCTCGCCGTCGGCTACCGCGCGATCTATCCAGTGATTGCGGCAATTTACAGACCAATCCTCGTTTGATACGTTGCCCCATGGCTTACGGACCCCCGCCCGGCCCCGGTGGATATGGACCTCCTGGAGGCGGCGGTTACGGCCCGCCCGGAGGCCCTCCTGGAGGCGGCGGTTACGGGCCGCCCGGAGGCGGTGGCTATGGCCCGCCTGGCGGTGGCGGCTACGGGCCACCGGGCGGTGGCTTCGGTCCGCCACCCGCCGGCAGCTGGGGCCAAGCTCAAAGCCCGTATGGCGCGCCCGGGTACGGCGGCCCCATCGTTCAGTACTCCGAAAAGTCGCGCGCGACCGCGTTCATGCTCGGCTACTGGCTCGGCATCTTCGGCGCCGATCGCTTCTACCGCGGTCAGATCGGTCTGGGCCTACTCAAGCTGTTCACGTGCGGCGGGCTCGCGCTCTGGGCGGCAGTGGACAACATCATGCTCGCGCTGGGCGAGGTGAAGGACGCAGAGGGCAAGCCGCTCAGCATGCCGACCGAGGTCGTGGGCACGCCCGTCATCAACGGCAACCACATCTTGCTCGCGAGCATGCTCGGCGGCAGCTTCGGCCTCGATCGCTTCATGCTCGGCCAGACCGGCTTGGGCGTGCTGAAGCTTTTGACGTGCGGAGGCATGGGCATCTGGCACATCGTCGACGTGTGCTTGTGCGTCACTGGAAGTTTGCGCGACGCGCAGGGCAATTCGCTACGTTGGCGCTGAGGGCTGACGCCATCCGCCAATAAATGCGCACTTTTCGCTTGTGGTATCGGTTCCAGATGGCATAGTCGGCTCGCGATGCGGCGCCTGCTTTCGGCTTTGAGCCTGCTCTTCCTTCTCGGTAGCGCAGCCCTCACCGGCTGTAACGATCACGAAATCTGCAACCCTGGTGAGCCCTGCGAGTGCAGCGGCGGGTACGACTGCTACGTCGGCTGCGAAGGCGACGGCTGCAACGCACGCTGCTTTCAAATGGAGCACTGCGGCGCCGTTTGCGAAAACGGCTGCAACTCGCAGTGCTTCGACGTGCAGGAGTGCAGCACCAGCTGCGGCGACGACTGCAACGTGAGCTGTCACAACGCCGTCGCTTGCGGCGCCATCTGCGGCGACCGCTGCCACTTCGACTGCCACGACATGGATCGGTGCGGCGTTCGCGCCGGCAACGGCAGCGAAATCAACGTGCACAATTACTCGCGCTCCGAAATCGAATGCAGCGGCACCTGCCACGTCAAGAGCGCCTCCCCCGGCGCTTGCGACGACCAGCACGGCTGCAGCGTGAAATGCTTGGGCAAAGCCGCGCTCACCATGTGCGGGGACGGCTCGGTTGCCTGCGGAGCTTGCCCGCCATGAGCCACAAGAGCCTCCGGTTCTTACCCATTGTGTTGCTTTGTCTTTGCGCCCTTGGGCTTTCACGCCCCGCGCGCGCTCAAAGCACCATCAAGCGCCCCGGCGCGCGTCAGGCCTACGTCTTCGAAGCCGAGCCGCACCTCAACGCCGGCCTGTTCGATCCCCCCGGCTTCGGCGGCGGAACCGGCCTGGGCCTCGGCTTCCGCGGCACCATCGAGCTCGTCAAAAACGGTTTCATCCCGAAGCTGAACAACTCGGTCGGTATCGGCTTCGGCGTCGACTACTTGCGCTACGACGGCTGGCAAGGCCCGCGCGGCGCTTGCCAACAGTTCGTGCCGGGTCCGGCCGGCGTGCCCATTTGCGTGCGCACCTCGTCCAGCATCGACCACGTCAATTACTTCTACCTGCCCGTGGTCATGCAGTGGAACTTCTGGCTCCACGACCGGTGGTCGGTGTTCGGTGAGCCGGGCGTCGCTCTGTACTTTCAAGACGGCGACCTACAGTTCACCCCTTTCGTGCTCTACGCCGGCGGCCGTTACCACATCACCGATCGCATCACTTTGACGATGCGCATCGGCTACCCGACCTTCTCGCTCGGCGTCTCGTTCCTGCTGTAATCTGCGTCCGTAAAGGCTGTTCTCCCCGTCAACGTGCCCGTGCCCGTGCCCGTGAGTCACCCGCCACGCGCACTTCCGTTTGATAGGCCGAGGTTCCTGGCGCGGGCGTTTGCCCGCGCGCGCCGCGCCCAGCTGGGCGCGCAGGCAGGGCCTACCACCCACTCGGTGCTCTACGGACCGTCGGGCACGGGCACGGGCACGTCTACGGGCACGCGAGCGAACAGCCTCCGCGCGTGGCTTCGAAACCGTCCCGTAACGGAAGCGGCGGGGGTAACGTGCTACGAAGGGAGGCGCTCATGTTGACTCATCGCGACCCGAACAGCCCCGAAAAGCTGGATACGCATCAGAAGGCGCTGGCCATCAACTTGGATGCGCGCCGCTACGGCACCTTCGCCGAAATCGGCGCGGGCCAAGAGGTCGTGCGTTGGTTCTTTCGGGTCGGTGGCGCGGCCGGCACCATCGCCAAGAGCATCTCGGCCTACGACATGGCCGTGAGCGACGCCATCTACGGGCAGACCCAGCGCTACGTGGCGCGCCAACGGTTGGAGAGCATGCTCGACTACGAGCACGAGCTGAACCTGAAGCGCCTGCGCGACGCGCGCGGCGACACCACCTCGTTCTTCGCCTTTGCCGACACCGTCTCGGCCCGCAACTTCAAGGGCACCAACGAGTGCCACGGCTGGATGGGCGTGAAATTCCAAGCCCACCCGCGCGACCAAGACAGCGAAATCATCATCCACGTGCGCATGCTCGACACCGAGAACGCGCTGCAGCAAGAGGCGCTCGGCATCGTGGGCGTGAACTTGCTGTACGGCGCGTTCTTCATGCACCACGACCCCGATCGCCTGGTCGAATCGCTGCTGGACAACCTGAACACCCAGCGCATCGAAATCGACATGATCGAGTTCTCGGGCATCGAGTTCCGGCACGTCGACAACCGGGTGATGAGCCTGAAGCTGGTGCAGCTGGGCCTATCGGGCGCGGCCATGTTCGGCCCCAAGGGCCAGGTGCTGCAGCCGTCGGAAGTTTTGTACAAAAAGCCGGTGCTGGTGGAGCGCGGCAGCTTTCGACCGGTGTGCAACCCGAACATCGACATGCTGAAAGGCGCGCACGAAGAGTTCGCCAAATCGCTGGGCGGCAGCGAGCAAATCGTGGAGCTTGCCGAAATCACCATGCGCAACCTGATCGTCGGCGGTCAGATTGACTACCGCGATTTTCTGGCCCGGGCCGACGTGCTGGCCGCGGCCGGCAAGACCGTGCTGATTTCCGACTACTTCGAGTACTACCGGTTGGCTTCGTACCTGCGCAAGCACACCACGCGGCCCATCGCGATCACGCTCGGCGCGGCCAGCCTGCTCACGCTGTTCGAAGAGAAGTACTACGCCGATCTGGATGGCGGCATCCTCGAGTCGTTCGGCAGGTTGTTCAAGAACGACCTCAAGCTGTACGTCTATCCGTACCTCGATCCTCAGACGCAGCAGCTGTCCACGGTCGAGAACCTCGCCGTCGCCGCCGACCTGCACAAGCTCTACGGCCACCTGGTCGATCGCGGCTGCATCTTGCCGCTGCACAACTACGACCCCGCCTGCTTGAAGATCTTTTCGCGCGACGTGTTGGAGCTGATCAAAGCCGGCGACCCGAGCTGGGAGCAGATGGTGCCGCCGGAGATCTCCGAGATCATCAAGCGGCGCGGCTTTTTCGGCTGCAAAAAGAGCGCCGAGACGCCCGCCACTCCGCCTGAACGGCGCTACGACAACTGAAGGCCGCCGGCGGCGCGCTCGGCCAAAGCCAGCGCACCCGCGATGCCGGCGTGCTGCCCCAGCTGCGGCGGCACCACGTACTGGTCCATGCCGGTGATGACCGCGTCGGCATGCACGTAACCGCCCAACGAGCGTTGGAGGTGCCTGCGAACCAACGGAAACAGCTGCCCCGCCTGCATCACCCCCCCGCCCAAAATCAAACGATCCGGTGAGAGCACCAGAACCAACGTGGTCAGCGCCGACGCGATGTAGCGCGCCTCGAGATCCCACGCTGGGTGATCGCTCGGCAGCGTCTCGGCAGGCCGCCCCCAACGCTGCGCCATGGCCGGACCCGACGCGACACCTTCCCAGCAGCGGGCGCCGTGGAAGGGGCAATAGCCCGCAAAGTCGAGATCATCGGGCTCGCGCGGCAACAGCAGGTGGCCCATCTCGGGGTGCACCAGGCCGTGAGCCAACTTGCCGCCGATGAGCGCGCCACCACCGATGCCGGTGCCGATCGTGACGTAGATTGCCGTTTCTAGTCCCTGGGCCGCGCCCCAACGCGCTTCTCCCAAGATGGCTCCGTTGACGTCGGTGTCGAAGCCAACCGGGACGCCCAAGGCTCGATGCAAAGGGCCCACGACGTCGGCGTTCGTCCAGCCCACTTTCGGGGTGGTGGTCACGTGACCGTAACTAGGCGCGCCACGACGCAGCTCGATGGGGCCAAAGCAGCCGACGCCCAGTGCCGCAATCTTCGGCTGCGCGCGAAAGAAATCGATGCAGCGGCCGAGCGTTTCTTGCGGAGTGGTGGTTGGAAAGCGAGCCTGGGCTCTCAGATCTTCCGGACCCGTTCCCACCGCACAGACGAACTTGGTTCCACCCGCCTCGATCGCTCCATACAAAGACATTACCTTTCCATCATGCCACGGCTCCCATTGTCGGGGTTTGGTAGAGGCTCGGAAGCGAGAGTGGGAGCGGGCTGGGTAGAATGGCGGGTGCAGGAGCGGAGCGGCGTTTTTTGGGGCGGTGAGTTAAGGGGTACGGGACTGCAGTGGGGGGGAGGGGCGAGAAAGAGAGGTGATTTTCGACAGGTGCGAGGGGCGCGGAGCGAACGCGGGACGGGGGCAGCGCGCGTGGTAGACTTCGAGGTGGACTCGGTCTCGAGTTTTCTAAAAGCCTGGCTAGCAGCAACGCTGCTGATCGTCGGCTACGCCTGGGTGGACCTGCGCATGCATCCGCACCTGGCCTACGAGACCAGCTTCACCCTCACGCCCGACGTGACGCGGCTCTCGGACCTGTGGGACTGGGGTGGGCGTCTGCTGCACCACGGAGCGGTGGGCCTGCTGGTGCTCAACGCCATCGCGCTCGGCGGCATCGCCGCCATCGTGGCGCGTGGCGCGCTGAGCCTTGCCCGGCGTCTGCGCACGCCGCTCGATGCGCCGCGCGTGAGCATCGTGCCCGGCTCGGTGCCGACCAGCGTGCCCCCACCCGCGCCGTAACGCGGCTCAGCGCTTGAGCCAGCGCCCGATGCGCTCGCAAGCTTCGGCGATGCGCGGCGGGTCTTCGATCAACGCGAAGCGTAGGTGCCCTTCCCCGCCGGGACCGAAGCCCACGCCAGGAGCGGCCGCGACGTGCGCGCTCTCGATCAGATCGGTGACCGCCGCCATCGAGCCTTTCTCGATCAAACCGGGGGGCAGCTCGGCCCAGACGAACATGGTACCGCTCGGCTCGGCGACCGTGCTCCAGCCGGCGCGACGCAGGCCGTCCACCAGGGCCGTAGCGCGCGAGCGGTACAGATCACGAAGCTCGGACGCGATGTGATCGCCGTTGGTGAGCGCCCAGGCCGAAGCGTATTGGAGCGGCGCGAACGTGCCGTAATCCAAGTACGTTTTCATGTGAGCCAGCGCCGAAATCATCCGTTTGTTGCCGGCCATGTAGGCGACGCGCCAGCCGGGCATGCTGTAGCTCTTCGACATCGAGAACACCTCGACCGCGAAGCGCTTCACCTGTTCGCGGTCGACGCCGCAGTCGAAAATGCTGGGCGAGAAACGCGAGTGAAAATCCAAGTCGGCGTAGGCCATGTCGTGCAAGAAGAGCGCGCCGCTGCGCTGCACGACGCGCACGAGCTCGGTCATCTCGTGCTTGCTGATCACGCGCCCGGTGGGATTCTGCGGGTAGTTGGCGATCACCAGCTTGGCTTTTTGACCGCGCGCTTCGACCCGCTGAATCGCATCGGCTACCGCTTGGCCCGGCGCGATGCCTTCGCGCGTGGGATAAAACTCGACCTCGGCCCCGGCGATGCGCGGCGCGCCCGCATGAATGGGGTAACAAGGGTCGGGCACGATGCACACGTCGCCGGGACCCAAGATGGCGAAGCAGAGGTGGCTCATGCCCTCCTTCGCGCCCATGGTCACGATGATCTCGGTGTCGGGATCGAGCTTGGCGTCGTAGCGGCGGGCATACCAAGCGGCGAAGGCTTGGCGCAGCTCGGGCACGCCGCGGCCCGGGTGGTAGCGGTGATTTCTGCCGATGTCCGCCGAGGCGTGAAACACCTCCAAGATTTCGCGCGGAGTTGCCTGATCGGGGTTGCCGAGCCCGAGGTCAATCAGGTCGGCACCGGTAGCGAGAACCTTGGCCTTGGCGGCGTCCGTGGTGACGAACGCATACGGGGGAAGCGCGTCGGCGCGCGGAAAAGGCCACTTAGGTTCCGGATAAGTCATCCTGAGCGGGGCCCTCCTTATCACGAGTTCCAAGTCTGGGCAGGCTGAAAATACCGGGCCGTGCTAGGTCTGGCGGCTCTGTCGATGGTTTCTTCTCTACCAAGCTCCGTAGCGCCGCCGCCGCGGCTGGTGCGCTACGAGATTCGCGGGGCCGTACCGAGTGACCACGGCGAGCTTTTGAGGCTCGCTCGGCACCTCAACTCGGTCAATCTGCCCGACGAGCCGGGTCACATTGCGCGCTTGCTGGAGGCTTCCGAGAAGAGCTTTCTCGGGCAGATCGAGAACCCGCGCCGTCGTAAATACGTCTTTTTGATCCGAGATCTCGAGCGGGGCGAGGCGGTGGGCACGTCCACGATCGTGGCCCAGCTCGGACGACGCGACGCGCCGTACATCTACCTCGACGTGAGCACGGAAGAGAAATACTCGAGCTCCACCGATCTGCATTTTCACCATCAGGTGCTGCGCATCGGTTTTTCGTACGATGGCCCCACCGAGCTCGGGGGCCTGGTCGTCCACCCCGACCACCGACGCGCGAGCGAGAAGCTCGGCCTGTTGATTTCGTACGTGCGGTTTTTGTTCATCGCTACGCACCGCGAGCTGTTCAAAGACGAGCTGCTTGCCGAGCTGATGCCGCCGCTCGAGCCGGACGGAACCAGTCACCTGTGGGAGGCATTCGGCCGGCGCTTCACCGGCATGAGCTACGCCGAGGCCGATCTGCGCTCGAGCGAAGACAAGACGTTCATTCGCGACCTTTTTCCGCGTGGTGAGGTGTACGCGAGCTTGCTGGCCAAGGACGCGCAAGACGTGATTGGCAAGGTGGGGTCGCAAACGCGCGGCGTGGAGCGCATGTTGCGCCGGATTGGATTTCGCTACGCCGAGCGCATCGATCCGTTCGATGGCGGGCCGCACTTCGTGGCCAACGCCGACGAGGTATCGCTGATTCGGCAAACGCACTCGCTGAGCTATGCGGGTGCGCTCGACGAGCTTCGGACCGCGACCGGGCCGCGAGCGTTGGTGGCGCGCGAGCTGAAGGCATCTCCCTATTTCCGCGCGGTGGCTTGTCCCATCAGCGAGGCTGGTAGCCAGCTGCGCTTGCCCGAAGGCTTTGCGGCGGTGCTGGGCGCCAGCGTCGGCGAGACGCTTCGGGTACTGCCGCTGCCCTGAGCCGCGCTAGAGGTCGCCGCCGACGCCGAACCATGCCAGGCGCGGGGTAACCGAAACGAGCGGCATGAGCCCGACGTGCCGGGCGAGCGGGTGCTTGGCGTCGTCGTAGGCGAATACGGCCGCATCTAAGGCGATGGCTGCCCCCATGCCGATCAAGATGCCGGCGCCAGCGCCGCTGGCTTCGCACAAGTTGGAGTCGCAGCCGCTGGCCAAGCTCGCCCCGACGAAAGCACCGGCCAGCGGCAGACCCAGGCGCATGCCAAAGCTGGCGAAACCGCGACCAGGGTTTCGATGCACGAAATGCACGAAGCCGGGGGCAAGCTCGTAGCCCAGCAACCCGAACCAAGCCAAGCCTTGGCCCGCGCCGTTGTTCGAGCCGTCGCCGCTCAGGGTCACGCCCGCCAAGAGCGCCGTGATGCTCACGCCGTCGGCGGTCAACGTCTGCCAGCCGTACCAATGACGGCCGAGCTCGATCTCGGCATCGCCGGCGTCGTCGCGTTCTCGTTCCTTCTCGGCACGAGCTTCCGCTTCACGGTGGGCTCCGGGCGCGGTGATCAGCGCGGCCTTGGCGGGCGCGGGCGCGTTGACGGGGCGGGAAGCGTCGTCGGAGCTTGGAGCCAGCGCCGCACCAACGGGCGCAGGCGGGGGCGGGGGCAACGGTGCCGTGGGCTCGGGCGCGATCGGCGTCGCGGGCGCCGGCTCGGGCTCGTCGATGGGCTCGGCGCGAAACACGGGCAGCTGAGCCGAGACAGGGCCGGCGTAGCTGAAGAGCGACGTAGCCGAGGCGAGCAGCGCGAGGCGCACGAGCCGTTGCGACAACCCACGCATGACGCGGCGCGGGGGGCGAGAAGTCAAGCCGCGCGCTTGAAACCAGCGCATTTCAAGGCAGATCGACGGCGGTGACGGCGAGGTCGGAGCCCACCAGATTGAGCGTGAGCTTCTTGCTCGCCCCCTGCCCCGAGACGAACACCGCCTGCGCGCCGAGCGAAACCAGATCGTCTCCGCGCAACAGGTGACGCTCGCTCACCGGCTTGGGCATGACCTTGACCACGCCGTCGGTGCCGAGCACGAGCCCTTGGGTGCCCGCGAACATGCTCTGGCGGTCGGCGGTGCCGGTCCAGCGCTCCCACAACACCACGACTTGATCGCCGCTGATGGCGGCAACGTGGGGGCGATCGGCTTGCGCTGCGTCGGCGGCGTAGTCGGTCAGCCAGGTGAGCTTGTTGGTCGCCGCCTCTCCCGCCGACATGACATCTTGCGTGGCCGCGCCGTCGACGAAGGCGCTACCCTTTTCGTCCATGGTGGCAAAGCCGCGGCTCACGCGCAAAAACGCCAAGTCACGCGTGCCGTTGAGGATCGCGGTCGTTTCGGTGGGGCTGCGATCGGTGGCAAACACCACCAAGTAGCCGAGATCTCCAGTGGCGATGGGCGCGATACCGCCGAGGCGCGTGAAGGTGTCGTTGCTGCCAAGATCGCCTTTGGGCTTGAACAGGTCGTAGGTTTTCGTGCCATTTTTCCCGTCGTTGAAGCGCCCGAGGGCGATGGAGCGCGGGTAGGCGTCTCCCAAGTGCAGCTCGACGAAACCGCTGCCGTCCCAGAACAGCCGCTGATCGAAGGAATGGCTGACCCACATGGAAGCCGTGAGCGTGGCGGCGCCGGTGAGCGCGTCGAAATGCGTGGTCATGGCCTTCTGGTGGCGGGCCATGACCTTCTCGTCGTAGTCGACGTTGATGCCATGCAGGAGCGCCA
>JBEQSW010000464.1:0-6890 GCA_040348565.1 Myxococcales bacterium | reverse complement strand
GCTGCTCGCCGCAAGTCTGCTGCTCGCCGCAAATCTGCTGCCTGCCGTAAGCCTGCTGCTCGCCCTTGCTCGTCGTCTCCAATCACCGTACGGCGATCGCGAGCACGCTCGCGTGCGAGCCGGATCGCGCCTACCCACACCTTGGCGAGAGCAGATCACGATCGAAATAGAAGACCGGAGTGAACGAACTCGGCGAGGCCGAGCGCCCGCTGCGGCTCAGGTTAGTTGAGTCGCCTGGCGGTGCGGCAAGGCACGGAGGCGAATAAGACCCACGGCCGAGCGCCCGCTGCGGCTCAGGTTAGTTGAGTCGCCTGGCGGTCCGGCAGGGCACGGAGGCGAATAAGAAACCCGCCGCGCGGAGGCAACCAAGACCCTACTGATCGCAGTTTTCGAACACGAAGAACCCGTCGGCTTTGCAGTAGTCCGACGGAGTTTGCTCGACCGATGCGCAGTCGAAATGACCCCAGATGCTGCCCGCTTTGACCTGGAAGTTGTTGCCAGGCGCGGCGGCGGCGTCGATCGTGCAGTTGGCGGTGGGAGCGCTCAGCGCGCCAGAGAAACCCGGGTTTCCGCTGTCGCGCAGGGTGACCCGCGCGGTGCCCTTCTTGTCGGCGCCCAGCGTGCCGCTCGAGATGGCGAGCGACTTGTTGCCGAGCTTGATGGTGCCTTCCACCGTGAAGCTCGACTTGCCTTTGACCGAACAGCTCACCTCGGCCTGGTCTTCACCGTCGATGATTTTGACCTGGTAGTTGTCGGCGTCGAGCTGGGTTGGCTTCGGAGGGATGTTCGACGGATCGACCGCCGGCACATCGAACGTCAGCGAGGCGCCGGAAGGGCACGACTTGCCCGCGGGCGGAGGAGAGACGGACTTCACGTTCGCCCAGAACGCACCCTGCGCCGGCGGCGGGACCGGATCGCTACACCCAAGCGCCCCGAGTGCGACAACGGCCGTGACACACCATCGCGACGACAGATTCATCGGAGTCTCTCCTCTTCCTCGAACTGTATGGGGTGAATGACGGGGATCGAACCCGCGACAACCGGAGCCACAATCCAGTGCTCTACCACTGAGCTACATCCACCATGGTTTTCTGTGCTTTGTAACCGAAATCGTTCTGTTTCTCGTCCTTTGGGCGACTGAACCAGCACCGAGCTTGAAGTTCTTCAGGAGGGTGGGAACCGTCGGGAAGAACCGCCCCGGCCAGGCCAATTCGCGAGCCGGGGTTGGTAGCACAAGCTTTGGCGCTGTCCCAAGAGAAACCTACACGTAGGGCGCCGGAGCGCAAGTCGGCCGGAAACGGAAGACCCCTGGCTCACCCCAGGTACCAGAAGGGGACGTGGACCTCGTGGAGGTGGGCCAAGGCCGCTGACTGATCGGCGGGTAGGTTCGGCCAACCGGCGGCGCCCGAGGCTGGCGGCGCCGAGGGCGGGGCGCTCAAAAGCACCCCCGCCACCGCCCGGCTCGATTCGGTGAGGGCTTGGAGGTCGTAGCCTCCTTCCAGCACCAAGCCCAACGGGCACCGATCGGGGAGACCGCGAAGCAAGCTCGCAGTCATGCTGGCAAAGCCCGTCGCGCTGAGCTCCATCTGCGCCAGCGGGTCGCGCTGGTGCGCATCGAAGCCGCAGCTGACGAGGGCAAAGTCGGGCGCGAAAGCCTCGATGATGGGCAGGACCAGGCGCTCGAAGGCGGCGGCGTAAACGGAATCGGTGGCCCCTGGCGGCAACGGAAGATTGACGTTGTGCCCACGCCCGTCTCCACGCCCCAAATCGTGTGCGGCGCCGGTTCCGGGGTAGTTCGGGTGCTGATGCAGCGAGATGACCAGCACCGTCGGGTCGCTGTAAAACATGGCTTCCGTGCCGTTGCCGTGGTGCACGTCCCAATCCAACACCAAGACCCGCTCGCGTCCGAGCGCACGCGCATGCGCGGCGGCGACTGCAACGTTGTTGAGGATGCAAAACCCCATCGCGCGGTCGGTGAGGGCGTGATGTCCGGGCGGTCGCGGTAGCGCAAACCCGGTACGAGCCTGGTTGGCGTGTAGCGCTTCGACCAGCGCGACGGTGGAGCCGGCGGCGCGGCGGGCTGCTGGCACCGAGCCCGGCGAGAGGTACGTGTCGGAGTCCAGGTAGCCGGAGCGGCCGGCCAAATGGCCGAGCGACTCGACGTAAGCGGCGTCGTGAACGCGGAGCAACTGTTCCTCGCTGGCATCACCGAAGCGGAGGCGCGTGAAGCCTGTGCCGGCGGCGGCTTCGGCAAGCTCCAGGCCCGCTCGGACTGCGAGCAAGCGCTGAGCCCGCTCAGGATGCTCGGGAGGTGCGACGTGCTCGAGAAACAGGTCGTCGTCTGCGAGAAGAGCCACGGGCGCGGATGAAACGCCGGCGGATTGAGGAGTCATCGTTTGGGCTTTTCGCGAAGGTGGTGATTGGTGTTAACGTCCTGGGTCACGCTATCCGCAAGGCGTTTGCGGTAGCAGTAAGCGACGGCCCGCCTGAGGGGCTACCCGCGCAAGGGGCCACCAGAATGCGTTCCAAGATCATTGCCGTCAACGCAGGTATCGTCACTGTAATCGCAATCCTGACTTACGTTCTTCTCCAGACCTCCCTGAAGGACGTGGTCGCCAACCCGGTAGAGAGAAAGAAGGAAGTCGCCCAGGCCCTACGGGCGGCAAGCTCTCAGTTGGCCCTCGACGCCCTGCGTCTCGAACGCTGGCTCGAGCACAGCGCCAATAGCGAGTCGACCCGCAACGTGCTGGGCCTCGGCACCCCGGAAGCGCGCAGTGAGGCCGCCACCGCCGAGGCCAACCGCCTGCGTGACGCCGCCGTGGGAGAGCCCATGTTCGCGAAAATGGCGCCCTCGCTGGTGCTGTTCGTGGACGCTCAGGGCGTCGCGGTCGGTCGCAACGGTTCGGCGCTGATGCGCGGCGAGCAGGTGACCAAGGACTACCCCTCGCTCGCCGAGGCCATGAAGGCGGGTACCACCGGCAGCGCCATTTGGATCAACAAGCAGCGCCAAGAGCAGATGCTGGCAAGCTTCGCGCCCCTGCGCTCGGAGACGGGTGCCATCGTGGGTGCGATCGTGATCGGTACGCCGCTCAGCGACGAGCGGCTGACGCGCACGAGCGAGCTTACCAGCGGTCAAACGTTGATGCTGGCCTTGGTCAACGACAAGAACATGTCGGTTATCGCCGACAGCGCGGCCACCGCCGAAGAAATCAACTCGGCGACGGATCCTTCCGTGCTCGCGGCCGCACGCCAAGCCGTGACCTCCGGCAGCGTCACCAGCGCCGACAGCGTGCTGCAAGACCGTCTCTACGGCGCGGCAGCGGTGGACGGCTACGGCAAGACCGACGCCGTCTTGATCGCGGCGCTGCCGTCGTCGTTGGTGGGTAGCCTGAACAGCCTGCTCTGGCCGGTCTTGGCGATTGCGGGCCTGGGCTTGGTGTTGGTGGTCGCGGGCGGCGTGCTGCTCGGCAACTACATCTCGGCGCCCATCTCCGAGCTGGAAGACGGCTTGCTGGCCATCATCAACGGTCAGTCCGACCTGCGCTTCCAGTTGGAGCATCCGGAGCTCGGCGGCTTGGTGTTCCGCATCAATTCGCTGCTGAACGCCATGATGGGCGTGGCCGAGGACACGACCGACGACCAAGGTCGACCTTCACAAGGGCCGAGCGCACAGGGCTTTCAAGACCCTGGCTGAAGTCGCACAAATCGGGCGAGCGCGGCTCGCCCCCCAGCAGTAAAGTCGCTGGAACTTGGCGCGCGTCGCGGTATACCGTGGCGCGCGTTCCTGTTTTTAGCGAGTGCTTCCATCATGGGTCTTTTCGATTTTCTGGGTAAGAAGAAGCCGAGCGGAGGCGAAGGCGCCTCCGAGCGCGAAGTCGCGCGCTTCGAGCGCATCGTCGGCAACAAGCTGTCGCAAAACATCGATCGCCAGGAGGCCATCGAGGCCCTGTCCAAGATGGGAACGCGAGCCAGCGCGGCTGCGTTGCTGAAGCGCTTCGATTGGTTGATGGACCCCACCATCCTCGACTCCGAAGAGAAGGACGCGGCCCTGGCCGGCATCGTGCGCGCGGGCGAAGAAGCCATCGAGCCCATTCGCGCCTACTGCCGCAAATCGGAGAGCCTGCTGTGGGCGCTCAAAGCGCTCGCGAAGATCGTGCCCAGTGAACGCTTGGCGGACGAGCTGCTCGCGCTGCTGGATCAATTCGACACCGAATACATTCGCAACCCCGAGCCCAAGATTCAGCTCATCACCGAGCTGTCGCATCACGCGACCGAAGACGTGCGTGTCGCGGTCGAGCCCTTTTTGAACGACGCGAGCGAGCCGGTACGGTTCGCGGCTGCCACTACGTTGTTCGAGCTCAACATGCCCGAAAGCGTCGCCTCACTGGTCGCCGCGCTCGAAACCGAAGAGTCCCTGCGCATCAAGAACCGCATCGCCCAAGGCTTGCTCGACCGGAAATGGGCGGTCCCGGAAGAGCAGCTGGCCACCTGCAAACAGGCGCTACCAGACGACTACCGCCTCGACGGTACCCTCATCGTCAGGCGCTGATACGGCTCGAGCGGGTGGGGGAGATCGGGAGGGGGAGAGCTGCACGGGGAGAACTACGACGCGTGGCATGACGTACGGATTCTTTGGGCGCCGCGCCGACGCGGGGCCTGCGTCGCGCCACACAGCTCCGTAAAGCCGTGCGAATCCGTAAAACCGTCCGAATCCGTAAAGCCGTCCGAATCCGTAAAGCCGTCCGAATCCGCAAAGTCGACCGGTGGCGTCGAGCCGAACGAATGTGCGGAGCCGCGCATGGATTCACGAGACGGCAACGCGGAGCGCCCTGCTACAGCGCGAGCTCGCGCAAAGCGCGAGCCAGGACCACCTCAACCGACCATGGAAGGCCAGATCGCGATCCGCGATTGAGGACAAGCCCGGGACAAACTCGGCGAGGCCGAGCGCCGATCGCGGTTCGCGTCAGGAGAGTCGCGGGGCGCTAGGGCAGGGCACGGAGGAGAACAAGACCAATGCCGCGCCGATCGCGCCTCCGGTCGAGAGGATTGCCAGACACTCGGGGCAAGGCACGGAGAAAAATAAAGACCCGCGGCCGATCGCCGATCGCGCCTCCGGTCGAGAGGATCGCAAGACACCCGGGGCAAGGCACGGAGAAAAATAAAGACCCGCGGCCGATCGCCGATCGCGCCTCGCGTCAGAAGAGTCGCGGGGCGACGGGGCAAGGCACGGAGGAGAAGAAGAAGAAAAAGCAAAAAGCCGGAACGAGTCCGGCTTTTTGCGTTGATGACGGAGCTTCTTACTCCGAGACCTTGTACTGAGTCGGGAGGTAGATGTTGTACGAGATCGTCATCGCCATGTTCAGGCGGAAGCGCTGATCGGCGTCGGTGATCTTGTTGTCGGGGAACTGGTTGTCTTTGCCGCCGCCAGCGGTGTCGAAGCCGCCGATGTTCCAGGCGAACGGCATCAGCCGGTACTCGAAACCGATGGCGCTCCACTTGTTCATGTAGAACGACATGCCGAGCGCAGCGGTCGGCGCGATGGCCATGCGCGAAGCGGTCCCGAACTTGCCGACGCACGGGTCGCAGTTCTTGCGCTCCGTGAGGCCGACGAACGCGGCGCCTGCCGACAGGTAAACGTCGGTGTCCAGGTAGATGCTCTGGAACAGGGCGAGCTTGCCGCGGAAGGGCGTCAAGGTCAGCTGGGGAGCAGCGATCCAATCGATGCCGCCGAGCTGGTCCTTCAAGTCCTTACCGAGGTTGACCGCGGTGAGGCGCTGCGTGAGCAACGGGCCGCTGCAGCCAGGCGCGTTCGGGGTGCCGACGCACGGCGCAACCTGTTTTTGGCGCTGCTCGTTGACGGTCTGGATGTTGTCGGTGAGGGCGGTGGGCAGACGAATTGCGCTGCCGAGCGCGCCCCACCCGCCAATGGCCAGCCAGTCCGTGAAGTTGAACTGCAGGCGAGCGCCGAGCAGGATCGTGCGCTGGTACTCGTCGAGCAGGGTGAAGCTGACGGCCGGAGCAATCTCCAAGCGCGTGCGGCGATAGAGGCGCAGCTTGCGCACGGCGGGTGCGCCAGCCAACGGGCCCGTGAGATACAGCTCCTGGGCTTGCGAATGCTCCGTGATGCCGAGCAGGGCCAAGCCAGCCGTGAGGGCCGTCAGGAGGCGCTTGGTGAAACGAGGATTTCTGGTCATGTTTCGTCGCCCTTGGCCCATCACTTCGGAAGCCTGTAGTCGAACGAGAACGGAACGAACAAGGAGAGACCCGTCTGCAACTCCACGTTGCTCGTGAACGAGTTCTTACCGAGCCAGTCCTTCTTCAGGCTCGGGTTGACCTCGTTCGTCGAGAGGTTCTCGAGCTGCTCGTTGTACATGTAGTCCTTGAGCGCGACGTTCAAGGCGAACCACTTCGAGAGGAAGATGCGTAGGCCGAGCCCGATGTCGAATGCCAGCTTGGGCTTGTATTCGAAGTTACGGTTGTCGGGGTCGATGACCGCGATGGGGCGGGTGCTGAGGGCGCCCACGCCACCGAGCACGTACGCGTCGTACTCGAAGATGAAGTCGCCGAAGCCGGCGAACTTGCCGTAGGCGAAGACGTAGTTGAACTCGAGCGAGGCGCCCCACTGGTACTCGTTCAGCGGCACGGCGACGCGCGCTGCACGGCGCACCTGGCCGTTGAACTTGCTGTCCTCGTTGAACGGGCTGTAGTAGCGAAAGTTCGCTCCAATGCCGAGCACGTTGGTGATGTAGTAGTTGATCCCGATGCCGGGGCCCGTGTGCTGGACGAACTGATCGTTCAGCGACGTGGCGTTCCACCAGGGATTGAACTCCACACGGCGGGCGCGCATCACGTAGACCTGTTGGACTGCGTAGATGCTCTCCTTGATGGGG
>JBEQSW010000402.1:0-3820 GCA_040348565.1 Myxococcales bacterium | reverse complement strand
GCGTCGCCATACGCCCGTGGTGATGCTCACGTCTTCGCGCGAAGAGCGCGACATCGTGCGAAGCTACAACCTCGGCGTGAACGCATACGTGGTCAAGCCAGTAGAGTTCACCGCTTTCGTCGAGGCGATTCGGGAACTAGGTCTTTTCTGGGCTGTAATCAACCAGCCACCGCCCACGCAAGCGCGGCCCGAGTGATCGACATTCAACGAAGCATCCGGGTCGTGCTGCTGGAGGACGACGACCTCGACGCCGAGCTCGTCGTGGCAAAGCTCGCTGAATCGGGACTCATAGCAGAGGTGCGGCGCGCCCTGAGCGAAAGCGAGTATCTGAGCGCGCTCGACGACGCGGCTACGGATCTCATCTTGTCGGACTTTTCGTTGCCGGGTTATGACGGCCTCGCCGCGCTCGAAGCTGCTCGTGAAAAGCTGCCGGAGGTGCCCTTCATCTTCGTCTCGGGAGCGATCGGCGAGGAACGCGCTATCGACACGTTGCAGCGCGGTGCCACCGACTACGTGCTCAAGAGTAGGCTCGAGCGCCTGATCCCGGCAACAGAGCGAGCGTTGCGCTTGGCGGAGGAGCGACGTCGGCGCCGAGCCGCAGAAAGCGAGCGAGACCGCCTGCTCGAGTCCGAACGTCGGGCGCGTGAGGCCGCCGAAGCCGCCAACCGCATGAAGGACGAGTTCCTGGCAGTGGTGTCACACGAGCTACGTACACCACTCAACGCCGTGATGGGCTGGGCCAACCTGCTGACGCCGGAAGCGAATGCCGAGCTCGTAGGTCGAGGTTTGCAGGTCATCAAGCGCAACGCGCAAGCCCAAGCCCGCCTGATCGAAGACATTCTGGATATCTCCCGCATCGTCACTGGCAAGCTGCAGATTCGCCCCGAGCAATGCTCGCTGGGAAGCTTCATCCATCCCGCCCTTGAAAGCGTGCGGCCCGCTGCCGAAGCGAAGCACATCAACCTAGTCGCTGAGTTGGATGGAGATGTCGTCGTCAATGGCGACAGCGCTCGCCTGCAACAGGTCATCTGGAACCTGCTTTCCAATGGCGTGAAGTTCACTCCACCTGGCGGTAACATCCGTATTCGTACGGGTCGCGATGGCGACGACACGCTCATCGTCGTAGAAGACTCGGGTCAGGGCATAGACGGCGACTTCTTGCCGCATGTATTCGAGCGGTTTAGGCAGGCGGACCCTTCGGCCACGAGGCGGGCCGGGGGGCCCGGTCTCGGGCTATCCATCGTTCGCTACCTCACCGAGGCACACGGCGGATGTGTTACTGCGGAGAGCGCCGGCACCGGGCAAGGCGCACGATTCGTAGTCCGACTTCCATGCCGCGTTCCTGAGCCGCAACCCGCTCTCCCGGCCGTTCAGGAATCAGGAGTCGATCACGACAGTCCGGAATCAGCCGGGCCCGTATCTTTGCGCGGGGTGCATGTGCTTTTGGTGGAGGACGACACGGACAGCCGCGAGCTGATCGCTTTGATTCTGAGAAGAGGCGGCGCCGAGGTTTCTAGCACTAGCTCGGCCGTCGACGCTCTGAAGCTACTCGAAGTGTGCAGGCCGAGCGTGGTTATATCAGACATCGGGATGCCCAACATGGATGGCTATTCTTTCATCGAACGCGTGCGGAGGCTACCCGTCGCGGCCGGCGGGGCGACGCCCGCCATCGCGCTGACGGCGTACACCCGTGAGCTGGATCGCCGGCAGGCTGCTACAGCCGGCTTTCAAAGGCACCTGGCGAAGCCGGTCGCTGCAGGGCTACTGCTGCGCTCGGTATGCGAGCTGGCATCGTTTTCGGACGCCCCCGCGAGAGCAGTGAGGGAGTAGGGCTTGCATTCTTTCGCAGAAGCGGGCTGGCCAGAGCTGCAAGAGCTGCGCGCGCAAATCGGAGAGCTGCAAGCCAGCGCCACGCTTTTGGAGGCTGCCCAAGGGTTCGCCGCCTTGTTCGCAACTCGCTTCGACTCGGTCGTGCTCGCCAGGGTCTTCGTTGTGCTTCCGCTATCGGCGCTACCCCAGCGCGAGCGGCTCTTTGCAGAACATGGAGCTGCGGCGGCGCTGCTGAGCGAGACGACACCGGTCCTGTGTCTGTTCGGGACAGCCGGGCGCAAGCCAGCGTGGAATGATCGCTGGGCCTCCCAGAATCACTTGGCGATACCGCTTTCGAGCTCGGATTTCGTTCGCGGGGCGCCGATGATTGCGCAGCTGCTTGCCGATCTGCAAGTGAGCTTACGGGTTCTGGATGATGGGCTTCCCGTCGTATCTCGTGAGCTCATGGGTGGTCGAAGTCTCACCTTCTTCGTGGCCGATGCTCTGACCACGGTGAGCGAAGAAGGTCGACTCATCATAGGGGCCGAGGATTTTGCTGGCGCGCATGGAGTTCGCAGCGTTTTCGGTATGGGCGGCGCATACATCGATGGCACCTTGGTCGTCGCGATCTTCTTTACTAGCGAACAACTCACGCGCGCTACCGCAGATCGGTTCAGCACCTTGATCGCTGCCTTCAAGCTTGCGACCGCTCGTCACGTGCAGCAGGGGCGACTCTTCCGCTAGTCCTAGCTGCTACCGCCCATGGACACGCTTTTCGGGCGAGGGGCAGCGACCAACGTGAGCGCTCCAGGACGCAGCGTGACGCACTCGCCTCGAGGAACGGTTTCAGACAGCCGGCCATCGTTGCTTGTGAGTGGAAATCGAGGCCTGCCCGGGCTCAGATCCAACTCAACTCCCCACGAGGAGTCAGGTCACGAGCGACGTGACAGGGCCGCGCCGCCGAGTCACCATGCAAGTCTTAGGAGGCGGTCATGGGAACCACTTGCTTGACGGTTTGTCCGGAATGCAACAGGCACTTGCGGTGTGGTGAGCGGGCGTGCCCGTTTTGCGGCGCGCGGGTCTCGAGTTTTTTGCGCGTGCTCGAGTACCGGCTGAAGACTCGGCTGAGTCGCGGTCAGGGGCTTTCGCTGGGCGCGGCGTTGACGGCGGTGGGCATCGCGAGCATCGGTAACGACATCAGTTGCATCGCGGCCTACGGCGGGCCTTGTGTGCGTGCCGACACTTGTGAGCCAAGCGGGGGTGTGGCGGGTCAGGGTGGTCTGACACCTCATGCGGGCGCCAACGGTCTGGCCGGCATGACTGGCGCGGGAGGCATCCTCGGCGGCTTCGGCACCGCCGGCTCCGCTCAAGGCGGCAACGCGGGCGGCGCTGGCGGCAACGCGCAGGGCGGCGTCAGCGGCACCGCGCAGGGCGGCACCGCCGGCACCACCACCCAAGCTGGTGGCGCGGGCGGCGAAGCCATGGGCGGCGAAGGGGGCGCGGGCGGCGCTCCCTCCGACCCAAACGGCGGTAACGGCGGCAGGCCCTAGGCTCGCGGGTCGCTGCTGGCTACTTTGCCCGCAGCAACCGGTCGATGTTCTTCTGCTCCCAAGCCAAAGCCTGCGAAAGCTTCTGGAACGCTCGCTCGCGGCGTTGGAACTCGGGCGGGTGGAGCAGCACGCGGCCCGACACGCGCGCTTCGGGCACCAGGTGGTGCAAGAGCTCGTGATAGACGATGTACTGCACGAAGTAGCGGGGCACCCAGCGCTGGTCGAGCACGGGGTGGATGCGGATCAGCCGCTCGGTGGCGCTGTAGCTGCCCAGCTGGATGCTGGTGCGCTTGCTGCCGTCGTGGGGCCGGGTCTTGCGCCCCCAGGTGATGAGCACGTCGCCGACGGTGCCGGCGAAGTAGCGCACGTTCACATCGTGCGAAATCGCATCCAAGTCATGGACTTGGCCCGCGCTGCGCAGCTGCCCCGGCGCCTTTCGTGACGCGCGGATGCTGTGCAGG
>JBEQSW010000246.1:0-12823 GCA_040348565.1 Myxococcales bacterium | reverse complement strand
GCGCGGCCGCCTGCGCGGCCAGGTGGGGGTGGTCGTCACTGGGCACTTCGCACCGAGGTCACTCCAGTGGAATGCCCACGGCCGAGAGTTGCCAGTCGCTTGGCGTCGGCGTTCCGCGCCAACCTCCAGCGCTCGGCTGGCGGCCGAGCTTTGCGAGAGGGCGCACGCACCGCGCCGGCGCCGGTGATTCACGACTGCTCCGGTGGGACGCTGCCACGGTGCCTGCGCCTGGTGACGGCTGCGCTCGTCCGGGCCCGGGGGTGAACGGCGGCGCGCATCGCAACAGCCGCGCGGCTGGCCGCCGAAGAACAGCCGGCGCCGACCTCCAGCGCTCGGCTGGCGCCGAGCTTCGCGAGAGGGCGCGCGCGCCGCGCCAACGCGGGTGATTTCACGGTTGCTTCCGCGGATTTCGGACACTTCGAACGACGATTGCATACCCGCCAACGGCTTGCGGTGGGGCGCTGTCACGGTTCCTGCGGCTGCCGTGGCTACGCTCGGGCCGCGGCTGGTTCTTGTTCGTCGTCGTGCTTCCGGATGCGTCGCATCGACTTACCCTGACCTGCGGCGACGCGCTGGCTCGGCCTCGCCGAATGTTTCTTCACTCCGGTCTTCCGTGTCGATCGCGATCTGATTGTGCCAAGGCTTGGGTATGGCGTCGTCCGCGTGGACGCTGCTGCGGTGTCACGCAGCACCGAGGCGACCACCGCGCTCGTGCTCGCGGCCATTCGGGAATAGTTACACGTAGGAGTATCTCGCTCTTTGAGGAGGCGACCCCGAAATCATTGGGGAAATTTCCTTACACGCGTAAGTCAGAAATGCGAGACGAAAAGGGGCTTCCGTTTCGAGCTCCGCTTCCGCTTCCGCTTCCGCTTCCGTCCGCGTGCCGCGTTTGCTTTCCGCGCTTCCTTACAACGCGGTCTCGCCGTTGGAGGCAATGACCTTCGCATACCAGAGCGCAGAGTCTTTCAGCGTGCGTTTTTGCGTGGCGTAGTCGACGTGGATCAGCCCGAAGCGCTCTTTGTAGCCTTCGGACCATTCGAAGTTGTCCATGATCGACCAATGGAAGTAGCCGTCGACGCGCACGCCGGCTTGGACGGCGCGGTGCAATTCGCGCAGGTAGCGCGTCATGAAGTCGATGCGGTTCGGATCGTGCACCGCACCGTCGACCGACACCCAATCGCGGCAAGATAAGCCGTTTTCGGTGATGACAATCGGCTTCTTGTAGCGCTCGTAAAAGTAACGCGGACCGTGAAACAGCGCGCTTGGCGCCACCGGCCAGTTGAAAGCGGTGATGGGCGAGCCTTGCGGCTCCGGCACGACTTCCGGCGCGCCATCCGCACCGGCCCGCACCAGCGAACCGAAGTAGATGTTGGTGCCACAAAAATCGATCTCTTGAGCGATGGTCGGCAGATCGCGTTCGAACCCTCGCGGCAACTGGCTCAACAGCCCGTCGCGCTCCGGATACTTGCCGAGGAACACCGGGTCGTACCAGCTCACGTTATCCCAACGGCTCGGCTCCGCCGTGCCCATGCGCAGATCCGCCGCCGCCAAGTCCTTGGCGTCGTCGGTGGCCGGAATCGAGATGATGCCTACCGGCGCGTAGCCGATGTTGAGCGGCTGCTTGGCGCGCGCGCGCAACGCCTGCACGGCCTTGCCATGCGCCAACAGCACGTGGTGCTGAGCCCGCACCTGCTCCTGTTCGCGCAACTTGTCACCGGGCGCTTGCACGGCCGTGTCCAACCCCAAAAGCACGAAGCACTGCGGCTCGTTGAAGGTCATGAAGTTGGAGACGCGATCGGACAGCCGCTCGGCCAAAACGCCTGCATACTCGGCGAACCAATCGGCGCTATCGCGATTCAGCCAGCCTCCGCGATGGTACAAATCCAGCGGAAAATCCCAGTGAAAGCAGGTGAGCCACGGCGTGATCCCGGCTTCCAGCAGCGCGTCGACCAAGCGGTCGTAAAACGCCACGCCCGCTTCGTTCACCTGGCCGGTGCCGCTCGGCAAGATGCGCGGCCAGCTCACGCTCAACCGGTAGGCTTTGAGCCCGATCTGTTTCCACAGCGCCACGTCTTCGGGGTAGCGATGGTAGTGGTCGCAGGCGACGTCACCGGTGTGTTGTCGCCAGATCGTGCCGTTTTTTCGCACGAACATGTCCCACACGCTGTCGCCCTTACCGTCTTCGTGGGCCGCGCCTTCGATTTGGTACGAGGCCGCGGCCGCGCCCCAAGCGAAGTTTTTCGGAAAAGCCATGGTGCTGCTCTACTACGAGCTCAGGGCTTCTTCTTCTCGGAAAGCGCGAGCTTGATCAGCTTTCGGAAGGCCGAGCTGGGCTGCGCGCCGCTCAGATAGTAATCGTTGATCACGAACGCAGGCGTACCGTTGATGCCGGCCTTGTTCGCCGCGTCGATGTCCTCTTGCACCTTGGCTTGATGAACGTGGTTGTCGAGGGCGGCCTTGAAGCGCGCCATGTCGAGCCCTAGCTTGTCGGCCAGGTTGTCCAAGCTCACGCGCTCGAGCCCTTCCGGCTCCGACTGAGCCTCGAACAACATGTCGTGATAGGTCCAGAAGGCGGCTTCGCCCTTCTGAGCCAGCACCTCTTCGGACGCCTCGGCGGCCTGCTGCGCATATTGGTGGAACGGCAGCGGCATGTGCCGCCAAACGATGCGGATCGAGCCTTTCAGGTCCTTTTCCAGCTCGGCCAGCGTCGGCTCCACCCGCTTGCAAAACGGACACTGAAAATCCGAAAACTCCTGGATGACGACCGGCGCCTTCGCGTCCCCGCGCGAGGGCGAGTGACCCGGCAAGTCCACGTGCCGTTTCGGGGGCGGCGGCGGCGTAGCCGCATCCTTCATGAGCTCGGCGTACACCTTGGCGCGCGGCGTGCCTTTTTCTACGAGCGCGCGCGCCTTGACCAGCTCCTCGTCAATCAGCTTCTTGAACGCGTCGATCGGCTGCGCGCCGCTCAGGCGTCGGCCGTTGACGAAGAAGTGCGGCGTTCCGCGCGCTTGAAAGTCGTCGGCCAGCTCCACCGACTCGTTGATACGAGCGGTGAGCTTCGGCGAGGCCAGCGGACCCTGCAACGCCTTCCAGCTCAGCCCCTGCTTGGTGACGAGCTCCTGAAAATCGCTCTCTTCCAGCTCGGGATTGTTGGCGAACAGCGCGTCGTGCATCTTCCAAAAGGCGTCGTTGCCCTTGCTTTGGAAGACCACGCGGGCAAGCTTGGCGGCCGGCATGGCGCGCGGGTGGAACGGCAGCGGGTTGTCCTTCCAGACCGTGCGCACGTCCTTGCCATACGTCCGCCGCACCTCCTCCAGCGTCGCCTCCACCCGTTTGCAAAACGGACACTGATAGTCCGAAAATTCGATGATGGTGACGAGCGCGTCGGGACTGCCCCGCTGCGGATCGTCGGCCAAAACCGGCAGCTTCCAAACCTTGTTCTCGTCTTCTTCTTCCGGGGCCGGCTTCGTCTGGGGGCTGGGCTGCGGCGCCGTGAAATTCTTGTCGGTGAGCGTGACGTACACCAAACGCGGCGGCGTGCCCGACTGGGTCAGCTGACGCGCGGCCTGCAGTTGCTGGTCGACGACCTCGACGAATTTCTCGATTGGCTGGGCGCCCGACACGGTGACGCCGTTGATGCGGAACGCTGGCGTGCCGGTGGCGCCGATGGCGGTGGCCAGGCGCATGTCTTCGTCGACCTTTTGCGCGGCGCGCCCCGAGTCGAGCCAAGCTTGCAACGTCGAAGCTTGCACCCCGGCCAAGCCCGCCCAAGCTACCAAGTTCTCTTTGCTGAGCTCCTGCTGGCGCGCGAACGCGTAGTCGTGGAACGTGAAGAACGCCTGGCTTCCCGCCAGCATGAACACGGCCGCTGCTACGTCGGCGGCAGGGCGCGCGTTTCGGTGGAACGGCAGCGGGTTGTGCTTGTAAACGAGGCGGAGCTGAGCCGGCCCGTACTTGCGCTTGAGCGCCTCCAGCGTCGGCTGCACACGCGCGCAAAACGGACACTGAAAGTCGCTGATCTCGACGATGGTGACGGGGGCGTCCACGCTGCCCCACTGCGGATCTGCCGCCGTGACCGGCACCTTGGCCAGCGCCTGCTCGGGGCGGGCGTCCGAGCTTTGGGCCAAGCTCGCCGGGGCGGCCGACGCCGCGGGCGCCGCCACCGAGCCCGACCCGCCCGTGGTGTCGAGCGGTGCCCGCGACGCCGCCGGCTGGGTCGCCGAGCACGCGAAACAAACCGCGCCCACCACCGCGAGCAAGAAAGCCAGGACTGCACTACGAATCCGCATGGCCGGCACCCTAGCGCAAGAGGGGTAGAGTGCTTTTCGAAAAGCCCCGTGATACTTCGAAAGGAGCGCCCAAAATGAGCTCTCCTGAATCCCCAAGCTCTTTCGCGCTCGCCGCCCGGCTCGGGGCGGATGGCGAACGGGTGTCGGAGCGCCTGGCCCTGCACCGCCAGCTCTTGTCCAAGCTGGCGCACTCCCAGGCCCTGACCGGGGAAGACATCGAGTCCGGCTACGCTCAGGTCACCGAGCTGATGACCACGCTGCTGCGGGTCGAGCGGGGCAGCGTCTGGCGCTTCGACGAAAGCGGTAAGGCTCTCGAGTGCGTCGACTTGTTCGAGTGGGCAAAGCGGCGCCATAGCAGCGGAGCCGTGATCACGGCCGATGCGGTGCCGGCGTACTTTCAGGCTTTGGCGCAGAACCGCTGCATCGCTGCCGACGACGCCGCCACTCACCCGGCGACGCGCGAGTTCACCGAGTCGTACCTGCTGCCGCTCGGAATCGGCGCCATGCTCGACGCGCCCATCTGGGTGGGCGGGCACATGGTGGGCGTCGTCTGCCACGAGCACGTCGGCGGCCCACGCCGTTGGCACTTCGAAGAAGAGCTACTGGCCGGCACGATGGCCGACTTCGTGGCTCGAGTCATCGAGGCGTCCGACCGGCTGCGCGCCGAGCGCACCCTCGGCCAATACCGTGACCACGTGGACGAGCTGACCCGCGTCGAGCAAGCGCTGCGCCGCAGCGGCGAGAACCTGCGCATGGTGCTGGGGGCGGCGCCCGTGGCGTTGGTGCTGACGCGGCTGCGCGACCAACACGTCGTGCTGGCCAACGAGCGCTGTGCGGCCTTGTTCGAAGTGCCGCTGGAAGAAGTCGTCGGCCAGCGCACGCGCGACTATTACGTCACCCCCGCCGAACGCGACCAAGTCATCGGTGCGTTGGTAGAGCAGGGCCAGCTGGACGCGGCCCTCGTGCGTCTCAAGAAGCGCAGCGGCAAGGAGTTTTGGGCCGAGATGTCGGCGCGCATCGTCGAGCTCGACGGACAGCGCTGCTCGCTGGTCGGTATCTTCGACGTCACGGCGCAAAAGAATTTGGAAGAGCAGTTACGCGCTTTGGCGACCTGTGATTCGTTGACCGGCGCGGCCAATCGCCGGCATTTCGTGGAGCTTGCGCAGCGCGAGCACGAGCGCTCCTTGCGCGCGGGCGCGCCGCTCTCGCTGTGTTTGTTCGACGCCGATCACTTCAAGGGCATCAATGACCAGTACGGGCACGTCGCCGGTGACCACGTGCTCTCGGCGCTGGCACAAGCCGCCCGCGGCGCCTTGCGCGCGAGCGACGTGCTCGGGCGTCTGGGTGGCGAAGAGTTCGCCATGTTGCTCCCCGATACGGACCTAGCGGGGGCGCTGGTGGTGGCGGAGCGCGTGCGAGCGGCGGTCGCCGCCAGTGAGGTGCAAGGGGGTGAGGTCAGGAGCGCCGGAGCACCCGGGGCGATTCGCGTCACCATCAGCATCGGGGTCGCAGAGCGGGGCCCCGGTGAGTCTCTGGAGGCGCTGCTCAAGCGCGCGGACCGCTCGCTCTATGCCGCCAAAGACGCCGGTCGAAACCGCGTGCAGGCCTGATCCGGATCCACGCCGTGGTCGGCTCTCTGGCCGGTGCCTAATGCCACGTCGATGCATTTTGCCACGCAGCACAGTGGTGCTGTGGCAAAATGCATCGATGCGTTCAGCGCCGGATCCAGAATTTCTCGGTGTTTTTCGTGGCTG
The DNA here is from genome assembly GCA_040348565.1 of Myxococcales bacterium. Lineage (GTDB taxonomy): Bacteria > Myxococcota_A > Polyangia > Polyangiales > Polyangiaceae > PMG-095. The sequence continues at coordinate 6,780 of JBEQSW010000246.1, read as the reverse complement.
AGCCTTGGGCACGGCGCGTGCTTAGCAAGGGGGGGATGAACACCGCGTTAGCGTTAGCCGAGGGTCGCTCCTCCGAAGCCAAGGGTACCTCCACGGTGCCTAAGATTCTCATCGCGGACGATGACCGCGACATGTGCGAGCTGGCGGAAGCCGGCCTGAGCCAGCGAGGCTACAGCGTCTCGTGGCGGCTCTCGCCGTACGAGGCGCTCGCTCACCTCGACAACGAAGACTTCTCCATCCTGCTCGTGGACATCCACATGGAGGGCATGAGCGGCCTGGATCTGTGTCGCGCGGCGCTGGCCAAACGCCCGGATCTGGTGGTCGTCGTCATGACCGGCTTCGGCACGCTCGAGCACGCCATCGGCGCCATGCGCGCGGGCGCCTACGACTTCGTGACCAAGCCGGTCTCGATGGACGGCCTAGCGTTGACCATCGACCGCGCGCTTCGCCACCGCGCCATGACCGAAGAGCTGCAGCGCCTGCGTCGCCGCATCGACGAGCACGAGCTGCCCAACGTCATCGGCGAGAGCGAAGCCATGCAGCGCATGGCCGACATCGTCTCGCGCGTGGCCGAGACCGACGCCAACGTCTTGGTCACCGGCGAATCCGGCACCGGCAAAGAGCTGGTGGCGCGCGCGCTGCACGAACGCAGCGGCCGGCGCGGTCCGTTCCTTGCCATCAACTGCGCGGCGGTGCCGGAGAACCTGCTCGAGAGCGAGCTGTTCGGCCATACCCGCGGTGCCTTCACCGACGCGCGTACGTCGCGCAGCGGTTTGTTCGTCGAAGCCAATCAGGGCACGCTGTTCCTGGACGAAGTCGGCGAGATGCCGCTGGGCATGCAGGCGAAGCTGCTGCGCGCCTTGCAAGAGCGCAAAGTGCGGCCCCTCGGCGCCACGCAGGAAATTCCGTTCGACGCTCGCATCGTGACCGCCACCAATCGGGACCTGGAAGCGGAGGTGAACGCCAAGCGCTTCCGCGAAGACTTGTTCTACCGCATCAACGTCGTGCGCGTGGACGTGCCGCCGCTGCGCAAGCGCGGCAACGACGCGCTGTTGCTGGCGCAGTTCTTCTTGGAGCGCGCCGCCGCTCGCTCGGGCAAGAGCGTGACGCGTCTGGGCCGCACCGTCGCGGAGCACATCATGGGCTACGACTGGCCCGGTAACGTGCGTGAGCTGGAAAACTGCATGGAGCGCGCGGTGGCTTTGGCGCGCTTCGACGAAATCACCATCGACGACCTGCCCGGCAAGATCCGCGAGCATCGGCCGACCGAGGTATATACCGACAGCGACGACCCGAAGCAGCTCCCCAGCATGGATGTGGTCGAAGAGCGCTACATCCGCAAGGTCCTGGCTGCGGTCAGCGGCAACAAGACGCTCGCGGCCAAGGTGCTCGGCTTCGACCGCCGCACCCTGTACCGCAAGCTCAAACAGCAGCAGTAACGGTGGTAGCGGCGCCCGCGCGGCGCCCAGCGAGAGAAGTCGTGGCAGGCGCCGAGGCAGGCGAAGGCCACGACTTCTCCACATTTTGCCGCCGGCCGCCGGACGCCGTGCAAACCCCCACGTGGAGCCCGGCGGTGCCCGCACGGGACCAGCTTTCTGAGCGCGGCCTGGCTTTCGCTCGTAGGCGTCGGCGCTGCGGCTGCGACAAAACTCCAAAAGAATCAGGGCCTTGAACGCCGGATTCAGGCCGGTGACAACTTTCAGGGCGGCCGGCACTAATCTGGAAGCGTGTCCCCTCCTGCCAGCTTGCCAGAAGTGCCTCACGAAGAAGCATTGGTGGGACCCGCAACCGCCCGCCTGTTCCAGGCGCACGCGGAAGAGGTGTGGCGTTTTTTGAAGTACCTAGGGGTGCGCGAGCACGACCTGGCGGACGCCTGCCAGGAGGTGTTCCTGGTGGCCCACCGCAAGCTGCCCGAGTTTCGCGGCGAGTCGGCACCCCGCACCTGGCTCTACGGCATCTCGCTGCGGGTCGCCAAGGCTTGGCGGCGCCGCCGGCAATTGGTGCAACTGGGTGACGACGATCGAAGCGTAGGTCCGTCGCAAGAGCAAGAGCGTGAGCGCCGCGACACTCACGAGCTGTTGTGCTGGGCGCTGGATCGAATTTCGGACGTGCAGCGGGAAGTGTTCGTGCTCCACGAAATCGAAGAAATGCCGATGGTGGACGTAGCGGCGCGGCTAGATTGCGGCGTGTTCACGGCTTATTCGCGGCTGCGCCTGGCGCGCCGCGGGCTGAAGCGGGCGCTTGCAGAGAAGGGAGTCAAGCGGTGACGCATCCTGACCTGAATCATTTGGTGGCGCTCGCGCGGCGTGATCGCCCGGCGCCGGGAGCTTTGGCGGCGGTTGCGCGCAGCTTGCGCGTCCCGTTCGTAGCCGTGCCCGTCGCGGCCATCGTCGTGCCCAGCACGGCCGTTGCGAGTCTGGCCGCCAAGGTGGGGCTCAGTCGCTTCGCGTTGCTCGGCTGGGGTGTCGGCTCGACCGCTGCCGTCTCGGGAGTAGTGTTGGCCGTCGCGCTCAGCCAACCCGCGGCACCGTTGCCACCGCCGCCTTCGTCAGTCGTGGTGGGGACGAGTCCGGTCAGCCACGCCGCGCCAGTAAAAGCGGCCGAACCGGTGGTCGCGCCGGAGGTGACGCCGGTTAGCCCCGCGCCGCACGTCGTCAAAGAAACGCCGGCCACTTGGGACGAGCCGCAGCTCATCGAGCGCGCTCGCAAAGCTCTGGCTTCGGACCCGCGGCGCGCGCTGATGCTCGCGCAGGAGCACCAGCGTCGCTTTCCTGCCGGCGCGCTGAGCGCGGAACGCGACGTCATTGCCCTCGATGCATTGGCGCGCTCGGGCCAGACTGCCGAAGCGAAGCGGCGGGCGCTGGCGTTCGAAGCCAAGTATCCGAAATCCATCCATCTGCCGCGCGTGCGCGCGTTGCTGGCCCGCCTCGGGTCGGAGTAGCGCCCGTTCATTCGACGGGAGCGAACACCACCGCGTCGATCAGGTTGCCCTCGAGGAAGCCCGAACGCGACGCGAGCTCGAAGCGCGTGAGGTCTTCTCCCTCGCCCACACGGTAGAGCCCGCTGTTCGGATACCAGGCGTCCGTGGGGCTGGAGAACAGGCCTTGTGAGACGGTGGCTTCGGGCGGGCCGATGCTGAGCTCGACGATTTCGACCTCGTTGCGGCCGCGATGTAGGAACGACCAGTACATGAGCTGGCCCGGCGGCAGCGCGACGTCTTGCGAAAGAGTGTCGGGGGAGCTGGCGTCCAGCTCCACGAATTGACTGCCTTCGGGCGCGGGTACGCCGTGGTAGCCGTCGTGCCAGACTTCAATCTGCTGCACGCCGCTGCTGGTCCGCCAACCTGCGACGTCTGCCGCGGGCACTTGGCAAAAGGTCGAGCTGGCGCAGGTCACGGCGGGCTCTTCGAAGTCGCCGCCGATCAGCTCGTTTTCGCCAACACGGGCGCATTTGGAGAGCGGCGGCTCGTCCGACCATGCTTCGGCGACCACCAACTCCGGGTCGGCCACGCACAGCTCTTGCGTGCCGACACTGACGCCGCGCGGATCGCAAGCGAGCGCGGCGGCGGCGGCAGTGACGAGGCAAAACGAGCCCAGCTTCATGGCAGCTCCAGTGTCAGTCCGAGAAACAGCGACGGAGCGACGCGCTGTTGGCTGAAGAGTACGGTCTCTCCGCCGGGCGCGGGCGTGAAGTAAAAATAGAGCGGACTTGGCGCCACGTCTGCCCCGATGTGCCCCACCCACCACAAGTGGCGTACGAGGCGCCACTCGGCGCGCAGGGCCAGCCCCGTCGTCCACTCGGAAATTTGCTGGGTTTGAGGGTGGGGCAGAGAGATGCCGCTCGAGTCGAAGCGATGCCACGTGGCGTTGCCGCAAACGCCAAGATTGAACGCGCCCGTGAGCGGCATGCCGCAGGCCACGAACGCTACGCTGTCGTGGCTGAGCGAGAAGCCCGGCGCGGCGCCGTACTGGTGCGGGAAGAAGACCGCGCCCAACGCGCCCACTCGAACATAGCGAAGTGGCGTGAAAACCACAGCCGCCGCCGGGCCCAGCTCGAGCTTTGGGGCCAGACCGGACCCTACCGCGGCGCCCAGACTAATGAGGGCCAGGGTTTCGCGTTCTGGCTCGGGGGGCGCTTTTGCACGCGGAGGAGCCGGCGGCGGGGGTGGGGGCGGGGGTGGCGGCGGCGGCGGCTCGCTGGGGCGCGACTCAATCAACAGCGCGGCGACCGTGAGCAGAGCGGGTAGCAGTGAGCGACAATCACCCGTGGGGCTGGCCAACAGCCGCGTGCCTTGCACCTCGGCGCCATGCAAAAGCTGCAGCTCGACCTTGCATTGCTCGGCTGACCCTTGCCAGGAAACGGCCAGACTATCGCCCGTCTCGGTGGGGCTGAACGCGGGGTGCCCCAGCCGCTCGGAGAGCCGAGCCTCGAAATCAGCTTCACTGGTGATTGCCAGTGAGCCGGGATCGCTCCAGTGCAGCGACAACCCGCCGGCCGGCGGTGACGCTTCGGCCGAGGCCAAGGTCGGGGCCAATATGGCCCACGCGAAAGCGCCGCGACCCATCTGCGACCTCACCGGGAGTGAGTACCACAGTTCGCCGGCATTTTACCTGGCGTTCTCGCGGTTCCAAGCCTCGATCCACGGGGGCAACGCCGGTGGCGCCGCCGCCGACTGGGGGACCGCGAGCAGCTCGAGCAGCTCCCGCGAGCTCACGGTGCCGCCTCGGCGCCTCAAGAAGCGCGCGCGCACGACCGCTTCGGCCACCAGCTCTCCCCGCCTCAAGAAATGGTGCTGGATGATGATGGCTTTTTCATCCCAGCCGAGCACGGTGGTTTCGACCTCGAAGGCCTGGAACAGCTGTAGCGAGCGACGGAAGCGGATAGTCTCGGCAGCGACGACCGGATAAATTCCGTGACGGCGCAAGACGGGCGCCATGCCCGAGCGCAGCATCAGGTCGACCCGCGCGACGTCGAGCATCGACAAGTAGACGCCGTTGTTCACGTGGAAGAGCACGTCCAAGTCCGGCGGCCAGACCAGGAAACGCTTGCGCGCTGGGCCGAGCACGTCGCAGCGCGGACGAAAGCGCGCGGTGAGCAACAACAGCAGCAGCCGTAGGAACAGGTTCATGGCGCGCGCGAAGGCTGTTGTGATGGTTGGCGCCGTAGCCTTCCATCTTTTTCACGCCGGTCGCCCGCCTGATTTTGCGATTTGTCGGCAAGCCCCGCTTGCTCGCGCCCTTTCATCTGCATACCTTGTTCTCGAGGAGCTGGATGTCGCGAATTACGGCTTTGGTCTCGTGGTGTGCGGCCTGCTTGGGAATGACGCTGGCGTCGTCGGCCACGGCCGAGCCGCGCAAGCCGACGCACGTCGCCTGCGTGGGTGACAGCATCACGGCGGGAAACGGCGCCACGTCGACCGCCAAAAACTACCCCTCGCAGCTGCAGATGCTGCTGGGCAGCTCGGTGCAGGTGAAGAACTTCGGCAACAGCGGCTCCACCATGTTGTCCGACGGTTTCGGGGACAAGCCGTACATCAAGCAGGCCGAGTACACGAACGCGACTTCGTTCGTCAGCAATGCGGGGGCCGGCGCGGTCGTGAGCGTGGTCATCATCTTGGGTGCCAACGACTCCAAGCCCTACAATTGGGATCCGGCGGCCGGCAAGAACGACCAGCAGTACCTGAAAGACTACCGGGCCATGGTCGAGCACTTTGCCGGCCTCAGCACGAAGCCCACCATCTACCTCGGCTATCCGCTCGCCACTGGCTCCAACCCATGCTGCGACATTCGCGGCAACGTGATGCACGACGAACAGATCCCGCTGATCGCGCAACTGGCCATGGAGAAACATCTGCCGGTCATCGACTTGAACACGCCCACGACCAATCACCCAGAGTATTTCGGTGACGGCGTGCACCCCAACGACGCGGGCTACTTGGTGATGGCCAACCTCGTAAAGAAAGGGCTCGAGCGCGAGCCGACGGTGAACATCACGGCCCCGGCGATGGGCGCGACTTTGGGCGCCGGCATGTTGCCGCTCACGGCCGATGCGTCAGGCGGTACGGTCGACATCAGTAGTGTCGAGTTCTTCGAAGGGGTGACTTCCCTGGGCAAAGCCACGGCCAAGCCGTTCAGCGTCATTTGGCTGGCCGCGTCCGGCACCCATCAAATCACCGCGAAAGCTACCGATACGACGCTGGCCAACGCAACTAGTGCCGCCGTTTCGTTCACGGCGGTCGAAGGGGGCGGCGGCGGAGCGGCGGGCGGCGCGGCCGGCGGTGGCGCTGGCGGTGGCGGCGTTGCGGGCTCAGGTGGCGGCCTCGCCAACGCAGGTGGGGGCGGGCTCCCCAGCGCGGGCAGCGGTGGGGGGCTTGCCAGCGCGGGCAGCGGCGCGAGCGGAGCCGCTGCCGTCACGGCTGGTGCAGCCGGTGTATCGGCGTTGGGCGGCTCCGGCGTCGGCGGCATGGGTCCGGGCACGTCGACGCCCTCCACACCGACGACGGACAGCGGCTGTGGCTGCGCCGTGCCTGGCTCGCCTCCACGCGGTGGCGGCGTCCTGTTGCTGGCATCGCTACTGGCGCTGGCCGGTTTGCGGCGTCGCGCAGCGTGATTTTGTGAAGCCGTCACGTGGCGACGTTGGTGAGCCGGCCTTCGACCAACGTCCACACCTCGTCCGACAGCTTTTCGGCCAAGTGCAGGTCGTGCGTCACCAATACCAGCGTGAGCGGGCGTTCGCCGCGTTGCACCAGATTGCGCAAAATGCCGACGATCTCGTCGCGAG
>JBEQSW010000397.1:0-2837 GCA_040348565.1 Myxococcales bacterium | reverse complement strand
AGAGCCGAGCGGCTCGCTGTTGCGGCTGCTGTTCGTCGGCAACATTTTGCAAAGGAAACGCGTGCTCGAGCTGGTGCAGGCGTTCACGCGCTTGCCCACCTCGCACGTGGAGCTGGTGTTGGTCGGCGCCGAGCTGGAGCCAGCGTATGCGGCCGAGGTGCGCGGCGCGGTGGCGGCTGCCGGCTTGACCGGGCGTGTGCGCTTCTTGGGCTCGTTGCCGGCAGCCGACGTCTCCGAGCAGCTGGCGTTGGCCGATGCCTTGGTGTTGCCGTCGGCGCTCGAAGGCTACGGCATGGTGCTGAGCGAAGCTCTATGGGCTTCGGTGCCAGTGATCGCCGCGCGCGTGGGCGCCGCCGAGAAGCTGATCGGCGAAACCGGCGCCGGCTTGCTGTTCGAAGCCGATGACGCGGCCGCGCTCGGGGCGGCGCTCAGCACCTTCGTCAGCGACGCCAAGCTGCGGCTCAAGCTGCGCCGCGCGGCTTGGAACGCGGCCGAAACGCTGCCGCGCTGGCGCGACACCGCGCTCGGCCTGCGCGCCTGTTTCAAATGATGCGGTCGCTGCCGCCGTCGATCGGCACCTGAGCGCCGGTCGTCTTCGAAAACAGAGGGCCTGCCATGGCCGCCACCAGCTCGGCCACGTCTTTGGATTTCACCTCGACCTTGAGCAGGTTGTTGCGCTTGTACGCCTCCACGCTCATGCCGTAGTGCCGGGCGCGGCTTTCCAAAATCTCGGGCGTCCACAGCGCGGTATCCATGACCGCGTGGGGATGCACCACGTTGACGCGCACGCCTTGGGGCCCCAGCTCCAGCGCCGCCACCCGCGAAAGCTGCGTCATCGCCGCCTTCGACGCCGAATAGGCGGCGGCGCCTGGCCCCGGTGCTGCGACGTTTTTGGACGCGACCACCACGATGGCCGGCTCCAGCCCCAGCCGCAGGTAGGGCGCGACGGCACGGAACAGGTACATCTGGCTGGTCAGGTTGATGTCGAGCGTCTTCTGCCAGGCGTCGTCGGCCAGGGCGTCGATGTTGGCGCTGGCCGGAAAAATGCCGGCGTTGGCCACCACGATGTCGAGCCCGCCGAAGCGCCGCACCGTAGCCGCGACGGCTGCGTCCACCGCCGCGCGATCGGTCAGGTTGGCGGTGAGGCCGAGCACGTCCGCGCCCTTCCAGTTGCTTTCAACGGCCGGATTCAAATCCACGGCTGCAACCGCCGCACCCTGCGCGCGCAGCGCCTCGACGCAAGCCTTGCCGATGCCACCGGCCGCGCCGGTGACGAGCGCGATCTTGCCTTCGAGCGGCAGGCGCGAGCCAGATTTTTTGATCTTGGCTTGCTCGAGCTCCCAATATTCCACGTCGAAGATGTCGCGCTCGGGCAGCGCTTGCCAGCCGCCCAGCGTCTCCGCCCAACCTTGGGCGCGCATGGTGTGGCGCACGATGTCGGCGACCACGCCCGCACGCTTGGCCGCGACTCCAAACGAAACCACGCCGTGCCCAGGCCAAACGACCCACTTGGGCGCCGCGTCGAGCGCGACCAAACCGACCGTGGCATTGCGCTCGAAATAGCCAAGGTACTGCCTGGCGTAGTCCTCGACCGATTGTGCGATGTCTTGGGCGAGCACCAGCGGTGTGCGCTTGGTGTGAATGACGTGGTCGGGCGTCAGCGGCCCGCGCCCGGAGATTTCGGCCACCCGCCCGTGGTTGGCGTAACCGAGCGCGTTTTCGGAGCCGTCGAGCAACGCGATCTGAGCCGCGCCTGCTTTCAGCGACACCGCGCGCCGCAACGCCGCCAGCTGCTGGAGCGCTTCGGCCGCTTCGACCGGAGCCGGCGCGGCGGCAGGCTCGGCCTTCAGCGCGCCCTTCGCCTTCAGAAAGTCTTCGGCCAAGGTGACGAGCCGGATCATCCGCTCGTAACTTTCCCGCGCGTCGTTGGCGAACGAGAAAATGCCGTGATGCTGCAGCACCATGCCGTCGTACTTCGACCAATCGGTGTCGCGCGTCCGCTCGTACACCAGCCGCGCCAAGGCGAACCCCGGCATCACGTACGGAATGTACAGCACGCGCTCGCCCAACACGCGCTGAATGGTCTCTTCACCACCGGGCGTGTTGGTAATGGCCACGACCGCGTCGGAGTGCGTGTGGTCGACGAAATCGAACGGGATCAGCGCGTGCAAAATGGCTTCGACGGACGGCGTCGGCGCGTTCGGGTCGGTCATGGCCGCCTTTTGCACCCGCACCATGTCGGTGTCGCTCAGCCGCTCCAGCGCGGCCAGCTTGAGCAACGTGTCCATCCGCACCGGCGCAAAGCCCTTGGCTTCGATGGTCGCCAAATCCCAACCGCTGCCCTTCACGTACAGCAGGTGCTCCGTCTCCCCGAACAAGTTTGGCTCACGCACCTTCACCGACGTGTTGCCACCGCCGTGCAACACCAACGCCGGCTCCCGCCCCAACAACCGCGAGGTATAAACCCGCAGCGCCAGAGGACTTGCCGCGCGCTCGGCCGCTTCCTGCTCGTTCCAAAGGCTCTTCATCCTGGCGCCTTTCCTAGCACTATTTGCGCTGGGGCTGCCAAACCGCAGCCTGAATCGCAGAAGCTTCTGTAGCGGCGAAAGGCCACCTCGTACGATCGAGATTTTTTCACAGGGAGGATGGGAGGACGGGAGGCCGAGACAGAGGCGAGAATTTTTTGGGCTCGCGCTGCCGCCAGTGAACCGCCATCTCTTTCACCTCCTGAAACCCTCGAAGGAAATATTTTTTGATTTGGTCCTCCAAATCAAAAAATGCGTTCTCGCCTCCCTCCGACCTCCCGTACTCCCGTCCTCCCTGTGAATCTCGAAGGC
>JBEQSW010000395.1:0-11058 GCA_040348565.1 Myxococcales bacterium | reverse complement strand
CTATTTCGCCGCGTTCCTCATCGATCCGGACGGCAACAATGTCGAAGCCGTATTCCACGGTCCGGCAGAGCGCTCCGCTCCGTCCGTCGTCCTGAAGTTCTGACGGCTGCTGTCGTCAGCTCGCCTAAGCCGCCCGCACCGCCGCGCGCTTCGGGCGAGAAAGTGCGGCGGTAGCTCGGGGCAGGAAGAGCTTGCGGTCGAAGCCGTCGAGGTTTTTGTGCGCGACGACTTGAAAGCACTCGGAGTTACCCTGCGCGCCGATGCGCCACGACCACGCCAAGAAGAAATTCCAAAGCCGGTACCAGCGCTCGCCGTAGCTCTTGCGCACCGCCTCGGCGTTGCGCTGCCAGTTCTCGTGCCAGCGGCGAATGGTCAGCGAGTAATGAATGCTGATGTTTTCGACCGAGTAGATGTCGAAGCCGGCCTTCTCCATCGACTTGAGCATCGTGCTCAAAGGTGGCGACGCATCCGCTCCGGGGAAGATGTACTTGTTCATGAACAAGCCCCAAATCATGTCTTCCGGCCGCATGCCGACGGGCGGCACGCCGAGGCCGCCCCCACGCCGTAGACCCGCGAACTGAAGCAGGAACAGCCCGTCGTCCTTCAGGCGTGCCGCAACGAGCTCGAAGAAGCGATCGAGGTGCTTCAAGCCAACGTGCTCCACCATCTCCAGGCTGACGATGCGATCGTAAGTTTTACCGGGAATTTCTCGATAATCTCGGCACTCGATGCGGGCGCGGTTGGCCAAGCCAGCGCGCTCGATTCGTCCGTTGCCGAAGGCGGTTTGGTTTTGACTCAGGGTGACGCCGGTCGCGCGCGCGCCGTATTGCCTGGCCGCGTGGAGCGCGAGCGTGCCCCAGCCGCAACCGATGTCGAGCAGCTCGGCGTCGGGCTCGAGCCCCAGCTTCTGACACACGAGGTCCAGCTTGTTGTCTTGACCCTCTTCGAGCGACTGATGCTCGTCGTGGAAGATACCACTCGTATACACCATGCGCTCACCCAAGAACGCCTCGAAGAAGTCGTCTCCGCGATCGTAGTGGTCGCGCACCAGCCGTTGGTCTTGCGCCCGCGAATGCAGCGTCCATTCGGGAACCATGCGCGTCACGAATTGCTTCACGTGCTCGAGCGTGAGCGAATACTCGACCAGCTCGGTGCGTGCCTCGAAAAACCCGTCCAAGTCGACGATGTCGAGCGCTTCATCCAAGTACGCCTCGCACAACGTGCTCATCGGCGGCTTGGGGCCCAGTTGGCGGGCCAAATTGGCGTCTTTGAAGACCACGAAATCGGACAAATTCTTCACGAACCAACTCCTGCTCTACCAACGCTCGCGACTGCCAGGGGCACACGCGCGTCGGCCGAATCTTGCTGCACCAAGTAACAGAGCACCAAATCGACGACCTCTTGAATCAGCGTGGGCTCGTCGAGCCCGGGCGGTCGCTCCAGCAGACACGCGAGCATGGTCGCGCGTACGGCTTGCACCACCACGAACGCGGCTGCATCCAAGTTCTTCGGTCGCATCGGCGCGCTGCTGGCCTGGAGAAAGTGCCGCACGATCTCGATCACGCGCAGATCGAAAGCGTGCACGCGGTCGGCCTGTGCCACTCGCAGACCCTCGATCGTGAGCACGCGGTGTAGGCCCGGACACGCGCGATAGAGCTGGGCCAGGCCTTGCACCACCGCCGTCACGGTCTGCTCGGGCGTTTGCGCCAGGTTGCCGTCGGCTAACAGCTCTTGGACCAGGGTGAGGGCGCGCCCGAACTCGCGATCTTGCAGGGCGTTCAGGATCGCGTCGCGATGGGAAAAGTACTGATAAATCGAGCCGACGCTGACACCCGCGACCTCGGCAATGTGGGCCATGGTCGCGGCCTCCAAGCCTTCGCGATCCAGGATTTGCACCGTGGCCTCCAAGATGGCGCCGACCGTCGCCTGCGCGCGCGCTTGGCGCGGCTCCTTGCGCACGGTTGTCTTCGAACGGCCCGCCTTCATCGCCGTTGATTATCGTGCGCGGCGCCCGCCGGGTCCATTCGCATTCGGCTCAGCTTCGCGCGACCGGTCGGTAGCGCCGGAACGAAGCAAGATTCGCGCGCCAAGCCCGCGAGTGACGGTCCGTGCTCACGGGCGATTCCAACGGCGCGTTCACATTTCGAGCCGCTCACCGCACGCAATTCCGCAGTCCCGCGGGCTCGGCGAGACCTGACGACAACGCGAATGGTGCGACCGCGTCGAGCGGCTCAAGCTGGCACGGCTTCGCAGAGCGCGAGGCCAACATTGGGGTTCGAAATCATGAAGCTGCGATTTGCCGAAGATTCGCGCACGCTGGTCTGGGCGTTCTTGCTCTTTCCGTTAGGGCCTGTGCTCGCGCTGCTCCGACCGAGCCTGCTGCCGTGGCTGGCGCCGCTGCTGCTGTACTGCTCGTACTTGTCGGGCGTGTTGTCGCACAACCACAACCACTGCCCGGTGTTCGTCTCGCGGCGCGCCAACCTGCTGTACGGCGCGTACCTCTCGTTCTTCTACGGCTTTCCGAGCTTTGCCTGGGTGCCGACCCACAACCGCAACCACCACCGCTATCTGAACGGGGAGGGAGACGCCACCCGAACGTCACGCCACGCCGCGCGCGACGGCCTGGTAGCCGCGCTGACCTATCCGTTGGCTTCCGGCCGTTTTCAGTTGCCTCAAGTCATCGGGTACGCGCGTGAAGCCTTTCGTCGCCATCCGACTCGTGCTCGACGGATCGTCGTAGAAACGGCCAGCGTGCTCGGCGGTCACGCCGCCGCGCTGGGGCTATTCGTGGCCGTGCGAGGCGGGGCAGTCGGCGGCACCAGCTACTTGTTCGCGGTCGGCTTGCCGGCCCTGCTCGGCACCTACTGGATGATGCTGACCAACTACTTACAGCACGCGGGGTGCGACCCAAGCTCCGAGCACGACCACTCGCGGAATTTCGTCAGCCCGTTTTGGAATTGGTTCGTGTTCGAAAACGGCCTCCACACCGTGCACCACGAGCAGCCGGGCACCCATTGGAGCCGATACCGCGCATTACACAACGCTACCGTCGCCCACATTTCGCCTGTGTTGAACCATGGCTCGCTCTTCGGATACGCCGCGCGTACTTACCTGCTACCAGGCTCCCTCACGGAACCGCGAGACAGCAGCCCTCAAGAATGAAGGCGCGCCGCCAACAACGGGGGCGGCCGCTTGCTGCCACGCTGGCTAGCCACGGCCAGGTTCGTGGCGCGCTTTGCCGACGAAAAGAAGCCGATCAGCGACTGCAGCTGCTTGGCCTGGCCCGAGAGCTCCTCAGCGGTGGCAGCGAGCTCTTCGGAGGCGGAGGCGTTGCGCTGGGTGGCGGCGTTGACCGCACCCATCGAGCCGTTGATCTTCTGAAGCTCGGAGGTTTGGGCGGCCGACGCCAGCGAGATTTGCTGAACGAGCTCCGAAGTTTTGCGGATGGTCGGCACCATGGTGGTGATCAGCGCGCCCGCCTTTTCGGACACGGTCAGGCTGCCACCAATCAGCTCGCCAATCTCACGAGCCGCCGCCGAGCTGCGGGCCGCCAAGGTGCGCACTTCGGCCGCCACCACTGCGAAGGCTAGGCCCGCTTCACCGGCGCGCGCCGCTTCGATGGCCGCGTTGAGCGCCAGCAGGTTGGTTTGGTGCGCAATGTCGTCGACGACGCCGACCTTCGTCGCAATCTCTTTCATCGCCGTCACCGTCTGCACCACCGCCGTGCCACCCTCGGCGGCTTCGCGGGCCGACAGCGTGGCCATGCTGTCGGTGGCTTGGGCGTTCTCGGCGTTACGCAGCACCGAGGCCGACATTTCCTGCACCGAAACGCTGGTTTGGTCGACGTTCGTCGCCTGCTCGGAGGCCGACTGCGCCAGGCTCTGCGCCGTGGCGCTGACTTGCGCCGAGGCCGAGCTGAGCGCGTCGGCCGCCATGCGCACCTCGTCGATGATCGACGACAGCTTCTCACCGGTGGTGTTGGCGTCGTTCTTCAGCCGTCCGAACGTCCCGGCGTAGTTGGCGGTGATGCGCTGGCTCAGATCGCCGGAAGCGAGGGCGCCGAGCACGCGGCCGACCTCGGTCAACGCGGCCTCGGTCGTGCTCAACAACTGGTTCATGCCGCTGCCCAAGGTCGCGAACACGCCGTCCTTGCCGCTGGCTTCGATGCGGCTGGTGAAGTCGCCCTGCGCCGCGGACTTCACGACATCGGCTACTTGGGCGACCAGCTGATTGGAGGCGGCCACGTCCGAGCCCAGCTTGGCCTGCATCACGCGCAGAGCCGTCAAAACCTCGCCAATTTCGTCCTGGTGGTCGATCTCGATTTGGTTGTCGAAATTGCCTTCGGCAATGCTCTTGAAATAGCCAATGGTCTTGGCCAACGGCCGAGTGATGCTGCGTTTGATGTAGTAGGTCGCGGTCAGGCCCAACGCCAACGCCACCAGCACGACCGTGAACAAGATCGAGACCTGCAGGTCGAGGCGCTGCTCCGCCTGGGTGACAGCCGCGAGCCGGACCTTGTTCATGCCCGCGCGACTGGCCGCCACCACGCCATCGATCTTGTCGTTCAGCCCGCGGTCCATACCTTTGACCAAGCCATCGACGGTATGCGCGCTCTCGGCCGGTCGCGCGGCATCGTAGTGCTCGAGGGCGGCCATGTACTTGCGGCCGAGCTCCTCGTGCGCCTTGGTCAGCTCGTCGATGGGCGCCACGACCAAGTGAAGGTTGGACTGGATCTCGCGTAGCTCGTGCAGGGACGCCTGAGTGGAGCCGGACATCTCGCGAAACCCACTGGAATGCTTGGCAAAAGCATCGGGCGTGCCGCCGCGCAGCAAGATGTTCTTCCACTCCTGCACTTGAATCTTGAACGACACCTGCGCCGTGCGGGCGGCGTTCACCGCGTGCTCGTACTCGGTGGTCGTGAGCGCTTCGGCGGCGTTCTCGCGTGCGCTCACCTTCAGCGCGTGCCAGCCCTGGGCGCTGACCGCCACCAGAGCCACCAAGAGGAACGCCGCCAAAGTGTCGATGCGACCCGCGATTGTCTGATTCGGTAACTTCATCGTGCTTGCCGTGCTGCTCCGCCAGAGGCCGTCGGGCCCAGGCTGCCCCCCTTTCAGCAAGACGCAGGCCAACCAATTGTGACAACAATTAGCGGGCTTTTCGCCATGGACCTGCCGCCGTCGGTCTCGAATACCGGATCCGACAATCCACGAACCCGGACAGCCAAAGGGTTAGCGGACAACCTCTCACAACGGCGCTGACCCAAGCCTATCCCAGCCGTATCCGTGGCAGCGGGCCCGGAAACTCGGGCTCACTGGCGATCCGCCGAAGCCCGCTGTTAGTCTTCTCATTGCCGCTCGAGCCGACCCCGAATCATGCAAAACGACGCTAGTCGCCGCCTCGACACCGAAGAATTTCGCACCTGGATCGACGCGCCGGTCGCGGTTCAGGTCGCGGCATGTGGGGAAGACTTACGGCCGCAATCGGTGCGCGCATTCGGGGTCTCGTTCGATGCCGCTGGAGCACTGCAGGTAGCGTTGCTGGACGCCCAGTGCCCCCAGCTGCTGGTCGCCTTGCGCGTGGGGCGGCCGGTAGCGGTGAACCTGACGCATCCACTCACCTTTCTCGGCCGGCAGCTCAAAGGCCCGGTGGTGGAGCTCGCGGAGCCATCGCTCGAGGCCGCGCTCGCCGCGCAACGGTATTTCGATCGCTTCGTCCAAGTGCTGGCCAAGATCGGTATGACCCCCGAGCAGTGCCGAGGCATGTTCTACACGGGGCCGGCGCGCTTCTTGCGGATGCAGCCCGCCGAGCTGTTCGATCAAACGCCGGGCGCGGGCGCGGGGGCAAGGCTGTAACATGGCGCTAACGGTCAAGCTCGAGCACGTGCGCGGTTGCCTGGAGGGAGTGCTGCCCGCGGTGATTGCCACCTGCGCCGCCGATGGCACGCCCAACGTCACCTACCTTTCGAAGGTCACGTACGTCGACCACGAGCACATCGCCCTCTCCAATCAATTTTTCTCCAAAACGCTGGAAAACGTGCGCCAAAATCCGCACGCGCAGATCACCTTGATCCACCCCGAGAACGGCAGGCAGCTGCGCATCGACGCGCGCTTCGAGCGGAGTGAAACCGAGGGCGAGCTGTTCGAGCAAGTGCGCGCCGAGCTCGACGCCATCGCCACGTTGATGCGCATGCAAGCCGTGTTCAAGCTGCGCGCGGTCGACGTCTTCCGTGTCACCAGCGCCGAGTACATGGCGTCCGACGCCGCCCCGCCCACGCCATGATCACGGCCGAGGCCATGCTCGCCGCCCTGGCCGATTTGTGTGGCCCTTGGAGCGCGAAGCTCGACCTCGACGCTCGCATCAGCCACGCGCTCGGGTGCTTGCACGAGAAGCTCGGCTACCAGCACTCTATGTTGCTGGTCCCCGGTGAGCCGACGGATCAACTGGTGATGCTCGCCTCGCACGGGTACGAAGTCGGCGTCGGCGCACAAGTGAAGGTAGGTGAGGGCGCGATTGGCATTTGCGCCGAGCGCCGGCGCGGCCTGCGCCTCAACAATTTGCCCCGTCAAATCGGCGTCCTCCAGGCGGCTCATGAGCCCGGCGCCTCGAGCACTGAAATCGCGCTTCCCGGGCTAAAAACTGTGCGCAGCCAGCTCGCGGCGCCGCTCTTGTTGCAGGGCGAGCTGGTGGGCGTGCTGTACGTGGAAGACGAAAACGCGGGGCGCTTCAGCGCCGACGACTCGCACGCGCTGCAGCTGGTGGCAAGCCTATTGGCGCCGGCTTTGTTCCACGAGAACGACGACGAGGCTCCCGTCGACCCCGTGCCTGAGTCCGTTGCGGAGCCGTGCGTGACGCCGCTGCGCGTGCGCTACTACGCCGCCGACGGCAGCGTATTTTTCGACGACGAGTACGTGATCAAGTCGTTACCGGGTCGCCTGTTGTTCAAGCTGCTGCAAGCGCGGCGCGACGAGGCCCGCCGCGAGTTCACGAAGAAGGAGCTGCGGCTCGATCCCTGCCTGCAACTGCCGGCGGTTCGTGACAACCTCGACACCCGGCTGATCTTGCTGCGGCGCCGTTTGGCGGAGCGCTTTCCGTTCGCGCAGATCGTGCCGGTCGGGCGCGGACGTTTCCGGCTCGACCTCGAGCGACCGTTCGAGCTGATTCAGGCCGACGCTAAGTACCCCTGACACCGGCTGCCGCGTCCCTTAGCGATCATTTAGCAATCCGCGAGGGATCTCTTAGCGACGCGGGTTTCGCCGTTTTTCTAGGCTACGGGCTCGGAATTCAGCGCGCCCAGGGCGCCGAGGGAGAATCAAAATGAGCTCGCACGTCGATCCCAGTAAAATCATGCAAGTTGGCAGCGGTTTTTTCGCCACCAAAACGCTGCTTTCAGCCGTCGAGCTGGGCCTGTTCACCAGCCTGGCCCGCGAGCCCAAGCCCGGCCGCGCCATCGAGAAAGAGCTCGGGCTGCACCCGCGCGCCACCGCCGACTTCTTGGACGCGCTGGTCGCGCTCGGGTTCTTGCAGCGGGAGGGCAAGAGCATGGCCGGCACCTACAAGAACGCGCCCGACACCGAGCTGTTCCTCGACCGGAACAAGCCTCAATACATCGGCGGCATTCTGGAGATGATGAACCATCGCCTATACGGCTTTTGGGGCAATCTCACCGAAGCGCTGCAGACCGGTGCCCCACAGAACGAGGCCAAGAGCGGTGGCGACCTGTTCGGTGCCTTGTATGCCGACGAGGCGCGCCTGGAGGGCTTCTTGCGGGCGATGAGCGGCATCCAGATGGGGCCGTTCATGGCTCTCGCGCAAACCTTCGACTTTTCGAAGTACCAGAGCGTGTGCGACTTGGGCGGTGCCAGCGCCGCGCTCAGCTTGGTTTTGGCGCGAAAGTACGAGCATTTGACGTTGACCAGCTTCGACCTGCCCGCCGTGGCGCCGATCGCGAAGCGCAACGTATCGGCTGCCGGCTTGAGCGCGCGCATCAGCGTGGCGAGCGGCGACTTCTTCGCTGACGCGCTGCCGAAGGCCGACGTCATTACGATGGGTAACATTCTTCACGATTGGGAGCTCGAGAAGAAGCTGCTGCTGCTGCAGAAGGCGTACGAGGCGTTACCCGCCGGCGGCGCCCTGCTCGCGATCGAGAACATCATCGACGACGAGCGGCAGAAGAATACGTTCGGCCTGCTCATGTCGCTCAACATGCTGATCGAGACGGGCGGCGGTTTCGACTACACCGGTGCCGACTTCGCTGGCTGGGCGCGCAGCGTGGGCTTCAAAGACGTGCAAGTGCTGCCGCTGGTCGGTCCGACCAGCGTCGCCGTCGCTTACAAGTAGCGCGCACGAACGACGGCCCGAGCCATCACCTCGAGGCTCGGGCCGGAAGCGCGCCGCCAGAATCAAGCCGGGTTCTGCATGCGCACGTTGCGCTCGACCGGCGGAAAATGCGCCTCGCCCGCTACCGCGACGATGGCTTTGTTGCCGGCGAAATACACCTGCCAGTAATGGTCGGTGTGGGTGTAGGGGCGCACCGCCAGGACGGGGCCGAACTCGGTGAAAGTCAGGATCTCGACGTCGGGCGCCGGATCCTTGGCGACGTTGGGGATCTCGCTCAGCTTGACCTTGAGCCGCGCGATCGCGTCTTCGACATTGACCGAGTAGTGGAGCTGAGCCGTAAGGTCCACGCGCCGCACGGGGTTGGCGGTGAAGTTTTGGATGTTGTTGCCCATGACCTTGCCGTTGCCGACGTGAGTCTGCACTCCGTCCGGCGTGTCGATGGTCGTGACGAACAAGCCAATGGCGCGCACCGTACCCGTCACGTCGGCCACGTTGACGAAGTCGCCCACACGATACGGCCGCAAAATCACCAGGAATGCGCCCGACGCAAAATTCGACAGCAGCCCACCCCAAGCCGTGCCGATAGCGATACCGGCGCCCGCCAACAGCGCGGCGAAGCTGGTCGTCTCCACCCCGAAGTAGCCCAAGATCGCGATCACCAGCGCGATGTTGGCCAGCACGGCGATGACGGTCCCGACGTAGCGGAGCAGCGTCGGGTCGACCTTCTGCTTCTCCAGCGCGCGCTGGACCAGCAGAATCAACCAATTGATGAGCCCTCGGCCCACCAAGTAAAGAACGATCGCGCCCAACACTTTGAGCCCGACGTTGGTGAGCGTCGTAACGACCGTGTTGAGGGTGTTGTCGAATACGGTGATGTTCACGCGCAGCGTTTTAGGGCTGCTAGCGCGGCGACACAAGCGCGCCGCGGCGGCACCAGCCGGTGCGCGGCCCGCCGCTGCCGAGACCGAAGCCGATCAGTTGGTGCGTTGGCGAAGCGCGCGCTGAACGATGCGCTCGGCGCGCTGCAGATCGCTGCGCCGGAACGCGTGGCCAGGCCGCGATACCTCGAGCATGGCCGTGAGCTCCTTGCCGATGAACACCGGGATCATCGCGACCGCGCCGGAGCCGCCTTTGCTGCTGGCAAAGCGCATGGCCAGCGAGTCTTCGGTGGGACCGTAGGGCGGGCCGAACACGGGACGCCCCTGGCGCGCGGCCCTCAAGATCAGGTCGCTCTCTGGCAGCGCGTAGCCGAGCCGCTCGGTCGACATGGGGCCGAGCACGGAGCGGGTGACCAGTGAACGCCCGTAGCGGCCGCGGTAGTGAAACATGGCGCTTTCGGCGCCGGTCGTGACCAGCGACAGCCAAGTCACCGTGTGCGCCAGCTCCATCTCGTCTTTGATGCGCTCGACCGGGCGACCCCACTCTGCGAGTTGCTCGGACGAAGGCGCTTTGGCTCCCACTTTGCTGTTCAGCGCCGAAATCTCGCGCACCGAATTGAGGGTGCGCCAGTCGCCCTTGTAAGTGCGCACGTGGCAATAATCCGGCACGCGACCGAATTCGACACCGCGCATCAATAAGCCAGTCACCACGGGACCGACGGTGAGCTCGCCGTTCGTCACGTACCAGAGCGGCGGGGGTTCGAGCCTGAAAACACTCTTGGGGATTTCTTGAAGCTGCATGGGTCTTGGCCTGTAGCTTCGCGAATTCTCACTCGAACCGGGCACATCGGGCCAACAAACGCGCAAAGCGCGCTAGCCGTTTATGCAAGCGATGAACGCCGCCTGCTCGTCAGAGCACTCGGTCACGACCGGCAGCCCTTCGAGAGCGCCGCTGCCGCAGGTGACGGCCTTGCCCTCGGCGCAGCTCTGCAATGTGACGTACTCTCCGCCGCACTTCCCGGTTGCCAGAGAATGACACGTGCTCTCGCAGCTGGCTTGGTCAGTGGGACCGTTGCTGCACGCAGCCGCAATCGTAGCCACGCAGCCGTCGTGGCAAGCGTCGTCCGACGCCGTTGCCGGTTCCCCGCCGTTGCCGTTGGACGCCGCGCCCTCACCGTCGGCGCCGGCCGTGGCTGCCGCCACCGCCGGACCCTTGCTGTCGCTACAGCCTCCGGCCCACAGCGCACCCCAAAGCCCCACCGCTGCGCAGAAAACGAGCTTCATCGTGCCAGCGATATCACGGTTCAACCCCGCTTCGGCCGGCGAATTTTCTCGGCCACGGTACGGCTCAGCTCGGCTACCCGATATGGCTTTTGCACGAAGCCGACCGCGCCCCGCTTGAGCATGGCGCTCACGTCTTGCTCCGCCCCGTAGCCTGACCAAATCAGCACCGGCAAGCTGGGCTCCAGCTCGCGTAGCTTTTCGAAGGTGGCTTCGCCGCTGAGGCCGGGCATGCGGAGATCGAGCAGCACCAATTGAAAGCGACCGGGGTGGGCGCTGACCTGCTCGAGCGCCGTCTTTCCGTCGGCGGCGTGGGTCACGGTGTAGCCGAACGACTGCAGTGTGGCGATCGCCGTCATGCTCACCATGGCGTCGTCTTCCACCAACAAGATCTCGCCCACGCCGTGAACGACGGTCGTCGACGGCGGCGCAACGGCGACCCCGTCGGGCTCGATGCACGGCAAATACACGCGAAACGCCGTGCCCGCATCGAGGTCACTGTTCACTTCGATGGTGCCGCCGTGCGCCTTGACGGTCCCGGCGACGGCGGCCGAGCCCAGGC
>JBEQSW010000388.1:0-7085 GCA_040348565.1 Myxococcales bacterium | reverse complement strand
CTTCGCGGAAGCCCGGCCGCGGAACGTCTTGCCAACGATTGCCGTCCCAGTGCTCGAGCTCTCGCCCCGCGGCCCAGACGTCGCTCGCGCTCGTCCCCCACAATCGGTTCAACTTGTGGGTGGCAATTGGGCTGGCCGAAAAGTCTTTGCCGTCGAATTCGAGAAATGCCCCGTTGTCGCCGACGAACCACGTCTTGCCCTGAGTCCCCCACGCGGCATTGAGATTCGACTCGGTGAGGTGGGGGCCGGCGGACCACTTCCCGTCACTAAAGTGCGCGATCCGGCCCTTCTCGCCCACGGCCCAACCGTCGCGGTCCGAGCTACCCCAAACGCATCTGAAATTCGCCGCCGAGCTGTCGTAGGGGACGCTGTTGCTTTGCTCGACGTTCGAGCTCCAGCGTTCGAGCAAGCCGGCCGGTCCCGCGAGCCAGGCCTCGCCAGGAGCGCGGCCCCATACGGTGCTCGTGACGCTGTCAGCTGGTCGGTCCACCGTCGACCACACGGTTCGATCGAAGCGGTTCAGCGTCTTGTCGCCCAGCACCCACACCTCGTCCGCCGAGGCCCACACCGAACGGAAGGTGTCCCACTGAGTCGGTTCCGCCACGGACCACGCGGCGCCATCGAAATGCCGCACGGTTCGGCCCCAGCCTACCGCCCACACGTCGCGAGAGCTGGTGCCCGAGATGGAGGTAAAGTCGACCGGCGCGCCTATCGATAGAGGAAGCGCAGACCAAGTCTTGCCGTCGAAATGCTGGACGAAGGCACTGGCGCCAACGACCCAAACGTCGTCTTTGGCGGTGCCCCAAACCGAGTGCAAGGCGTGCGTGCCCTCGAACTGCACCGCGTTCCAGGCCACGCCGTCCCAATGCAGAAGCGCCGATCTTTCGTCGCTGTCAGTGAGCATCTTGCTGCCGGCGACGTCGCCGACTTGATTGGCGACGATCCAAATATCGGTGGCCGAGCTGCCCCAAATGGCGACGAAATTCGCGTTCGAGCCGCACCACTCGGCAACGCTGCAGAACGTCGGCGGCGTTCGGTAGGGATCGGGTGCGGCAAGAATGGATACGGCGCCGCCTTGGCCTCCGGCGCTCAGCGCTCCGCCGTTGCTCGGCGCCCCCCCGCCGCTGTGCGAAGGCTTGCTACCCTGGCTCGAGTCGACCGGCGCACTCCCGGCTACGGCAAAGTCGTGCCCGCCGCTCGCGGCGTCGAGATAGCGATTTTCGAGCGAAGAGCGGCCGCCACAGCCGACGCATAGCAAGATCGACGCGCCAGCCGCGAGGTGACGCGGCCCCGCGATCGCTCGACCTTCCCTTCGGCTCACGATGTCGAGGCTATCACGGCGTCGGCGTCGACGTACGGAGTTGGAGCGCGGCGATGCGCAACCAACTCGATGGTGAGGCTTCACCTGACGATCGGTTTTACGACCGCTTTGCCGTCTTTGATCACGACGTCGAAATCGATCTTCCGATTCTTGTGCTGTTCGCGAAGCTTGGCTTCGGTGGCGCGGATCGATTTGGCGAGGCCTTCGTAGCTGACGTTGGCCTCTTTGGTTTGTTGCTTGGCTTGTTGCAAGCGGTTGTGCAGCTCGCGTAGTCGCGCGTCGTCGACAGCGCTGCTCGCGGCGGCGGCGGGCTTGGGCGCGGAAGCGGTTGCGCTGGCGGCGGCCGGTTTCGGCGCCGGTGCTACCGCGGGTTTGGGCTGAGCGGTGGCGGTGGTTGCCGTGGCCGCGGGTCGCGCCGGAGCCGATGCAGCGGGCACCGGCTTGGGCGCGGCGGTGGCGGGTGGAATGCGCGGTGAAGCCGGCACGCGCGGCGGCAGTGGCCGCGTCGGTGCCAGCGGGGGGCGCGACGAGGCTGGCCGCGGCGGTGCGGCGACGGGAGCGGGAGGGATCGACGCGGGGCGCGCGGCAGGGGCGGGAACCTTCGGCGGCGCAGCGGGCGCGGCTGGGTCGGGGCGAAGAGGCGAGGGGCGCGCGGCGGCGGGAGCCGGTTTCGCGGGCGCAGTGGGCGCCGGTTTGGGTGCGGCACCGCGGGGTGCGCCCGGGTCCCAATCGCCCATGAAGTCCATGTCGAGATCGAGGCTCTCGAACTTGGCTGCCGCCGGTTTGGGTGCGGGCGCCGGTCTGGCGGCGGCAGGGGGAGAAGCAGCAGCAGCGGCGGGAGGGCTGGGAGCGGCAGGAGCCGCAGCCGGAGGAGCGGCTGCGGCAGCAGGAGCGAAAGGAGCTGGAGGCGCTGCAACGCGCGCGGGCGTACCGGCGGCAGATGCCAGCGCGCTCGGCGCGTCGGCGGCGCGGGGAGGTAGCGGAGGCCGGCGCGGCAGAGGGGGAGCGCCGGCCGGCACCGCAGTTGCCGCGGGCGCGACTGGGGGCGGAGCTTCCGCAGCGAGGGGCGGCGCCGTGGCAGGAGCTGGCGGGGCACTGGCCGAAGCGGGAGGAGCGCTAGCACGAGCCGGCGGTTGACTAGGGTTGGCGCCTTCGGGGGGTTGGCTCGTGCGTCCGGCGCGGCCCAGTCGTTTGCGTGCGGCAATGGTGAGCAGCTGCCCGCTGTTCTTTTGTGCCTTGAGCAGATGGCGCTTGTACGTGCCGTTCTCGATCTCGCGGCAGATGCGCTGCCAATACTGCTGGAACGTGTTGTAGCGCTGGATGATGGTCTGCAGCTTGAAGCGCTTGGCCGTGTTCCGGATCTTCTCGCGCCGGAGCACGTAGATGCGACGATCCACGTCCTTGCGCGCGATCTGCGGCTCGATCTTTTCGAGCCCCATGAAGTACTGCTCGTAGAGCGCGCGCAGACGTTCGAGCCGAAGCTCCAACTCTTCCAGCGCTACATCGAGCTCGGCGGTCTCCACGTCTCTCCCTCAGCTCGGCAAAGGCTCGACGACCAAGTGGTCGAAGCAGACGGGGGCTTCCCAGTCGTTGAATGCGAAGTGGTCGTGACCTCCACCTCGTAGCGGTTGCGGATCGGCGAAGCTCAGCATCTCCACGTCGTCGACCCAAAAGCGTACCGTGTGTCCGTCCGTCCGTTCCACTTTCAAGCGGTAGCGGTGCCCGGCCAGGGCAGGCTGTTGTCGGGGGTCGTCGCTCCCGGGCTCGATCACGACCTCGGGCCGGTCGCTTCCGTGCTCGTCCATGCGGGCCAGCACATGGTAGCGGTTTTTCCAGCCGCCGAAGATGGCCAGGTAGCTGGTCGCGTCCGTGTAGGATACGCGCGTCGCGGCGGCGTGGCCGTCACCCCACGCCTCCAGCTTGATGTCGCCTTCGTCGCTCTTGGCTTCTGCTTCGACTTGGATGCGCGCGTTCGGGGGGAGCCGGTGGCGCAGCCAAAGCGGGTGGTTGCGGGCGCCCTTCACGCACAACCGGCCCCGCTCGATGCGGTATTGGTCGCTCGTAGCGAAGTAGTCCTCGCCCACGCTGTCCCGCTCGAACTCGTCCTGGAAGACGGCTTGCAGGACTGGCAACAGGTCCGGCTCCGGGCTGGCAGCCGCTTCGAGCTCGGAACCGGTCACGTCGATGGGAGCAAGCTTCGTGCGTTTGGATCGTGTCGACTGGGGACTTGCTTGCGCGTCGTGGTCACCCGGTCGCCGCTCGGCTGGTACACAGCCGCCCGCGACGAAGAGCATTGCGAGAACGGCCAGCCGGGACACGGACGCGCAAGCTTAGCACGCAAAAAAGCGCGAATTTCTTCGAGCGATGTGGCCGCGGGGTGGCTCGTGATGGCGCGTGCCTGACGAAAAAAATCGCGACGGTTTGAACGGTCGACGCTGGGCGGGGCACGGAGGGGTCGAAGCGTCGGTCGGGCGCTTCGGCCCGGTCCGCGTCGCGCCGTTTTCGCGCTTTGCACGGACCTGTGACCCATCGAGGCCTGGCGTCTTCTGCCGGGCAGGGAGCGGTACGTGCAGAAGATTCGTTTCTTTGCCAGTCTTTCGGGAGCTTGTTGCGCGCTGGCGCTGAGCCCGCGGGCGCTCGCCGCCGACGCTGAAAAGGCCGACGACGAGCTGGAGTTCGAGGGCACCGCCGAGGTGGAAGCGCCGCCGCGCGACGTGACGAAGCGCAGCGTGGACTCGCAGGTCGTGCAGAACATGCCGGGCACGCGCGGTGACGCTCTGCGCGCCATCGAGATCATGCCGGGCGTCGCCCGCACCTCGCTCGGACAAGGCGATCCGATTCTGCGCGGAGCCGCCGCCGGCGAGAGCCAGGTGTTCCTGGACGGAATTCCGGTGCCGTTCATGTTCCACTTCGGCGGGCTCACCAGCTTCATGAGCTCGCGGCTGGTCGAGAAAGTCGACGTCTACCCGAGCAATTTTTCGGCGCGCTATGGGCGCGCGGTCGGCGGCGTGATCGACATCACCGCTCGCGACCCGAATCGCGATCGGCTGCACGCCGTGCTCGATCTGAACCTGATCGACAGCTCCGCGTTCGTCGAGACGCCCGTCACCGCGGACCTGAGCGTGGCGGCGGCGTTGCGGCGCAGCAACATCGATTTCGTCTTCGAAAATTTCGTCCCGAAGGACACGTACAACGTCGTCGCGGCGCCGACTTATTTCGACTACCAGGCGCTCGCCAGCTATCGCATCAACTCGGCCACGCGCCTTCGTCTGCTCGCCTACGGCAGCCGCGACGCCCTGCAGCTGTTCTTTGCTCACGCCAACGACGACGACCCGGGCTTGGCCGGCACCATCAAAGGTCGGATCGAATTTCATCGCATCGGGCTCGAGCTGAGTCACCACGGCGCGCATGGCGTGTCCGGCTTTGCCAACGTCACCGCGGGCCGCATCGGCCTTTTGCAGCGCCTGGGTGAGGCCGAGCAAAACTTCGACGCCACCGAGCTGTACGGTCGCGCCGAAGCCAGCTTCGAGCTGCATCGCACACTGCGGCTCACGGCCGGCAGCGATTTTTTCGGTTGGTTTTTGGCCGGCCGGTACCATGGCCCGCAGCCGGGCTCGGTCGAAGGCGATCCGACCGACGGCGATCCGGTTGCGGGCCAACGCGCCATCACGGTGCAAGACGACTCCGTGGTGGTGCCGCAGCCGGCCGCCTACTTGGAGCTCGCGTTCCGGCCCGTGCAACCCCTGCTCGTCTCGCCCGGCGTTCGCGTCGACTATTACGGCGAGATCAAAGACGTGAGCGTGGACCCGCGCGTGGCGCTGCGCTTCGAGCTGAGCGCGTCGACCGCGTTGAAGGGAGGCGTCGGCTACTACAGTCAACCGCCGCAGAGCTGGCAGTCGATTCCCGGCATCGGCAACCCGGACTTGAAGCACTTTCGCGCGCTGCAAACCAGCGCCGGGGTGGAACAAAAGCTGGGCGACACCGCCAAGCTGACCGCGGAGGGATTTTACAAGCGCGTCGAAGACATCGTGATCGGCACCGAGAACCGCGAGGCACCTCAGTTCTTGAATCAGGGGCAGGGTCGGATCTTTGGTGGCGAGCTCTCGGGTGAGGCGCACTGGCGTTCGGACGGCTTTGCTTACCTGGCGTACACGGTTTCGCGCAGTGAACGCCGTCGTGAGGGCGGCGCCTGGCGCTTGTTCGACTCCGACCAAACCCACGTGCTGTCGCTGGCCGCCAGCCAAGGGCTGGGGCGAGGCTGGAACGTCGGGTTGCGCTTCCGATACGTGACCGGCAACCCCACCACGCCCATCACGGGCGCGACCTACGACGTGCGCACCGGCGTTTACCTGCCGACCTACGGCGCCACCAACAGCCGGCGCGATACGCCGTTTCATCAGCTCGACGCGCGCGTCGAGAAGGTGTGGACGGTGGGGCCGGCCATGGTCGCGGCGTACCTGGACGTGCAGAACGTGTACGTCGCGCAAAACCAAGAAGGGTACCGCTACAGCTTCGACTACTCGAAGCGTGAAGCGGTGACGGGCGTGCAACTGTTTCCGAATTTGGGTCTGCGAGGTGAGCTGTGAAAGAGCGGGCGATGTTGCTGGCGGCGGGGCTTGCCGGTTGGTTGACGTTCGGCTGCGACGAGCCGCTGAAACCGGTGGAGCTGGTGGTAGAGCCCCGCGTGCTCGGCGGGCGCGTCGAGGTGACGGACGACCCTGGGCGCGCCGCGCCGGCGCCCGGTGAAAGCGCCACCGCGACCTTCCTGCTGGCGGCGCCCGAGCTCGAGCCTTCGCTGGGTTTTGCGTTTGCGGTGTGCTTGGCCGCGCCGCGGCAAGGCAGCCGTTCGGCCTGCATCGACGCGCCTTTTGCCCAGGTTTCGAGCGACAACGGACACGCCGCCGTTCCCAACATCGCTTTCGATGTTCCGTCTGGCTTCGACCCCGCGGGGCGCTTGGCCGTGCTCGGCATCATTTGCCCCGACGGCTCGCCCAGCGCCGACGGTCAGAGCTGCGACGGCGCCGAGCCCGGCACGCCGTTGGCGCTGGAGCTCGAGCTTTCGCGCGACGGCGACGTGAACCAAAATCCGGAGCTCCAGCCCGAAAGCATCGCGTTCGACGGCGACGTTTGGCCGGAGCTTGCGGCAGTCGATGGCGACTGCAGCGGGCTCGGCTTTGTCGAAGTGGCGGCCGGGTCCAAGCACACCATCACCGTCGCGCTCGACGAGAGCGATCGCGACCCGTTGCCGCGGCCGAGCAAGCTCGACCCGTCGCGGGAGTCGCTGCAGCTGTCGCACTTCACGACCGCCGGAGAGCTGTCTCGCGCCTTCGACTCCGTGCCTTGGGACAGCGAAGAGCTGTAACGACAGGTGAGCTGGACGGCGCCCAAGCAGCCAGGACTGGTGCGCTTCTGGCTGGTGCTGCGCGATTTTCGCGGCGGCAGCGCGTTCATCGAGCGCGCAGCGTGTGTGCAGTAACGAAAGGAATTGGCTGAAAAATGGATATCATCGAACGACTTTTGGCGATCTCGCACTACGGCTCACGCTGGGTGCTCTGGCTGCTGATCGCGCTGTCGATCGCGGCCCTGGCCGTGGTGATCGAGCGCGCGGTCTTGTTCTTCTCCTCACGCGACGACACGGTGCGGCTGCGCTTGGAGCTGCGGCGGCTGTTGCGCGACAACGATTTGGAGCTGGCTCGGCGGCGCTTGGAGGAGTCTCCCAGCTTCGAAGCGCGCGTCGCGGTGGCCGGGCTCGACGCAGATGGGG
>JBEQSW010000375.1:0-16892 GCA_040348565.1 Myxococcales bacterium | reverse complement strand
GGCTAGGCTTGCGGTGCCAAAGTAAGCTCCGAAACCGTGTCAACGGCTCGGGGCACAGCGGAAGGTGTTGCCGCGTGTCCAAGGTAACGAGCGCCCGGTCGCCCAGCAACCTGCCACCCAAGGAGACAGCGGCTGGCCTGGCCGAGCTGCGACTGCAGGCGGCGAAAATGTGGCAAGGGTTTGTCTTTTCGCCGGATGCGGCGGATGCGGAGGCCACGAACAATGCGAATTGGCAGGCGTGCACCGTGTGTGGGGAGCACTGGACGCCCCACGCGAGCCGAACCGACGAGGACAAAGCGATACGGAATCTTTGCGGCTTCGACATCGTAGGCGGAATGAACAGGCTGATCGTGCGCCGACATCAAGTGCACGGCACGGTAGAGGCAAAGGCTTGCAATGACGCCTACGCCTACCTCTACAGCAATCTTCGAACGCTCGCGCCGGAGCGATTGTCGGAAACGAGCCTAGTCGAAACCCTCCAGCCGCTGAGCACCGCCCTTGCGGCGTTCAGATCGGCAGCTCGGGTGGCTAAGGAGAGCTGCGGGTGGAGAAACCAATGGGCGGCCGTGGCGCGCGCGGCCGATCTGGCTGAGACCCTTGCTTGCGCATTGGAAACGGTAGACCGCGACTGGGCATTCGACTCGACGGGCCGTTCCCTTCCTGGAACCAGAAAAGGCAAGGGGCGTCCGAACAAACAGTTGCTGGCAGAAGCCGAGGCGTACCTGCGCCGGGGTGGCGTTTCCCAGGCCGACATTGCGAGGATGGACCTGGACAGTGGCCTTGAAACCACCGCCGCCAAGCTCGGTCGTGTGGATACACGTACCGGCCTCGTTGAGATCGAGCCCATTGAGCCTAAACAGAAGGGGCAATGGAGGGCAGCAATCAAGGCAGCCGAAAGGCGCGTGAGGGGCCGCGCAGCCGAGCTTCGTAAGGTCCGGAGCGCATTGGACGATCTACTGGACTAGGCGACGTTCGGCGCGTCGGAATAATGGTGGGGATTTTAGGGCGCCTGGGGTGACGCCGGGGCGCGGCCTACAAAGACCCCGTGACCGACATCGAATACCGCCAACGTCGAGGTGTGTTCCCGCCTGCCGAGCTGCGGGTGCGGGTTGCTGGCCTGCTGATGAGACTCGGACCACGAGCGGCCGCCAAAGCGCTCGGGGTCCACCGCGAACAGCTCATTTCCGTCGCTGCCGGGGTTCCCGTGCTGGCCGGGACTATCGCGCTCGTCGAGCAGCGACTGCGGGAAGGCGGTGGCGCGTGAAGCCCGCGATTCCGCGAATCCGGCGTGGCGACGGTCGCGCGCACGCCGCTGGAGCCCCTAGGCTACCCCAAGCCGGAGACCCGCCCGAGACCACACGCTTAGTTGTGCTCGGGGCGGACGCGATGGCTGCTCTGGTGACCGATGCCGTCACGGAGGCGCTTGAGCGAGCCGCGCCCGGCGGTGGCCCTCAACTGCTTGACCGCAACGGCTTGGCGCGTGCACTCGGGGTTTCTACCAGCACGGTGGATCGCCTTGTTCGCACTGGTCTCCCCTGCTTCCTCGTTTGCGAGGCTAGACGCTTCGAGCTACCGACGGTTTTGGCGTGGCTTCGCTCTCGAAGCGAGGGCAACCCGTGAGCCGCGGGGGGCGGGACGGCCGCGGCGGCGGCGCGACAGACACGGCCTATGACTGGTTGGATGCCCGCAGCGAAGAGGAAGCGGACGACGAGCTTGCCGAATCTCCGGTGACCGTTCCCGCCTCTGGTTCGGCCAGCGTGAGAAATCTCAAAGTAGCGCCATTGGCGGCGAACGAGAGACACGGCGGGACAACGATCGGCCAAGTGTTGGACGACTGGCTGCACGATGGGCCGTTGGTTCACGAGCCTACGGGCATCCCTGCGCTGGACGAATTGACCGGCGGCGGCCCGGTCTACGGCACACGTTGGTACCTTGCTGGCGCTCCCGACGCCGGGAAAACGGCGCTGCTCGTTCAGATCGTGCACGCCGCCCTGTTGCGCGGTGTCGCCGTCGGCCTGCTCGCCGTCGACGAGGACCCCGACGATATCGTCACCCGCTTCGCGCAACGCCGCGGCCACTCGCGAAAGAACTGCGAGATTCGTGACCCGGCCGTCGTAGCCCAAATGCGCGAGACGCTCGGCAAGCTGCCCCTGCGCATCTACGACGCTACCTGGACTATCGAAGCCGCGGCGGCCGAACTAGCAGCGTTCGCCAAAGCGCGGGCCGACGAGGACCCCGAGAGCCACCCTCGCGGCCCTCGCGCCATGCTGGCCATCGACTCGTTGCAAACCGTCCGCTGCGCTGTCGACGTCCAGGCCGAAGAGGCGAGACGGGAGCTCCCCGAAGTGTCAGCCGTCACTGCCCGCGCCCGGGCGATTCGCTCCGTCGCGACGAAGTTCAGGCTGATAGCCATCGCGACGAGCGAACAGGGGCGCGGCTCCTACCGCTCGAACGACCCCGGCCAACAAACTAGCGCGCTCGCGTCGGCCAAGTGGAGCGGAGCCGTCGAATACTCGGCCCGGGTGCTGGTTGCGCTTAGGCCCGTGCCTGGCCAACCGGACTTGGTTGAACTCGAGATTGCAAAGAACAAGCACGGCCCGCGTGACCGAAAGTTTCACCTCAAGATTGACCGCGCCAGTCAGACCTTGATCCCCGTTGCGTTCGACTCGCCCGAAGTAGCGCGCCCCGATCGCGACCTGCTGGCGAAAGGGGCCGTGGCCATCGATGCGGCGAAGGTCGCGCGCGTATTGGAGCGCCACCCGGGCATCGGGGTGAGGGACCTACGCGGCGCGGTTAAGGCGGCGTGGGGATTTGGCCAGGGTCGTGTCGATGCAGCCCGAGCGTTGCTGGGGTCGGCGGTGAACGAGGGGAGCGGGGCTCGCAATGCCAAACCCCTCTCATTGAAACCGGAACTCGTTCCTCCGGAGGTTCGACGCGCGATGGAGGGCCTAAAATGACGAGTGTCCCCCCCGTGCCCGGCACAGTGCCCGGCACGGTCGTGAGTAGTGTGTGTGCGGCTCCCTATAGGGGGCCGGCACGCTCACATTCAGAGCCAATCGCCGAACGGGGCGACGGAATACCCGCGCGCGCGGAGGACCAGGGCCGCGATGCCTAGCGTTCAAACGGGCTCGCTCTCAACCCGCATCAAAACGGCCGCGCGCAAACTGCCTCGCGCCCGTGGAAGCGTTTTTGGATGGCCGGACGTGCTGCGAGCCGCCCAGGGACCAGAAACGCGCCACAGGGTTTTACGCAACTACGAAACCGCGGGTTTTGGGCCGGATGATTTCGGGCACGTAGTAGCGGCACGGAAAGCACTCTGCGAGGCGCTGGTCCGGACTGAAGACTGGCTTGAGCTGAGCCGTCCGCGCTCGCCAGAGCGCCAAGCCTTGAAGGCTCTGCGGAGTCCACTCGAACGGGAGCTGTGGCCATGAGAGGGGCGCAGCAGCGCGAATTCGAGCGCCGCCCCGGAACTCACGCGCGCGAGCTGGCCGTTCCGTGGCGCGGCAGACCTTCGGCGTTTGAAGCTGCCGCCCAGCCGCGCGAAGCGACCCGGTTTCCGGGTGCGCCGCGAAGAGAGTGGAGCCTATTTAGGCACCAGTCGTGGGCAGACGCGCGGCGCGTCGAAGAGAGCGGGGCAAGCGTCGAACACGAGACGGCCCTACCTCTCGCGTCTCTGGAGCAGAAAGCGCTGGTATTGCGACTCCAGCGGTTGCGCGACGTCCGGTGGCACCGCCTGCCACTGGCCTTTGCCACCGGGCTCGGACTGGACACGCCATTGGCCATCCTGCGTACGACGCAGCGGGAGCGCAGCGCTCGGCGGATCGTCGCGGTCGGGCACGCATCGCTGAACCACCACCGTCATGGCAACCAAATCGGCGTCCCAGTCGTCCCAGGCATCGTCCGATGCCGCCGAAAGGTAGATTCGATGACTGAAAACGCGCAGCGCTTGGCGATCGCGGCGCTTGTGCTCGCTGCTTCGAGCAAGCCAAAGCAGCAAGAGTCCCACAGCAACAGCTATCGCGACCGCCACACCGCCAGCCTACACCGGGAGCGAGCCTGATGGCCCTCCGATCCGGCCACGGCAACGGCGTAGGTTCCCCGCGGATCGAGGTTCTGCCTGCTGATGAACTACCGTCGGTTACGCCTGCACTTGCGGTCCGTCCCGACCGAGACGCAAACGGGCGCTTCGTGGCTGGCAATACGGCCGGCGCAGCCAAGCGCGTGCGGCCCGGCATCCGCGGCGCTTTGGCCCTTGGGCTGGCCGATCCGCGTTACCGACGGTTCGCGCGCTGGGGTGCCCGTTACGCGACGCACCGACGTCGGGAGCTGGCGGAGCTACACGGCGGCAAAATCAGCGCTGGCGTCGGCGCCATGGTCGAGTCGGCGGCGCTTGCGTTGGCTGCCAGCCGCTTCGTGCACCTGCTCGCGGCCGAAACAGCAGACACCGAGCTTTTCAAACAGGCCGCGGCAATGGCGAGCACCGCACGTCAGGATGAACTCGCTGCGTGGGAGCTTGCCGCACGTGAGGCTGCGGGAAGGCCGAGGCCAAACCCGTTCGAAGCGCTGATGGCTAAATTCGGAAAGTCATCACCCAGTGCCACCTAGCTTGCCCCGAACTCGCTCCCGCTGCGGTACCCCCGGCCACTCGAGCAAGGGGCCCGGACGCGCGGAAGGTCTGGAGCCCATCGCGCGCCCGTACAGAACAAGCGCAGCGGTGGGTTACGCCGTTGCCCAATGCCACGACGAGGCAGGAATTGTGCTGCTTTCACTGAGCGGGCGAGAGGTTTAGGCATGCGAATTCAGGCAGCGCGGCGTAACTACTTGAAATCACGCGTGCGCCGAACGCGTCCCCGCTACAACGTCGCTGGGTCACAGCTTCGGACGCTTGAAGCACCATCGGGGCTCCGCGTTGGGCGTGCCCGGCAGCGTTACCGAGAGTTCCCAGCGCTCCGCTCCAAGCCGGTTACCGGCCTGGACCATCTCCTCCCTCTCGAGGATCGGGCACGTGTACTCCCACTGCGGCAGGCTCGCCGCTTGCTGCGCGCTCGCCTTTGGCACCAGGAGCTGGCTCGACACCCCACCCACCGCGCAGCCAACCAAGAACACCGCCGCCACCGCAAAGCCTCGAACGTTCATCATGACCTCCGAGGGTCGGTTACTACCTCGCAGCCTACGCGCGCGGGTAGAGTTCTTTCGAAGCTGCTCGCGATGGATGGGCTTGAGGTGTCCCCTCTGCTAGTCTCCAAAACAGGTTGTCCCCGCGCTGCGCTAACAGCCGGGGACGTGGCCGAACCATCGGATAAGGATGATTCAACATGAACGACGATATCACGCGTCCCGCGACCAAGAGCCGCGCGCCCGGACGGCCGCGAACCGGCTCGCTCGTCTGGCGAAAGTCCGGCTGGAGCGCCCGCTACTGGACGAAGATTGACGGCGAATACATTCGGGTTTGCGTGCCGCTCGGCACCGACAACAAGGCCGTAGCGCGGCGCAAGCTCGCTCGGCTCTTGGAGGCGGAGGGGCCGACGGACGCTGAAGCGGCTGCCCGAATCGAAACCTTCGAGGTGGCCGCGCGCGCGGCCGTGAGCAAGCAGGCGGAGCAGGGGCTAGCGACGTGGAAAGACCGTATGCGACGGCTAACGGCTTGGGCCTTCCCTGCGTTTGGCCACATGCCGATCGACACCATCCGTCCGCCGCATGTGCTCGAGGCGCTCGAGGCTTGCCAGCGTGACGGGCGCAGCCGCCGCACCATCATGCACCTCAAGATCGATATCTCGACGGTGTTGGACGAGCTGTGGCGCGAAGAACAGATCCCCGAGAACGTTGCTCGCAAGGTGCGCGTCCCCAAGAACGCACGAGTCGACGAACGACGCCGCGTGGTTCTTGCCGACGAGGAATTCGAAGCGCTGATGGCTAGCCCCCACCTCGGGGCGGAACTGGCGACGATGGCCTACGCCTCCCGAACCTTTGGCGGCATGCGCACGAGTGACTTGCACGCGTGGGACTGGAAGCACGTCGACACCGTGACGTGGCTGGACGCGCATGTGCCGCGGCCAAAAACCAAGTCAGGCGATCGGCTAGGGCTACCGGCTGGCTTCGTGCCCGTGCTGCAAGCGTGGTGGAATCAGCACGGCTCACCCGTCGCCGGTCCCGTGTTTCCCGTCAGGCGCGGACCCCGCGCGGGAGAACGCAAGCAGGGCAAAAGCTCCTACGCGGAGCACCTTCGCGAGGCGCTCTGGCAAGCGGGCATCGTTCGCCCCTTGGAGGGCTTCGCGGACGCGCGCGACGCTTGGCAGGCGGCGCAGCGCGAGCTTGAAAGCGCGGTGACGAGCAAAGCGAGTCGGGGGGAGCTGGACGCCTTGGGTGAGGCAGCCGTTGCCGCCGAGCAACGTGCCAGAACGCTCTGCCTAATCCAGGCAGGGTCCGAGGATTTCAAACCCCTCGACTTTCACAGCTTCCGCCGAGCCTTCGCGACCGGCCTGGCCAGTAGCGGCATGAACGTTCAGCAGGCGATGGCGCTGGCGGGGCACCGCAACGCCTCGACGCACATGCGTTACGTGCGCATCACCGAGGTTCTGGAAATCCCGGCGGCTGCCCTTCCCCGATTTAAGGCAGCGACCGTGCCTTTTTCTCTGCTGGCTGCTTCACAAACCAGCGTGTTTTCTGGCGCACCCGGCATGATTCGAACATGCGACCCTCGGATTCGTAGTCCGATGCTCTATCCAGCTGAGCTACGGGTGCGTAAGGGACGCGGTTGATAGCACGCCGTTACGGAATGCGAGAGGAAAACGCTCGGGATCTTCGCGCGCTGTCGGCGGGCGCCGTTGGGGTCGGAGGGCGGCGGGCCGGTTGGGGCAGAGCGGGCGCGACGGTGGCGCGGCAGCGATGCTCCGTGGCTGGAATTCACCCTGAAATCTTTTCAGAGAGGGGGGGACCCCGTGACACGCGAGCCAGGGCTGGAGGCGATGAATGTAGGGGGGAAACGGAGGGGCGCTCGGAACCGGCCGTAATCGTTCATCTTCTATAGGAGCCGCGGATCTGGCACGGAGGGTGCTTAAGGGCTGGCGACCTTCGGGCTGCACCCCATCGGTCACTTTGCTTACGAGCCCTCCGGGGCGCTTCCTTGCTTCCGCTTCTTGTTCTTGCTGCTTCCTTAGAAGCTTCTTAACTAACTTTTTTAGACTGCGTGCCCAAGACCCGACGAGCTTTCTCGCCGGGTCTTTGCACTTTGTGGCCAAACACGCGCAAGCGCCAGCTGCTTTGGCGTCAACGCGCGCTCGGGACGATCGATTCCCCGCTGACGGAGGGCGCGGGCCGCAACGCGGAGCGCAGGCCGAACAAGTGGTCGGTGGGGGCCATGTCGTGACAGCGCACACAGCGAGCGTGGTCGCCGACTACCAAGGCTCCGTTGGCGTCCAACTCGAGCGCGGCCCAGGCGCCCGAACGCTTCTCGAGCAGGTAACCCCCCAGCAGCGTCCCGCTCGGCGACTCGTGCCAGGCCACGACCCGCGCCCCATCCGGCATGGGCGCTTCCACCGAAAGCTCGCGGTACGCGGCGAGCGCCGCCGGCTCGACCCGTACGTGAACCAGCGTGCCGTCGCGGCGATGAGCCAGCGCCACCGACGCTGGCCCGGCTTCCGGCCAGGCGCGGGCCGCCGCGAAGTCGGGCCATGCCGCTCGCGGCGCTTCGACTTCGCGCGCGCGCGCTTTCTCGGGCACGGCGTCGGACATGCCGATAGGCGTGGTGGGCTCTTTCGCCGCGCAGCCGCTGGCCAGTACCACGGCAGCGCCGAGAATCACGGCGTGAATCAGGGCCATAGCTGCGCGCACGGAGCCCGCATGGTACCACGAAGGGCTCGCGCGTAGCCGCTCGGCTGGGTCCTCATGAAGGTTTGCTTCACACCGCTGTCTGTTGCGCGCTCGCTGGCGTCGGTAGCTTGTTGCGCCGTGCTCGGCGCGTGCTCGGGGGCGGCGGGGGTCAGCGGCACCCATTCGGCAGCGGCTCTGCCCGCAGTGGCGGCGTCGCCGGCGAAGGCCACAGTGCCGACCCCGAACACCGCCGCCGCCCCAGCCAGCGACGCGAAGGCGGAGCCTGCGCGCGGTTTGCCGGGTTGGTTGGGCGTCGAGCTGGCCAAGCGTGACAACGGCGAGCCGGGCGTATTGATCCGCAGCGTGATGCGCGGATCACCGGCCGAGCACGCCGGCATCGCGGATGGCGACGTAGTGCTCAGCATCGACGGCGACAACGTCGCGCGCCCCACCGAGCTACGCGAACACGTGATGAAAGCGTTGGCCGGATCGCGGGTCAGCCTCGGGGTGCTGCGCGGCGGCGAGACGCGCCTGTTCGCCGTCGATCTCGAAGCTGCACCCAACGACGACGAGCTGATGCGCAAGAACTACGTCGGCGTGCGCGCGCCCGATTTCGGCGCGCTCGACACCGTGCAGGGCAGCATCACGCCTAGCTTGCCGGCGCTCAAAGGGCGCGTGGTGGTGCTCGAGTTTTGGGCGAGCTGGTGCGGGGTGTGCCACGTCATGGCGCCGACGCTCAACGGCTGGCACGACCGCTACTCGGCTCAGGGCGTCACCGTGCTGGGCGTCACCAATGATCCGGTGGACGTCGCGGGCCGCACCGCGGGAGAACTGGGGATGGGCTACGCGCTTGCCAGCGACGGCAGCGGTCAAATGCTGCGCGCCTACCGCGCCTACGCCCTGCCCACACTGTTCGTGATCGACAAGCAAGGCAACGTGCGCGACGTGCTGATCGGCTACAGCACGCCCCGCCTGCGCGAGATCGAAGCCTTGGTGAGAAAGCTGATCGCGGAGAGCTGAAGCTCGGGCTAGCCTTACCGTTCATGGATGATTCCGACGTCCGGGCGCTGCACGAGCGGGCCCAAGCTGGCGGCGCCCCGAAGTACCACCAGAAGAACGCCGAGCAGGGCAAGCTGTTTGCGCGTGAGCGCATCGCGCGGCTGACCGACGCCGGCAGCTTCGTTGAAGATGCCACGCTGGCCAACACCTTGGCCGATGAGTTGCCGGCCGACGGCGTCGTCACTGGCGTGGGCCGCGTGGCGGGGCGCAGCGTCGCGATCATGGCCAACGACTCGACCGTGAAGGCAGGATCGTGGGGCGCGCGCACCGTCGAGAAGATCTTGCGCGTGCAAGAAACCGCGCAGCGACTGGGCTGCCCGCTTTTGTACTTGGTCGACTCGGCGGGGGCGCGCATCACCGATCAAGTCGAGATGTTTCCGGGGCGGCGCGGAGCGGGTCGCATCTTCAAGAATCAGGTCGCGCTGAGCGGGCGCGTACCGCAAGTCTGCTTGCTGTTCGGGCCTTCGGCGGCGGGCGGCGCGTACATTCCAGCGTTCTGCGACGTGGTGGTGATGGTCGACGGCAACGCCAGCATGTATTTGGGTTCGCCGCGCATGGCCGAGATGGTGATCGGCGAGAAGGTGACGCTGGAAGAGCTGGGCGGCGCCAAAATGCACACCGAGGTCTCCGGCTGCGGCGATCTCTTGGTGAAGACCGAAGACGAAGCCATCGCCTTCGCCAAACGCTACCTGTCCTACCTGCCGCAGAGCTTCGAGGCTCAGCCGCCCGCCGCCGAGCCCAAGCCGGCAGCGGCCGACGCCAAGCCGATCGCGGAGGTGGTGATCGCCGACGAGAACAAAGCCTTCGACATGAAGCAGGTGATCTCGGCCATCGTGGACGATCAAAGCTTTTTGGAGCTGAAGCCGCGCTTCGCCCGCGAGCTGATCACCGGGTTCGCGCGCATCGAAGGCCGCGTCGTGGGCGTGGTCGCCAATCAGCCCAAGCACTTGGGCGGCGTGCTGTTCGTCGACAGCGCCGACAAAGCGGCGCGCTTCATCTGGCTGTGCGACGCGTTCAACGTGCCCCTGTTGTACCTGGCTGACGTGCCCGGCTTCATGATCGGCACGAAGGTGGAGCGGCAAGGCATCATTCGCGCAGGCGCGAAGATGATCGCCGCCGTGAGCGAGGCCACGGTGCCGAAAATCTCGGTGATCGTGCGCAAAGCTTACGGCGCCGGTTTGTACGCGATGTGCGGCCCCGCCTTCGAGCCCGACGCTTGCTTGGCGTTGCCCACGGCGTCCATCGCCGTGATGGGCGCGCCCGCGGCCGTGAACGCCGTTTACTACAACAAGATTCAAGAAGTGCCGGCCGGCCCCGAGCGCGACGCTTTCGTGGAAAAGCTGCGCAACGAATACCGCGAAGACGTGAACCTCACCAAGCTGGCCAGCGAGCTCGTCGTCGATCAGATCGTGCCGTTCGAGGGCCTGCGCGGCGAGCTCAGCCGCAGGTTCGCGCTGTACGCCGAAAAGTCGGAAGCACGACCACCCAAGAAGCACATCGTTCCCCCCATGTGAGCGCATGTTGCAGCGCTCTTCGTTCACGGGTCGCGCGCGCACGGCGCTGGCCGGCATCGGCGTCGGGCTGCTCCTGGCGGCAACGCCCTCGCGCGCCTTCGCGCAGCTGGAGCTCGGGAGCGCGCTGCGCAGCTTGGAGCGTCACGGCATCCACGGCTTGCCGCGCGCGCTGCTGGGACGAGAGGGCTCGCGCGTCGCCGTTTTGGCAGAATACCCCGAAGGCGCGGGCAATTCGGAGGTGCTGGTGGGGGGGCGCTACCGCCCGCTCTGGCTCGCTCCGAACGATATCGCCTCGTTCGCGAGCGATCACCCGGACGTGCTGCTGCACTGGGCGCCGCCACGGCACGTGCTGCTGGACGAAGCGGAAAAGTGGATCGGCGGCACCGTCTTTCGCAACGAAACCGGCCTGACGGGCGCGGGCGTGGTGGTCGGCATCATCGACACCGGCCTCGACGTCAGCCACCCCGATTTGCAAACCGCCGACGGCAAATCGCGCGTCCGCTACTTGCTCGATTTTTCGCGCAAAGCCGCCGACCCCCCGCGCGAGCTCGAAGCCGAATATGGCTGCACGGGCGCGACCGACTGCGCCATCTTCAGCAACGATGATCTCGACGGCCTCCTGAGCAACGGCGTCACCGGCGACGAGCCGACCGATACCTTCGGTCACGGCACCCACGTGGCATCGTTGGCCGCCGGCAACGGCTTGGCGTCGAAAACCCCGCGCTACATCGGGGTCGCGCCCGAGGCCACCATCTTCGGGGCGCGCGTGAGCCGAGCCGGCGACGGCGCGATCCAAGACGCCGACATCATTCAGGCGACGCGCTTCGTGTTCGAACAGGCTGATCGCTTGGGAATGCCCGCCGTCGTCAACTTGAGCTTGGGCAGCGATTTCGGCACCCACGACGGCTCGTCCCCGCTCGAGCAAGGGTTGGCAAGCTTCGTCGGGCCGGACCATCCCGGGCGCGCCATCGTCGTGGCGGCCGGCAATAGCGGCGGCCTGTATAGCGGCATCGGCTCTGGGCAACCGGAGCCCTACGGCATCCACACCGAGGTGCACGTCCCACGCGAGAGCCCGGTCGAGATCCCGTTGATGACCGCGACCGAGGCGCTCGGCGCCAAGCGCGGCGGCACTGTGTACGTCTGGCTCGGCTTCCGCGCCGGTGACGAGCTGTCCTTGGCCGTCGATCACGACGGGCAGGATTGGATCCCCGACATCGCGCCTGGCGAGTCGACCACGTTTTCGACCTCGGGCTACGACGGCACCATCTTCAACGGCCCGACCAAAACCGATAGCAGCATCCAGGTGGGCTCGCACAACGCCGTGCTGGTCATCGACGGAGACTTCACGCCCGGCACGGTGTTCACGCTGCGGCTCAAGGGTCACGGCACCGTGAGCTTGTGGGTGCAAGCGTCGGGCGGCGCGTCTCCGGATCTGGGCGTGGGTGCGCTGGTGCCGCGCGGCGAGAAGCAAGGCACCATCAACATCCCCGCCTCGCATCCGGACTTGATCGCCGTCGGCGCCACCGTCAATCGCAACCATTGGCGGGACTACAAAGGCAAATCTTTCCTGGTCGGCGCTGACGACGACAGCGAAAATCTGCTCGGGCTCGATGGCACCGCGACGTTCAGCGCGGCCGGCCCCAACGCGCTCGGAGTGATGAAGCCGGACATCGTCGCGCCCGGCATGTACGTCGCCGGCGCCATGTCCAGCGACGCCGATCCGCGCTCCAACGGCGGCAACGGTGTGTTCGCCAGCCAAGGTCGCTGCGGGACGCCCGACTACGAATGCTTCGTGCTCGACGATGAAGTGCACGCCGTGACCAGCGGCACGTCGATGTCCTCGCCGTTGGTCGCCGGCGCCATCGCGCTCTTGCTGCAACGGCGACCGGAGCTCACCCAAGGCCAGCTGCGCGCCCTGCTACAGGCTGGCGCCCGTCAACCGAGCGGCAAGATCTTGGCCGAGCAGCAAACGGGCCCGGGCGAGCTCGACCTGCGCGGTACTCTCGCCGCGCTGATCGCGGAAGACTCACCCATCGACCGCGAGCCCGGCCGCAAAAGCCGTATCGTGCTGGCCGCGTCGTTCGCACACCCCGACGCCAGCCAGCCGTTGCAGGGTCTCTTGGAGCTGCGCGATCCGCAGGACCAAATTGCTGACGGCTTCGACGAACGTCGGCTCTTGCTAGACGTGCGGGGCGGCAAGCTATCGAAGCCGGCAACGCGCGTCGGCCCCGGCCTGTACGGCTTCGAGCTCACCGCGCCGCAAGACAGCGGCGGCCAGACCATGCACGTGAGCTTGTCGTTCGACGGCAAATTGCTGGCGACGCGGGACGTCCCCATCGGGGTCGATCGCTGGCTGGCGGAGGGCACGCCCGTGCCGCACGGCGGCTGCGGGCTCGCATCACCCGCACGCTCCGGCAGCTGGCTGCTCGCGCCGCTCCTGCTGTTGATCGGCCTGCGGCGTCGACGAAGACGTTAGAGCTTCGTCTTGAAGCCGAGCGCGCGTGCCGCACACCAGCCGCGGTTCGCTTCGAAGAGTGAGAACAGGCCGGCGGCGATCAGCACGCCACCGAACAGCCGCGGCAACGCGCCCCCCTGCAGCACGGCGCCAAGCGCATAGACCACGAAGCCCAGCCCCAAGAACGCGAAGCCGATTCGGTAGCGGAGCCTACGACCGCGTTGATCGATGTTGCAAACGAGGGCCAGGCGCGCAGCCTACATCGAGACCAGGTAGACGGTGCAAGCGCTCGGTTCGAACGGGCGAATATCGGGATCGAAAGGGTAGGACAGGTCGACGCCCCCGAGGTTGACGCCAGCGATGACGATGGCCTTGGCGCCGTCGAGCCGCAGCACGCGCGCGTCGGCGTCCAGCCCTCGCTCCTTGAAGGTCACGTCGATGCGCCGCACGTCTCGCCCGGCGCGATCGATCACGAGCAAACGCCACTGAAACGCCACCGGCGCTTCCCACTCGGCACGAAAGCCAATCGCCGCGCCGATCGGGGCGTCGTCCAGCTCGAGCCAAATCAGCTCGGCGCCGCCCGGCGCAATCGGCGTGCCCGAAAGCACGCGTCGCGGTAGGGTCGAGAACGGGATCACCCAGTCGAAATGGGGGCGCGCAAAGCTGCCGGCGAAGGCCAGCGAGGGTAGCCGCGTGCCGTCGTCGCGATCGCCGGCCAGCGCGCGCCGCAGGGCAAAGTCGACCATCAAATCGGCGTAGCGCGGCAGCTCTTCGTCCAAGCTGTGACGGAGCACGTCGAACACGTCGGGCTCGTCGTCGAACGCGGCGGCGGCGGGTGGAGTCCGGTTCGCGGCCGCGGACAACATGCTCGCGCTCAACACCGCCGGTGAAGCAGCGCTGCGCGTCGTCTCCAGCGTTTCGAGCAGCAATGCAAAGCGCCCGACGGCGCCGGCGCTGGGCTCGCCATCCACGGCCAGGGCGCCGGCGGGATTTCGCTGCGCGTCGTCCACGGCCTGCACGTCGAGCGACGTCTTGCTGCCGGTGATCCACCAAAGCTCGAGCGCGAAGGCGTGACGAGCGCCGGGCGACTCTCCCGCGTCGAGCGTGCTGGCCAGGGCTTCACCCACGCACAGCGATGCTTGCCGCTGCAAAAGCGCGCCGCTAGCCGCGCCACTACGACAAAATACCGGGGCCGCGTCCATCCGACCCGGCAGCAGGGCTTCGGACACGGCCGAAAGCTCGTCCGGGGCCGCTCCCAAGTACCAGTCGAGCGCGTCTGTCCCGCCGGCGTCGGCATCACCCAGCGGGGCGGGCAAGCCCAGCGACAGCACGACGCGCTCGTACGCGCCCTCGAACGCCTGTAGCGCCTCCGGCAGCATCGCCTGCTGGGTGGCGGTCGTGGCGTGCACGCAAACCGGTCGCAAGAACGAGCATAGCGAGGCCACCGCCCGCGGACGCGGCTGAATGGCGGGCAAGGGCTCGCCGGTGGGCAGCCGCGGATCCAGCGGTAGCTTCGCCTTGGGCCTGCTCACGGGGCCGCCGAACAACAGCGGCGGATCTCGCTTGGGCGGCTTGGCGTTCGCGTGCCAGCTCAGGGTCGAGAGCACCACGCTCGCAACGAGCGAGGCCCCGAACCTCTCTTGCCAGCTCATGACGGGCACACTCTAGTCCAATCGCGCGCTGCCGAGGACGCGCAGCAGGTCGGGCTCGCTAGCGCCACAACGCAGCGCTCGCTCCAGCTGCTCCGACAGCGCGGTCGGAGAATGGGCCGCGGCGTCGGTCTCCAGGCAAGTCATGATGGCGTGGGCCGACGCCGAGTCCGCCACCGAGCAACCGCAAGCCAAGGAGCCGACGTAGGTCCAACAATCCTGGCGCGCTTCATGAAGCGCCTCCGCCGGAATTCGCCCCTCGATGAAACCGAGCGCCAGCTCGAGCTGGGCCGCAGCCGACGGTGGTGCCTGGCCGAGCAACAACCTCGCCAAACCGAGCTGGAGACGGTGCACTTCTGCCGCGCTGGCCCCCGAAAACCGCCCGAGCGCCGCGCGAAGCTCGCCCGAAAACAGGGATGAGTGCTCAGCCATGAAGGC
This sequence comes from Myxococcales bacterium, assembly GCA_040348565.1. Taxonomy (GTDB): domain Bacteria; phylum Myxococcota_A; class Polyangia; order Polyangiales; family Polyangiaceae; genus PMG-095. The sequence goes on along the minus strand of JBEQSW010000375.1, from coordinate 1,968 downwards.
CCACAGCGTTCCACCGGCCGGAGCCGCGCGCACGGAAAAACCCACAAGAATTGACAGTTTGGACGACTCGCGCCCTATACTGGCGGCTCTGCGAGCAGGGCTTCCACAGCGCCCCGCACCACAACAGATGGCGACTCGCTTCAACCCTTCTGGTTCCGTCAGCTTCGATCTCGTTCGAGGTCGCGTGGATTGCGGCGGCGAGCACGTCCTCGTTCCCGCAGACGCGCTCATCGACCTTTGCCGCGCCGCCGGAGACGACGCGCTCTCCGACTTCGGCAGGCGCCTCGGCACCACCGTCGGCGGCCGCATCGCCGACCGGCTCGGCGACGGCGCTGGCAGCGCGACGCTCGAAGACATCCTCGACCACCTGGGCGGGGAGCTTGCGCTGCTCGGCCTCGGCTCGCTCGGACTCGAACGCTGGGGGCGCGCGCTGGTCCTCACGATCGACGGCGGCCCCTTCGGCCAGCAGCTCGATCGCCTGCTCGGCGCGGTGCTGGAGGGCGCTCTGCAGCGCGCCTTCGGCCGCGATTGTCACGCCGTGAAGCTGATGCGAGATGACCGGCAAGTGCGCTTCCTCATCACCAACGCCGCCAGCGCGAGCAGGGTGAACGAGTGGCTCGGTTCGGGCTTGAGCTACGGCGATGCCTTGACCCGATTGCAAAAGAACGCGGGGATGTCGTGAGCGCCCAAGAACAGATTTCCAAGCTGCAAGGCTTGTTGGAACGCATCCAAAAGAACGCATCGCGACCGCGCGCGAGCTCGCCCACGACCGCGACCGTGGTTGCGGCGCCAATTGCGGGGGCGCCTGCGCCCTTCGTAGCGCCACCGCCGTTCGTGGCGCCCGCGCCCTACGCGCCCACGTCGTACGTCAGCTCCGTGCCCGTTTCTTCGGTCGATCCGGTGGATGAGCTGCTCGGCGGCGCGCCCGAGGCTTCGCCGCTGCCGGTCGACGTCGACGTGCCGCTCGAAAGCGTGCCGCCCGTGGCCGAAATTGCGGCGTCGGAGCCGCCCGAAGCCGAACCGATCCCGCTGGTGTCGGTGTCGACCGCGCAAGCCGCCCCGCCCCCCCAGCCCATCGACGACACCTTCGCCCTCGAATCCGAGGTCTCGGAAGTGCGCGTGGCGACGATGGTGCGCGAGCCCGCCGCCGAGGTCACGGTCGAGGCAATCGCCGCCGAGGCCGAGCCCATCGGCACCGAAGAGCTCTCGGAAGAAGATTTGGTCGAGGTCACCGAAGGCACCCCCATGCCGGCGGCCACCGACGTGGACATCGACTTCGAGGACGAAGAGCAGCCGCCCGCTTCCTCGCAACGTTCGCGAGTTGCGTCGAGCATGGACGAGGCGCTCGCCGCCGCCGCTGAGCAGCTCGACGCCGAGCGCGAGGTGCCACTCAAGACTCCGCCGCCCGAGTCGGGTCCGCAAGCCGCGCCGCTGCCCACGGGCATGGCCGCGCCGGCCGCCCCCGACGTCGACGCGCTGTTGGGCGGTGAGCTCGAGATCCCGACGCGCGCCGACGCAGGCGTGACGACCGCGCAAGGTCCGACCCCCGAGCAGCTCGGCCAAACCATCGATCTCGAAGAAGCGCGCGGCCCCAGCCTGGAGCTAGCGGAGCAAAAAGGCAGCGACGCCCCCGCGCCCGCGCCGGTCGAAGAGCTGGAAGTCCCACTACCCGGCCCGACGATGGTTGGCGGCTACGACGAAAACCTGCAGCCACCGCCCGAAGCGCGCGACGAGCTGCAAGCGCACCTGCGCCGTCAAGAAGACGACATTCCTCCGCCCCCCGAGTCACTCGCTCAGTACCCCTCGGTGCAGCCCAGCGCGCCCGCGCCGGAAATCGTGCCGGTGTACGAGGCGGCCCCGGCAGGTCCGGAGGTGGTCGCGCGACCGATCCCGATGGGCAGTCCGGAGTCGTTCGGCTCGGTGCGCGAAAGCTTCCGCCCCAGCTCGTTCCTGGAGCTGCTCGACGCC
>JBEQSW010000363.1:0-44971 GCA_040348565.1 Myxococcales bacterium | reverse complement strand
CGGCGGGCGGCGGGGGGCTGCACTTCACGTACGAGCTCCGCGACTTGTGCCAGCTCGTGAATGTTGGCGCCGCCGACGGCCAAGTTGTGCACCTCGAGCTCGGGCAACAGGGGCTGCAGCTCGCGCTGCTTGAAGCCGGCCATGGTGTTGGACGCGCCGAGCAACACCACCCGCGGCGCGGGCTTGCGCAGCCGCTCTCGCGCGAAAAACACGTACTTGGGCTCGGTGATGTAGAGCGTCTCGGCTGCGCGGGCGGTGTCGATGGACTGGCCCTTGGCGTCGCGCGGGGCCGCCAGCCAGGCAATGGCCAAGAGCACGCCGTACAGCGCAAAAAGCGCGGCCGCGAGCCGTCCCAATCGAACCAAAATGAGCTTCATCAGAATGCCCTGTAAACGAACTCCGGCGCCTTGTGGAAAAACGAGCCCACGCTGAGCACGAGTAAGATCTGTGCCGCCAAGGCGAAGTCTCGCGCCAGCGGCGAGCCGAACAGCGGGCTCCAGCGAGCGCGTGCCGTTCGCAGCCGTGCGCTCGCGGCGTCCCACGACGCGAATACCAACGCGGCCCCGAGCGTGAGGGCGCCGTAGCTGGCGACGAGACCGCCTGGACCCAAGCGGCGTGCCAGCCCCGACAGCTGAGGCAAGTCGAGCCACAAGCAAGCCAACGCCAGCGCGAAGTAAGCGAACGTCAAGCCGCGCGCGGCATACACGGCGAGCGGCCTTTCGCCCGCTTGCTTGTAGGCCCGTTTGCCGAAACGGGCGGTGGCGAACACCTGCCAAGCTTTGTTGATGCTGGCGCCCGCACCCAGCAACAGGCCGTAGATCACGAACACACCGGTGGTGCCGTGCCAGAGACCCATCACCAGAAAGGTCACGAAAAATGCCGCCGCTGCCAAGTAGGGAGCACTGCCGTTCGACGGGTAGCGTTTGGCCAGGCCCTTGAGCAGCGGATTGAACAAGTAGACCTTGAACCAATTGGACAGCGTCATGTGCCAGCGCGACCAAAAGTCCAAGAAGCTGCGCGCGGCGAACGGCTGATTGAAATTCTCCGGCAGGCGTTGGCCCGCGAGCTCACCCACGCCCAGCACGATATCCATGTAGCCGGCGAAGTTGGAGTACAGGTATGCGGTGTACGAAACCGCGCTGCCTACGAATAGGATCCAGGTGTTGGCGGCGCCCAAAGGGCTCGCTGACAGCAGCCGGCCCGACAGCGCAACGAACACGTAGTTGAGGATGGCAGACGCGACTCCCACCTTGACGAACCCGCGTACGACGCGCGCCAAGGCTGGACCAACTCTTGCCGGATCCTGGGCCGGCCGGGCCTGCTGCTCACTCGCAAACTCCGGGTATAGCTGGATGGGCCCGGCCGTGAAGGTGAGGAAGCTCAAGCAGTAGTTGACGAACTGCAAAGCTGGAATGCGGCGTCCGAGCTCCCCCTGTTGCGCGTCCACCATGAGATGGATCAAGCGAAACAGCACGTACGACAGGCCAACCATCAAATACGGAAAGGGCAGCTGGACGGCCGGTCCGAGGAAGCTATAGCGCTTGAGCACCACGAAGCCGCCCAGCAGGCCGATTAGCAAAGCGCCCAACAAGCCGCGCGAGCGGCCACGCCGCAATAGCTCGATACTGGCGTAGCCGAACGCCAGAAAAGCAGCCAACGGCAGGAGTTGGAGCGCGCTGTCGACGTAGCTAGCGATGAACACCGCGCTCGCCAGGCACAGGGTGATGCTGCGCGCTCGTGGCGATGGGAACGCGTTCGTGAGCAGCACGAAGGCCAGCAGAAGCAGAAGGAAGCTGGGAGATGTAAAGGCCATGACGCGCAGAGGTGGCGGCCGGGACGGACGCCAAATCAAAACAAGTGCTCCCCGTATGCACGGTCCGTGCTGAGCACGAGAACGACCCACCAATGTTTCCAACGGCGCGTTCTGTGCTTCGCAGTGATGTCGTGAGTGAAGCGGAAGTAGGTCGTGGGCCGCGGTCATCAACGAACACCCATCGATTGCCGCGGAATTCGGCGCGCGTTCGCTAGCGCGAGCTGACGCTCGGCTTACGAGGTGAGCGAGGCGAAAGTGTCGCCGGTGCGCAAACGAGCCTCAGACAGAATTGCCATGAACGTCGCGCGTTGCGTGCACCCTATCCCTAGTTCATTCCGCGCGCAGATCGCGGCGACTTCGCGGGCAAATCGATCGACGCGCCCTCCGATGCACACACGGCACGACACTTGCGCTTGCTGCGCGCCGTGACTCAGTCGACGCGGGTCGTGAACGATGTGCACTTTGCGGAAACAAACGCTGGCAGCGCCGCGCTGGTGTCGCCGCGCCTGCTGTCCGTAATCATCTGCAACCACAACTACGAAGCGTTCGTGGCCCAGGCCATCGACAGCGCTCTCGCGGTTGATTGGCCGGACGTCGAGGTAATCGTCGTCGACGATGGCTCGACCGATCGCTCGCGCAGCATCATCGAGAGCTACGCCGATCGCGTGACGGTCATCCACCAAGCGAACGCCGGGCAGTGGTCGGCCTGCAACGCTGGCTTCGCGCGTAGCCGCGGTGACGTGGTGATTTTCCTCGACTCGGACGACCTGCTCGACCCCGCGCTGATGCGACGGTTGTCGACCGTGTGGCGGGCCGGGCTGAGCAAAGTCCAGTTTCAGATGAAGATCATCGACGAAAAAGGCCGCGCGACCGGCGCCGTCTTGCCGCAATTCCACCGCGTCCCGAGTAGCGAGGACATTCGCGAATGGGCGTTGAAGGCGGCTGCGTATCCGACGCCGCCGGGATCCGGCAACGCGTACTCGCGAACCTTCTTGGAAAAGATCTTTCCTTTGAGCGGCGGCGATCGCGCCGCCGACTCGTATTGCCTGGCCGCTGCGCCTTACCTCGGCGACGTGGTCACGCTGGCCGAGCCTTTGGTGTCGTACCGCCTGCACGGTAAGAACCAAGGCGCGATGGCGACACTGGACGCGCGACGCTTCGCGTTCGAGGTGAAGCGCGCGCGCTTTCGTTTGCGCTTCGCCCGCACCGCTGCTCGGGGCGTCGGCGTTCCTGCCACGGACGACGTCCTCAACCGCAGCCTGAGCTTTTTGCCCTATCGCTTGGCCTCGCTCAAGCTGCTACCGGCCGAGCATCCCATCGAGCACGACTCGTCGTGGAAGCTGCTGCGCGATCTGACCGCCGCTTGCTTCACCCCTCAGGGTGCTACGCCGAGCGCGCGTGCCACGTTGTGGGCTTGGGGCGTAGCGGTGGCGGTGGCTCCGCCGAAGCTCGGCGCCGAGCTGGTGCGTTGGCGCTTCTTGCCCGCGTCTCGGCCTGCGTTGGTGCGGCGCTCACTCCGCATGTTGCGAGTCGTGAAACAGTATCGGGCTGACGCCTGATACGTCCTTGCGGAAGTCCATTCGACATGTTGCGGACACCGATGAGTAGCCACTTTTGCGCAGCAATTGCCGGTAATTTGCCGCGAGCCAGCGCCGTGAATTGCCACGGTGAGGCTGCGCGTCGTAGCAATTTGAAGCGGCAGCGCCGTGTGTCGATTGCAAGTCGTACTTCGTGATCACGCGAGTCTACGCATGCTGACGCCGACGCGCGGTGCTGCGCCGCGCCTTGGCCGACAGCTTGCAAGACACCTCGATACTTCGGGTGACAACGGATCCAAATAGGTTCCTCCATGTTGAAACGTTATCAAAACTTACTCGGCGGCGTGCTCGGCCTGGTCGACGCAACCATCATCGTGCTTGCCTGGCTGGCTTCGTACTGGCTGCGCTTCTCGTGGCCCATCATTCCCGTCACGAAGGGCTTCCCCGCGTTCTCGGCCTACGCCGCGCTGACGCCGTTCGTGGCGTTGTTGTGGCTGGCGGTGTTCGGTACCCTGCGCGTGTATCAGTTCGGTCGCTCCTTCGGCGCCGTGAAAGAGATGCAGGCGCTGCTCAAGGCGCACGGCCTAGCGCTGTTGCTCTTCGTCACGCTGACTTACTTGTTCGAAGCGTACAAATACTCCCGGCTCGTGACGCTGTACTTCGGCGTGCTGGCCGCGGTGGGCTTGGTGGCCATGCGCTTGCTGGTGCGCAGCGCGTTTCGCGCCTTGCGCCTGCGCGGCTTCAATCAGCGGCACATCGTCATTGCCGGTGAGGGTCCGGCGGTCGAGCGCCTGATCGAGCGAATCGACGGATTTCCCGAGCTGGGGCTGCAGGTTCGCGGCATCGTCACCCACGAAGGCTCCACCGCCGTGGGCGTTGGCGGTAAGCCGGTTCTCGGACATTTCGGCCAAATTGCCGAGCTCATTCAGCACGTCAAAGCGGACGAGGTGCTGATCTCGGTGCCTTGGTCGCAGCAGGACGAAGTGTCGCGCTTGCTCGACTTGTTGAAGGACGAGACCGTCGACGTGCGCCTGGTCCCCGACGTCCACGCCTACGTCACGCTCGGCTGCGAGGTCGAGGACTTCGACGGCGTGCCCGTCGTGCGCATCAACGACTCGCCGTTGATCGGCTGGTACGCCGCCGGCAAGCGGCTGACCGATATCGTGGTGGCGGGCTTGGCGTTGATCATTCTGTCTCCGCTGTTGCTGATGATCGCGTTGGTAGTGCGGCTGAGCTCTCCAGGGCCTGTCTTGTACAAGCAAGAGCGCATGGGCTTGGACGGCAAGACTTTCCAGATGTTGAAGTTTCGGTCGATGCGCGTGGACGCCGAGGAAAAGACCGGCGCCGTTTGGGCGCGCGAGGTCGACGATCGCCGTACCCTGCTAGGCACGCTGCTGCGTAAGACCAGCTTGGACGAGCTGCCTCAATTGTGGAACGTCTTGCGCGGCGAGATGTCGCTGGTCGGCCCGCGGCCGGAGCGCCCGGTGTTCGTCCATCAATTCCGGCAAGAGATTCCGCACTACATGCTGCGGCACAAGGTGAAGGCCGGTATTACCGGCTGGGCTCAAGTCAACGGCTGGCGCGGGAATACCTCTCTGCGCCGTCGCATCGAGTGCGACCTCTATTACATCCAGAATTGGTCGTACGCGCTCGATCTCAAGATATTGACTTTGACGCTCTGGAAAGGGTTCGTGAACAAGAATGCCTACTAACGAAGGGGCTCCACGGCGCACCGACGCCCTGGATCTTCAGCAGCTTTGGCACACGGTTAGGCAGCAGGGCCGCTTGGTGCTCGGCGTCGCGGTGACGGTGTTCGCCGTCGTCATGGCGCTGACCCTGTGCTCGCGCATGCAGTTTCGCTCGGTAGCCCGCTTGTACTTGGGCGAGCTGGAATCGCAAGGCAGCGGCGGTCCCGCCCACGGCAAAGAGGAAATCGAGATCACGGCCGGAAATCAAGGCATCGTCGGCAGCGAAATCGAGATCATCCAAAGCCGGTCGCTCGTTTCCCGCGCCGTGCTCGAGTCGGGTCTGAACGTCGGCATCAGCGCGCTCGGGCAGCGGCAACCGCGCTACGGGCAGTGGCTGCTATCGCGTCGCGATCCGCTGTTGCTCGACGTAGCTTCCGAGGAGCTGGTCGCCCAGAACACGCTCCTGACGGATCGGCGTGCGCAGGAGCAGGCGTACACCCTGCACTTCGTCAATGACACCGACTACGACGTCCTGCGCGACAACGTGAAGATTGGCTCGGGCAAGCTGGGCGAAGTGGCCAAGGTGCCGGGCGCGGACCTGCAGCTGCAGCGCGGCAAAGAACGCGCTCCCCGGGCCGGCGCCGAGTACGCGGTAGTGGTGCGTCCCCAGCTCGAGGCGATCGACGCGGCGCTGAAGTCGCTGCAGGTGACGGCGCCCAAGCCCACGCCCCAGTCGCCGCCCGTCAACGTGGTCACGCTGGAGTTCAGCTCCGGGTCACCGCGCCAGGCCGCCCTGTTCCTCGACCGGCTGATCGCCGCCTATTTGGGGGAACGGCAGGCGTGGAAGGTGGAGGATGCCAGCGCGGCCGAAGCGTTCGTCTCGGAGCAGCTGACCAGCGTGCGCAACTCGCTCGACGACATCCAGCGAAAGCTTGCCTCCTACCGCAGCAACAACCGCGTCGTGGTCATGGACAACGAAGCCAAGGCCATGATCGAGCAGATTGGCAAGTACGAGGAGCAGCGCGTGGCCGCGCGCTTGGAGGTCGCGGCGCTGTCCGACGTCAAGCGCACGCTCAAGTCGCCGAACCCGCCCGTGGGCGCGTTCTTGCTCGGTGAAGCCGACGACAAAGTGCTGGAAGGTATGGCCAGCGCGCTCACCCAGGCCCGCCAGAAGCTGACGGATTTGGACAGCCGCTTCAACGAAGCCGCCCCGGAGGTCCGCGACCAACGCAGTCAGGTCGATGCCCAGCTCGAGAGCATCCGCAACTACGTCTCGAGCCGAGCTGCCCGCGCCCAAGAGAGCTTGGGCACCTTGGACGGCATCATCAGCCAGTACGAAAAGCGGCTGCAAACCGTGCCCGGCGCGGAGCTCGGCTTACTGCAGTTGTCGCGCGAGTCGGACGTCTACAGCCGCACGTATCAGTACTTGTTGGAGCGTCAGCAGCAAACGGCCATCATCAAGGCCTCCACGCTGTCGAAAAACCGCGTGCTGGACGTGCCGCAGCCGCCCCACCGCGAAGATTCGCCCAAGCTGCTGCTGCGCTTGGCCAGCGCGCCGCTGGGGGTGTTGCTCGGAGTGGTGTTGGCGCTGGGTCGCAGCCTGTTCGCGGGCAGCTTCCAGAGCGCGGCCGAGGCTTCCAGCGCGTTCGGCGCGGCGCCGGTGTTGGCCAACGTGCCGCGTCGGTTGCGCCGACGTGGAGAGCGCCGCGGCGTCGTCGGTGCCGGCTCTTTCGACGTGATTGGCGATGACGTTTCGTCCTCGTTCACGGAGGCGTTCCGCACATTGCGGGCCAAGCTCTATCGCCTCGGCGCTGGCGAGGGTGGGCGCACCGTGCTCGTTACGTCACCTTGCGACGGCGACGGCAAGACCACCTGCACGTTGGCGTTGGCCGCGCTGTTGGCGGCCGACGGCAAGCGGGTGCTGGTCATCGACGCCGATCTCAGACGCCCGAATCAGTCGCTCTACTTCGACGAAACGCATCCCGAGCCGCCCGGCCTGTGTCACGTATTGCGTGGCGAAGAAGAGTGGACGAACGTCGCGTTGCCGATCGCGTCGGGCGTCGGCCACTACTACACGCTGCCAGCGGGCGGCTTGGCCCAGGCCGAGCTGCTCAGCAGCCCGCGCATGGCGGCGATGCTGGAGGAGGCAAAGAGCCGTTGTGATTTCGTGCTGATAGACGCGCCCAGCTTCCCGCGAGCGTCCGACGCCATGGTGCTTTCCGGGCTCGTGGACACCGTGCTCAGCGTGGTGCGCCTGGGCAGCACACCGCGCAAAGATGCCTTCGAGCACCTGCGCGCGCTGGCAGCAGCCGGCGTGGCGCAGCCAGCGGTGCTGCTGAACGACGTCGGTCAGTCCTCGTCCGCGCCCGGTACTTCGCGTCCTCGCCGCCAACCCGTTCCCGTTCCCGTTGCCGACGCCGAGCCGGAAGCCCAGTTGCAGCGCTTGCCGCGCAGCCGGGCCCTGGCCTGGTGGGTGGCGGGTGTGCTGCTCGTCGTCGGCGCCGCTGCGGTGGCGGCGTCCGCCTCACCCAAGGCCGCGCAGCTCATCGGCGTGGCCGTTTCTTTTCATCACTCTAGCTGAAGGAAGTCATGTCTACGCGCGCATTGGTAGTCGTCCCCTGCCTGAACGAGGCTCCATACATCGAAGGCGTGCTCCGGCGCCTGCTGCAGCAGCGAACGGACGGGCTGGACCTTCAGCTCGTCGTCGCCGACGGCGGCAGCCAAGACGGCACGCGAGAAATCGTGCGCGCGCTGGCGCGCCAGGAACCGCGTCTGCGGTTGATCGAGAACCCGGCGCGCATCCAGAGCGCCGCCGTCAATTTGGCCGTCCGCCGCTATGGGCGCGACGCCGACGTGTTGATTCGCTGCGACGCTCACGCCGAATACCCCGAAGACTACTGCGCCCGCTTGGTGGAGACCCTCGAACGAACCCAGGCCGACGCGGTGGTGGTGCCGCTCGATTCCAAGGGCGAAACGCCGCTGCAGAAGGCGATTGCTTGGGTGTCGAACTCGCCCGTTGGCACCGGTGGCTCTGCCCATCGCGGGGGGCACACCAGCGGCTTCGTCGACCATGGTCATCACGCTGCGTTCCGCATGAGCAGCTTTCGCGCTGCCGGCGGCTACGATCAAAGCTTCACCCACAACGAAGACGCCGAGCTCGACTGCCGCCAACGTGCGTTGGGCGCCCGCATCTACTTGAACAGCGAGCTGCGCGTCGGTTACTCGCCGCGAAAGACGCTGCCTGCCCTGTACCGTCAGTACTTCAAGTACGGGGAAGGGCGTTCGCGTACCGTTCGGCGTCACCCGCATTCACTGCGCCTGCGGCAGCTGGCCGTGCCCGCTCACTTGGCGCTCTCGGGCTTGGCCTTGCTGGCCATGCCGTGGACGGCCTGGCTGCTGGTTTGGCCGGCGCTGTATCTCAGCGTGCTCTGCGCGGTGGCTTGCCAGTTGGCGGTGCGCCAGCGCGATTTTGCGGCGCTGCTGGGCGTCGCTGCCGCCGCCACCATGCACACGGCTTGGGCCCTCGGCTTCTTCGTCGGCTTCTTCGCCCATCGTGAACGCCTGTGGGGCCGCCACATGGCGGTGCCGCTACGGCTCCGCAGCGTCACGGGGGAAGTTTCGTGAGCGAAGCGGCCTCGCTGCGCGCGCTACTCGTAGATCCGTCGTTGTTCACGGCGCCCTACGATGCCGCGCTCACGCAAGGCCTGCTGGGGGCCGGGGTGACGCCGACTTGGGCCGTCCGCCCCATCCGCCCCGCCGATCGCGAAGAGCTGCCGTCGGCCTACGCAGAGCCGTTGTTTTACCGCTGGATTGACCGGCAAACGCTGCCGCCCCGGTTGCGCGCGTTGAGCAAGGGCTTCGCCCACGCCTGGGGGCTGGCGAAGCTCGTTAAACGCACGCTCGAGCTGCGACCGGACGTGGTGCACTTTCAGTGGGTCGTGGTGCCGCCTTTGGATACCGCGGCCATGTTGCTGTTACGGCTGGTGTGCCCGTTGGTGGTCACCGTCCACGACACGGTGCCCTACAACGGTGACCGCATGACTTTTCTCCAGCGCTGGGGCTTCGATTTGCCTCTGCGCTTGGCCGATCGCGTCATCGTGCACACCCGCGCCGGGCGAGAGGCGTTACTGCGACGCGGATCGCCCGAGCAAAAGCTGCGCGTCATTCCGCACGGCGCTCTGGCGCTCGGCACCGCGCCGTCGCCCGCCGCCGTGCCCGGCGATAGCGAGCGTCCGTATTGCTTCGTGCTCTTCGGTGAGCTCAAGACCTACAAGGGGCTCGACGTGCTGGTCGAAGCCTTGGCGCTGATTCCGCCCGCTCAGCGCAGCCAGCTGCGCGTGATCGTAGCGGGTCGCCCACGCATGGCGCTCGAGCCTATCGTGTCGCGCATCGAGCAGCTGGGTTTGAGCAACGTGATAGAGCTGCGCCCGCAACGCCAAACCGAGCAAGAGATGGCCGATCTGTTCGCGGGGGCCGACTGCATTCTGTTTCCGTACCGGCAGATTGACGCGAGCGGTGTCTACTTCTTGGTCAAAGGCCTGCAGAAGTGGCTGATTGCGAGCAACGTCGGCATCTTTGCCGAAGAGCTGGCTCAGGGAGAGCAAGGCGAGCTGGTGCCCGTCGCTGACGCAACTGCGTTGGCCCAAGCCATGTCGTCGGCGGTGCAGACGTGGCGCCGGCCCGCGCCGGTTGCGCTGGGGTCAGATTGGACCGAGATTGGTCTGGCCACCCGAGAGCTCTACCGCGAAGCCAAAGCGAGCCGCAGCTTGCCGCGGCCGCGAGTCGTCGCAGGTGTCACATGACGGAAGCCGTCGCGGCGGCGCCACGTGGTCGCTCGCTCGTGCGCGGCGGCATGATCTTGCTGTTGCTATCGGTCACGGTGCTCGAGCGTTTTGGCCTCAACGCGGGCGCGCTCTCGGCTAGCGCCGCATTGATCGGCGGCTACCTGTTTCTGGTGTTGGCGGGTGGTGCGGGCGCGCTCACGCTGTCTCTGGAGCGCTTGCTGCTCTACGGCGTGTGCTTGAGCGTGGCGCTCATCAGCCTGCTGTTCAACGAGCGGGCGTCGTCGCCTAGCTCGCTGGTGCTGCTGGCGGCCATGTACTTTCCGTTCTTGTTCGTGCTTCGACCCGGCTCGCTCGACGACCACGACGACGCGGCCTGGGTCATCGGCAAATTCCTCGATCTCATGGTCGTGTGCGCCCTGTTCGGCATCGTGCAATTCGCCGCGCAAACGGTGGTGCACGCCACCTGGTTGTTCGACTTTACCCCCTACATCCCCGAAAAGCTGCGGGCGGCCGGCACCTTCAACACGGTGATTCCGACGGGCTCGTTCAACAAGTCGAACGGCTTCTTCTTTCGCGAGCCCTCGGGCTTTTCGTACCTGATGGCTCTGGCGCTGATCGCAGAAGGTTTTACTCAGCGACGTAAACCGCGCATGGCCTGCTTGGGGTTGGCGCTGCTGCTCACCTATTCCGGGACCGGCATCCTGGCGCTCTTGCTCGGCACCATGCACCCGTTTGGCCCGAAGACGCTGCTGCGTCTGGCGGTCATGGCCTGTGTCGGCGGTTTGGTATTCTGGCTGTTGGGCGACGCGCTGAACCTGTCGTTCACGCTCGACCGCGTGGGCGAGTTCAACTCCACCTACAGCAGCGGCTACATGCGCTACGTCGCGCCGGGTCGGTTGGTGTCCGAAAGCATCGATGCGGCTTGGTGGACGCCTTGGCTCGGTCACGGCCCCGGCACCATCTTCCGCACCATTCGCGACTACGAGTTCCACGACCCGACCTGGGCCAAGCTGCTGTTCGAGTACGGAGCGGCCGGTTTTACCGCTTTCGTCTCGTTGTTCTTGATAACCTTGCGCCGCCCGTCCCTCTCGCTGCAAGTGCGGGCCACCTTGTTTTGGGGCTGGTTGATCATGGGCGGTCACCTGTTGTCGCCCGAGCAAAATTTCCTGACCCTGGCCCTGATTGGGCTGACGCCGGGCGTGGCCCAGGCCTACCGCCGCCGTGCCGCTTCGCCCGACACCGACGCGCCCGCGCTGCAACCCGCCGTGACCGGATGAGCTTCATGACCCAGCCCAGCCCTCGCTTCAGCGTGATCGTCACCTGCTACAACTACGGAAAGTACGTAGCCGCCGCCGTCGAAAGCGCGCTCGCTCAATCTTATCCGCACGTGGAAATCGTCGCCGTCAACGACGGCTCGCGCGACGATTCGCTGGCGGTGCTATCGCGCTTCGGCAGCCGCATCACGCTGATCGATCAGCCAAACCAGGGCTCGATCCCCGCCTACAACCGCGGCTTCGCCGAGTCGACCGGGGACGTGATCGTGCTCTTGGACGCCGATGACTTGTTGGAGCCGGACGCGTTGGCCCAAGTGGCCGCCGTCTGGTCCGAAAGCGTGGCCAAGGTTCAGTGGGATCTACGCATCATCGACGCCAACGGTCGCGATTTGGGCCGGAAATTCTGCAATTTCGATGGGGGCTATGACGCCGCGCGCGTGCGCGAGTCGTTCCGTCGAACCGGGACCTACCGCTGGCCGGTGTCGGTCGGAAACGCCTACTCGCGTTGGTTTGCGGAAGCGCTGTTCCCGCTTTCGGCCGAGCACGGGCCCGACGGAGCGCTCAACACCGTCGCTCCCGTCTACGGAGAAGTCGTGACCATCGCCCGAACCCTCGCCAGCTACCGGATCCACGGCAACAACCTGTGGTCCAACACCGGCTCGGATTGGCAGCGCTTGCCGGAACGGATTCGGCAACGCGCGTCGGAAATCGCGCTGATGCAGCGGCACGCCCGCGAGCGCGGCGTGAGCTTGCCGGACCAGAGCGCGCTGGATCACGAGCTGGCTTTCGTGAACTACCGCTTGATGGCGAAGACGCTGGGCCTCAGCTACGAAGGCTCGGAGCGCGACACGCGCGCGCGGCTGCTGCAGCAGGCGTTCCGCGTCTTACGCCAGGAGCGCTACCCGGCGCGGCTCAGCTTGGCCCACGCGGCCTGGTTCGGCGCGCTCGCGCTGTCACCGCGCGGCCCCGCGCAGCAACTGATGAAGCTGCGCTTCCGGCGGGGGCAGGCCCAGTCATGACCATCGATCGCGACAAGACGGCCAAATCGGCGCTGTGGAGCCTGGTAGAAAACGGCGGCCTCGCGTTCATTTCGATGGGCACGCTGGTCATCTACACCCACCTGCTTTCGACCAGCCAATTCGGCTTGTTCTCGATCGTGCTGGCGTTGATCGAGGTGCTGCAAGTCTTCGTCACGATGTTCTTCCACGATGCGCTGGTGCAGCGCAAAGACGTGACCGAGCTGCACTACGATACGGCTTTCACCTTCAACATGGGCCTGAGCCTGCTGCTCATGCTCGGCTGCGCCGGCGCGTCCAAGTACTTCGCGGCTTCGGTCCACGAGCCCAGCGCCGCCCTGGTTCTGTGCGCCATGACGCTGTGCTTTCCGGCCGCCGCCCTGAGCGCCACCATCGTCGCCCGACAGCGCCGCAGCTTTGCCTTTCGACCGTTGGCGTTGCGCTCTTTGCTCGGGCGAATCGCCGGCGCGGCCATGGGCATTGCGCTGATTGTCGCCGGCGCCGGCGTTTGGGGCCTGATTGCGCAACAGGTGCTGATTCAAGCCGTCGGCTCCGCCTTTCTTTGGAAAACCTGCCAAGAGCGGCCGCGCTTTCGGCTGGGGCTGAAGGAGCTGAAAGAGCTGCTTGGCTTCGGCGTGTACTCGATGGGCACGTTGTTCCTCGGCTTCGGCATCAAACGCTTGTTCACGGTGGCGGCCGGTGTCTTCCTGGGCGTCGAGGTGGCGGGCTACCTGAACCTCGGGTTTCGCACCATCGACGTCTTTTGGGCGATTGCCTCCACCGCCGCCACCCAAGTTGCCCTGCCTATGTTGGCCAGCTTGCAATCGGATTTTCCACGCCTCAAGCGCGCCTTTCAACTGGCGATGAGCTTGACCTGCACCATCCTCTATTCGAGCTTCATCGGTATCGGCGTGCTCGCGCCCGAAGTGGTCGAAGTGCTGTTCGGCGCCAAGTGGTTGCCGAGCGCGCCGTACGTGGCGGCCCTGGCGTGCTTGGTGATCGTTCAGGCGCCGCGGGTACTGGTTGCTCCGCTGCTGACGGCGATGGGCCGGCCCAAAGACTTGGTGATCGGCAAGGCCGTGGAGTTTGCGTTCGTGCTTGCGGCGGTCGCGGTCACGCGCGTGCCGACGTTGGGCTGGGCGGTGGGGATTTGGATCGCACGTGAGCTGATTGGCTTGCCCGTGAACGTCCGCCAGCTGAAGGCGGCGTCCGGCTTCGGCGTGGTCGATCAGTTCCGCGGCGCGTTCGTGCCGCTGCTGGCGGCGCTGTTGATGGCGCTGGGCGTGCTCGGCGCCAAAGCCGCATTGCCGGTGGGCCTCCACGCCTGGGCACGGCTGGCCATCTTGGTACCCGTCGGCGCGCTGGCGTTCGTGGTGGCTTGCAGCGTGTTGAACCGCGCGCTGGTCAGCACCTTGATCGGCTTCGTGCGCTCGGCGCTCGGCAAAGCTCGGCCTCGGCCCGAGCCCCTGGTCGACTCCGCGTTGACGTTGGGGCGAGCCCCATGACCGCCCGCTCGCCGCTTTGGCTGCTCGCGCTATTGCTGGGCGCCTGTCAGAGCGCGCGCGGGGCCGAGCTGGCAGAGGTGCGGCTGGCCGAGCGCAGCAAGGCGCCGCCACCGACGTTGCCGCCACCCAGCTACGTGGTCGACACGCGAGAATTGCTGCCCCCTGAGCTTTCGAAGCAGAAGGAGCTGCGTTTCAGCTCGGACGCGCAGTTCGGCCTGGGCGCGACCACGTTGAAGGCGGGCCACTCCTATCGTTTGGAGTTTTCGGCGCGTGTGCAGGGCGACAAGCCAGCATCGGTCGCGGTGCGCTTTCGCGAGCCGACACATCAGGGCACCTTCCGCAGCTTCGTTCGAGACGTGCAACGTGGGGAAGCCCGCCGCTACGTGCTTGAGCTGACGGCTCCGGCCTACACGTCTCTGGCCGAGCTCGCCATCAGCGCCAAAGGTGCCGAGGTGGTGCTCGACTCGGCGTCGCTGCGAGAACGCCCTCCCATTCCGCGTACGGAGCCGGTCAGCTCTTGGGCGACGTCGTACGTGCCGCCGGGCTATGGCTTGGTCTTCAATGACGAGTTTTCGGGCAGCTCGCTCAATCGCCAAAAATGGTTCACCCGCTACATCTACGCGTCCGAAACGTTGGACCGACTGAACGACGAGAACCAACGCTACGCCGACAACGACAACCACCGTGTATCCGGCGGCGTGCTCAGCCTGGTCGCCAAGCGTGAAAAGCTGAGCCAGCCGTCGGGCATCAACTACCAGTCGGGCATGATTCGCTCGGATTTTACCCTGCGCTACGGCTTCTTCGAGGCGCGCGTCAAAATGCCGAGCGGGCTCGGGACCTGGGCGGCCTTCTGGATCAACTCGGACGTGTCCGAGACCGGTCGCTTGGGGCATCCACCCGAAATCGATTTTTTCGAATTCGTGAACAACGGCAAAGACGACAAGGTGAACAAGATTCACTGCGCCGCCACCCGCACGCCCGACGGCTTCAAGCCGCGCTTTCTGTACCAAAACGAGCGCTTCGTCGAACAGCACCAGGACTACCGCGCCCCGTTCAACTTCGACGAAGCGTTTCACACCGTGGGCGTCGAGTGGACGCCAGCCGACTTCACCCTCTACGTCGACGGTCTCAAGATCGTCACGCGCACCGTGGAATGGAAGTATAAGGACGGAGAGTTGGCGGGGCCGGCCCACGTGCTGTTGAACCTAGCCATCGGCGGCCAGTGGGCGGGCCGCTACGGCATCGACGACGCCGCCTTCCCGCAGGCCTTGGCCGTGGACTGGGTGCGCATCTATCAGAAGGCGCCCTAAGCCGCGCTCAAGACCGAGCCAGGCGCTCGAGATCTGCCGGCTGGTAGACGGCGCTGAGCGCGGAGTCGTTGCCGTCCAGCACGTTGCTGTGCAAGAGGCCGCTCTTCTGCGTGCCGGGCAGCAGCATGAAATACTCGGGCTGCGGCCGCACTTGGCGCACGCGCGCGCCGACGCGCTGAGCCTGCAAATTCAGCCAAATATCGTCGGTGCGAGGGCAGGTGTCGCGAAAGGCGGTGCCGCACTTTTGCAGCTCTTGCAGGACCGCGGGCGGGAACAGCACGCCCGCCATGCCGATGGAGAAATGGCGATGGCTCGGCTCCGTGGTCGCGCATTCTTGCCAGCTGGCGTACGGCGCCAACCGGCCTGCGTTCAGGCCCGCTACGCGTGCGCGGTAGCAATGGACCGAGCTCGTGTCGGCGCGGTACTGCGCCATCAAGTCCGCCAGCCAATTTTCGGGATAGAGCACGTCGTCGTCCGCCGTGACCAGCGGCACCGCGAACGCGCTTTGGGAGGCGACGAAGGGAAAGTACTTCTTGTGGGGTCCCCAGTTTTCCGTCTCCAACACCTCGACTCCGCGGCGCTGCAGTCGCGCCAACATGGCCGACGGTGTGGCCAACAACGCCGGCTCGTCCAACCACAAAAGCAACCGCGATGGCAGCAAGCTGCCTTGGGCGATCGACTCGATGGTGAAAGCGACGGTGCGCGCGCGCTTGCCGAACGACGTCAAAGACACGACCGGCCCGCCCGCAGCTACGGCCGGTGCCCGGCTGGTCAAGTTGCGCTGCAACAGTCGGCCCATCCTGGCCAATTGCCCAGCGCGGAGCGAGATGCGTTCGGTCACGTTTGAAAGAGAAGCTGTCGTCATTGATAAAACCGCAGGTCGTCCACCCAGAAATCGAAGTCAGCGCGCTCCGCCCACAAGGAAATTCGCAGGGATTCCGCTAGATTGAGCTCGGCCGGGCTGGCCCAAGCTGGTTGCTCGAGCTCAGCGAATGCAATGTCGACGCTTTGCCAGTCGGGGCCCAGCTCGAGACTCTTACCGTAGTCGCTGCAAGTGTCCCCGCTACAGCTGCCACCATCGACAACGGGCGTCGTGGACGTGGTGCCCAAGTTCACCCGTAACCCTCCTTCACCCTTGAAGCTGAGGTGAAGGCCGGCGTAGCTCGATAAGTCATAAGTGCAGGCGTGGCTGCGGGATGCGTTCAGGTGCGCCGCCGCGAACGCGCCCCAGCGCTCGAAGCCAGAGCCGCTGGTGTGCAGCGCGTTCGCCGATGATTCGGGCGAGCCGCGGCTGACGACCAAACCTTTGGTCTCGGCGCCCGGCATCGGGGCTTGCTGGCCCGTCTCGTCGTTGTTCACGTACCAGGCGCCATGCAAGTTGCTCGCCTGACTGATCGTGAGGTCTCCATCCTCGAAATCGTCGAGCAAAAGGGGACTGTCGACGCCAATGGCGGGGCTGCATTCGCTGGGCAACACGGCTTCGGCGCCGGTCTCGGTGACGGGCGAATGGCTCGATGAATGACCACTGCAGGCGACTGCCAACGGCAGCGAGCAGACTGCAAATACGGCCCTAAGCACCTTCATGCGTCATACGTAGTCTCGAAACCGGCGCAGCGCGAGTCGGTGATTGCCGGGATCAGAAATGAAATCTGCCGGTCGCAATTGCGACTACGAGCAGCGAGGCAAATCGCATCGCACCGACAAACTGGCTACGCGCGAGACCGCTCGGCCTCAAAGCTGGGTTGCGCTGGCAACCGGCTCGCTGGCGTCCACGTCTGCCGCGACTCGTGCGAGCTTTTCGCGAATGGACTGCACCGCGTCGGCGCCGAGCGGCAAGCGGAGGCTCGGCGTTCCGGCGGCGACGGCGTCGCAGATGGCTCGCGCCGCCTTGGCCGGATCACCCGGCTGTTTGCCCGCGGAGTCGACGACGTATTGGCGAGTAGGCCCGACGCTGGCCGCATACTCGGGGGTCTCGGGCATGGTGCGGAAGCCGCCGCCGAATAGCTCGGTTCGGAACGCACCGGGCTCCACGATCAGGATGCGAATGCCGTGCGGCGCTACCTCCGCCGCCAGCGCTTCGGAGACGGCTTCGAGCGCGTGCTTGGCCGCACAATAGGGACCGAAGCCGGGCGCGGTGATCAAGCCGCCAACGCTGGTGATCTGCACGATGCAGCCCGTCTGCCGTCGCCGCATTCGCGGCAACACCGCGCGCATGACGGCAACGGGACCAAAGAACATCGTTTCCATGGTGGCCCGTAGCTCGGCGTCGCTGGTTTCTTCGAGCGCGCCGACGATGCTGAAGCCGGCGTTGTTGACCAGGACGTCGATGGCGCCGAAGCGCGCCACGGCCGCGTCGACGGCGCGCTCGATCTGCGCGGGTTGCGTGACGTCGAGCTCGCACGCGAGCACCCGGTCGGGCGCCAGCGCCACCAAGTCGGCGACGGCGCTGGCACGCCGCGCCGTTGCGACGACGCGCTCTCCGCGCGCGATGGCTTCGAGCGCCAGCGCGCGGCCGAAACCAGTGGATGTGCCCGTGATGAACCAGACTTTCTTGGTGTCGTGCATGTGGTCGTCTCCTGCCGAGCAAGCTACGTTCGCGCATTGCCTTGAACAAGCCGTCGAATACGCATGCAGTATGTAGTAGAGCTTAATAATGCGAGACGACCTCTCTGGCTTGCGCGAGCTGCTCCTGGTCGCAGAAAAACGCAGCTTTACCGGCGCCGCCGCCGAGCTCCGCGTCACTGCCTCTGCCGTCAGCCAAAGCGTGCGTGCCCTCGAGGAGCGGGCCGGCGTACGGCTGCTGCAACGGACCACGCGCAGCGTGGGCTTGACCGAAGCTGGAGCCCGCTTCATCGCGCGGCTCAAGCCGGCGCTGGCCGGGGTGTACGAGGCTTTCGGTGCGCTGGCCGAGCTGCGGGACCGTCCGGCGGGCGTGCTGCGCTTGAGCGTGCCGCGGCTCGGCTATCAGCAATTGCTGGCGCCCCACCTGCACGAATTCTTGGGCACCTATCCGGAGCTGCAGCTCGACGTGGCCATCGATGAGGCGCTGGTCGACATCGTGGAGCAAGGCTACGACGCCGGCATTCGCATCGGCGAGATGCTCGATCGCGAAATGATCGGCGTGCCGCTGGGCGGTCCGCTGCGCTCGGCCATCGTGGCGTCACCGCGCTACTTTGCCGCGCACGGCAAGCCCAAGCACCCGCGCGACTTGCAGTCCCACGACTGCATCAACTATCGAGGCCGAGCCTCCGGCGTCGTCTATCGTTGGGAGTTTACCGAAAACGGCAAGGATTTCGTGGTCGCGGTCGACGGGCGCGTGCTGCTGAACGACGGCGAGCTGATGCTCGACGCCGCGCTGGCAGGGCTAGGTGTTGCCTACGTGATGGATTGCGCGGCGCGCCCGCTGGTCGCCAAAAAAAGGCTGGTGCGGGTGCTGGAGCCGTTTTGTCAGCCGTTTCCCGGCTTCTTTTTGTATTACCCCAGCCGCGCCCAAATGGCGCCCAAGCTGCGAGCGTTCGTCGAGTTCTTCCGTGCCAAGACCCGTGCGGCGCGCTGACTCGTGCGCAACTGCCGGGCTAGAACCGACCCAAGCCGTCGGGTAGCGAGAGAGTCAGACTGCGTGCATGCTGAACCTTCGCATGACCTGCCGAGAGCGAGGCCTGGCAAGGGCGGTTCTTGCGCTTGGGATGGCGGGGCTCGCTGCTTGTTCGCTGACCGACGGGGGGCGGGTGGACGTGACCGAGCGGCCGTTGCGCGCAAAATCGGCCTTTGCCAGCAACGTGGCCGCAGAGGCGGCCGCGTCGCCCGGTCCGCATGCTCCGGAGCGCCAACTCCTGGACGAAGACATCGACTGGCAAGCCAACCCGGTCATGCGGACCTTGGGCAGCATCGCGCATACGGTCAAGCACAGCGAATACAGCCACAGCCAGCGCGTCAGTGTGCAGCAGGGGCTGTACGTCTTCGATTGCTCTTCGATGGCGCAGTGGGTGCTGAAGCGCGCCACGCCGGTGGCCGAAAAGACCGTGAGCCGGGGGCTGGGTTGGCGTCCGCTCGCCGCCGATTTTCAGCGCCGCATCGCGAGCGTGAGTGGGGGCGCCGAGCGCGGCGGCTGGCGTCGCATTGCCCGCGTCGAAGACGCGGCACCGGGTGACGTCATCGCTTGGCTCAAACCGAAGATCATCGACTCCAAAAACACCGGTCACGTCGCGTTCGTGGTGCTGCCACCGACGCGCGTCACCGGCTACGACGACGCCTTTTTGGTGCGCGTCGTCGACGCGACCAGCTTGTTGCACGCCGATGACACGCGCGGCGACGGCTCGGGCTTCGGCTTTGGCACCATTCTGCTGGTGGTCGAGCCCGGCACCGGGGCTCCACGCGCCTACGGCTGGGTTGGCCTCCAATGGCGCGCTTTCGAAACTCCCATCTCGATCGGGCGCCCGACGCGCTGAAGCGCGGACGCGCGCTTGGCCCCGACAGCCGCCGTTACCGCCGCGCGAAGGGCGAGATGGTGCCGATTCGCGCGTCGAGCAATGACAGCCCACCCCAGATCATGCTGGCAAAGTAGATGGGGAACAGCGTGTGGCTGAACAAGGGGTCGGAGTATTGAACGTGGGTAGCAACCGCGCCGCCGAGGTACGCGGTCAACAGCACCGCGCCGAAGATGCGGGTGCGATGAAACAGCGTCATCAGCACCGCGCCCAGCTCCAGCAACCCGAGCGGCAGCAAATTTGCCCGCTCGAAGCCGAGCTTGGCGGAAGCCTCGACCACCTGCGGAATGGCCAGCAGCTTCACGCTCGCGTCCCACGTCATGAACAGTAGCGGCAGCCCCGCCAACACACGGCCGGTCCAGACCCTGCGCCGGGATTGGCCGGCAGCGGAGGTGGTGGCGGCGGTGGCGGGCAGCGAGGCGAATGCGGCTTGGTCGATGGTCAGTGTCTTCATGGCTTTTCTCCTGGGTTCATGAAGACGACGTTCGAGCCGGCCGCGGATCGACACCGGGCGAATCTTTTTTGGGGTGGCCGTCGGAATTTGGGCAACCGTGGTGAACGCCGCGCCGATGGGGCTGCCGAGGTCACAATGAAGTCCATTTTTGTCGCGGCCCTCGTCCTTTTGGCGGGTTGTTCCAACGATCCCGGTACGTTCCCTCGCCCCATGGCCCCTCCTAGCGCTGCGGCGGGCGCCGCAGATCAGGTCTCGGAGGCTGCCGCTGGCGGGATGGGCGGAGACGCCGTCGACGGGGCGGAAGCAGGCGCTCCCACGCCTGGCCTATCGCTGGTTGGTGGGGGACTGCCGACGGCACAGCTCGGTCGCGACTACGAACACACGTTCCAAGCACAAGGCGTAGAGAACGGGGTCGAGTACGCAGTCCTGGGAGATTCCTTACCGGCAGGCCTGACGTTGTCGCGGACCGGTGTGCTCTCGGGAATCCCCAGCCAAGCTGGCATTTTCACGCTGAGCTTAGAAGCCACGGCGGACGGCGCGTCCGCAGACGCTGAATATCAGCTCGAGGTCGTCAAGAATGCCTGGCTGGTGTACCGGAGCGACGACCGCACGCCAGCAGTCAACGAGCTCTTCGCCGTCAACGCCGGAACCCAGCCTCCCCACGCAGCAGTGGCGATCAGTCATGCCTTGGCGAAAGGTGAGCAAATCTCACGCGACGTGGCTTGGTCTCCGGACGGTTCGTTCGTTGCCTACGCCAGCGAAGGAGTCGACACGTCGGACGTCTATCTGGTCGACATGCGCGGCCTCGTACCGGCCGCTCCCGTCTCCGTCAGTGCGACGCTCAAGGACGTACACCTCGGTGGTTACGTCTACGTCACATGGGCACCCGACGGCAAAGCATTGCTGCTCGATGGCGCAGTGGAAACCTTCGTGGTCGAGCTCGAAGAAGCGCTGCCGGTTCGTGCGCGAGCGATTCCCGTCGATTCAAGTTGTTGGGAATGGACGGCGGATAGCCAAACGCTGCTTTGTCGCAACGCAGCGCAAACGGCAGTGTTTGCGTTGCAGCGCGACAGCAACACATTGAAGATCCTCACGGGGGGGCTCGCGATCAGTTACGGAACCCTGACCCCGGATGGCACGAAGCTCATCTTCGAGGACGATGAGAATGGGGCACTTTATTTTTCTCGTTTCAACGACCCTGCGCCCAGACCCATTCAAATCGGTCGAGTCCCCCTCAGCGGTCGGGTGGCCGAGGGTTGGCCCACCAACGACGCGGTCGTCTACGTCGCTTCAAACGTCAGCGTCGGCGAGCACGAAATCTACCGGGCTTCGTTGACCGAGCCGCCCACGGTCGAGACTCTCGTCTCAGGAATCGATACCAGCGCCACGGGCATGGACTATCGCGACATCGACGCGAGCATGCTCCCCGGTGGAAAGCTGCTGACTTATCGCAGCAAGGGGCGGGACGAAGGTACATCGGACATCCG
This sequence comes from Myxococcales bacterium, assembly GCA_040348565.1. Classification (GTDB taxonomy): domain Bacteria; phylum Myxococcota_A; class Polyangia; order Polyangiales; family Polyangiaceae; genus PMG-095. The sequence goes on along the minus strand of JBEQSW010000363.1, from coordinate 23,615 downwards.
CGTGCGCGCACTCGCCTCGGGTCGGCAGACCTCCATCTCGGTCAGGTCCACTAGCCATATCTCATTGTCGGACGATGGCTCGTTTGCGCTGGTGCCCGAGCTGTCGCGGGGCGGCGACTACCTGGAACGCTGCAACGTCGATGACGACGGCTTGCAGCGTTGCGTCGGCCTCAATAACGAGCAAGCGGGGTTCGAGATCGCGTTTGCGCAAATGTCGCCCAACAATAACGGCGCCCTCTTCATCGGGGGCTTGAGTGGCCAGCCGCGCACAGCCTTCTACTCGGACATGCGTGGTGACATCCGGCAAGCAGTGCCCTTGAATGACGACGGCTACGAATCGTTGGTGTCGTACCGCCCCTTCAGCTCGGACGGCAGCAAGATTGGTCTTTCACTCGTGAGCGGCAATACGACGTCGCTGTACCTGGTCGACGTCTCGCAGCAGCGGCCGGGGGCGCCGGAGAAGGTCAGCGGAAAAGGTCTGCTCACGTCGTGGGCTTGGCAGCCGCGCTAGGCGCGACCGCGCGCTCACTGTCAGTCCACCTCGATGTCGAAGTGCAGGACGTCCTCGCGCGTGCCGAGGGACGTGTAGAGCTGGATGGCGGGGTCATCGACCAGGTCGGCCTGGACGTAGATGACATAGGCGCCGAGGGCGGCCCCGATGCGCTTCAACTGGAGGATCAGGTCGCGAGCGATACCTTGGCGGCGGTGGCTCGCCGCTACCGCGAGGTCGTAGATGTAAATCTCGCTGCGTTCCCGCTCGAACTTTTCCAACACGTAGGCGACCAGGCCGCCCACGATGGCGCCGTCCGCTTCGGCGGCGAGGGCGACGACGGTCGGCTTGGCCAGCAGTCGCTGCAGGTAGGCGTCGCTGGGCGGCGCCTCACGGTACGAGTGCGGATCTTCGAACGCTTCGGCGAAGACCGTCATCAGCTCGCGAAACTGCGTCAAGTCCGCGGCTAGCAGCTGCTTGCACGAATGCGCCATGGTGTCGCCAGTCTAGGCGCCGGACGGCGCGGCTAGCCACTGCTGAAGCTCGAGCAGGTTCTGTTCGGGGTCGCGCAGGTGCGCGATCTTCAGACGACCCCACTGCACCGATGGCTCGGCAAGCAGCGCCGCGCCGCGCGCCTGCAGCGCTGCGACGGTAGCCTCGAGGTCGTCGACTTTCCAGGGCGATGAGGGCCCTGTCGCCCGCGCCTTCGCCGAGCGCGGGCAGGGTTTGCTTGAAGTGGGCGCGCGACTGCAGCGCGATGGCGGCGTTACCCGACGGCGGCGACAGCTTACCGTAGGGACCTCGCTCGTCGTCGACCTGCGGCTTGAAGCCGAGCACGTCGCGATAGAAGCGAAACATCACGGGAAAATCGTCGACCAGCAAGCGAACCTGAACGAGCTCCATCAGGGGCGCTTAGCATTTCTCGGTCACCAAGCACTCGCCCGAGACGACGAAAGTGCGCTTGGGCTTCACGCAGGCCGGCCAAGAGCGGGTCCGGCCTGCGCGACTGGCAGCGAGGCGAAGTGCCTACTGTACGACCTTGAACTCGATGCGGCGGTTCTTGCCCTTGCCGGCGGCGGTCTTGTTGTCGGCAATCGGCTCGTCGGCGCCAGCGCCGCGCGTCTTGATGCGCTCGCTGGGAATGCCCTTGTCGACCAGCCATTGCTTCACCGCTTCGGCGCGCTCTTGTGACAGCTTCTGGTTGAAGGCCTTGTCGCCTTCGCTCGAGGTATGCCCCGAGATTTCCATGCTGATGCTGGGGAACTCTTTGAGCACCTTCACGGCGCCGTCGAGCACGGGCGTGGACTGCTTGCGAATCGTGGCCTTGCCCTGGTCGAAGTAGATGCCTTCCACGACGCCGGTGAACTTCTTGATCTTCTCCGGGATGGTGTCGGGGCAGCCGTCCTCGTCCTCGAAACCGTTCTTGGTCTCGGGCTTGTCGATGCACTTGTCCTTGTCGTCGAAGATGCCGTCACCGTCTTTGTCACGGATGGGGCAGCCGTCGGGCTTCACGCCCACTTCGTCGGGGCAGGCGTCGCAGGGCAAGGGCACGCCGTCCTTGTCCGGATCCGGATCGACGATCGGGCAGCCTTTCGGCGCCGGCCCGGCTTCTTTCGGGCAATAGTCGTCGCGATCCAGCACGCTGTCTCCGTCGCTGTCGGCGGGGCAACCGCCCGGCATCACGCCCATTTCGGCCGGGCATTTGTCGTCGCGATCGAGCACGCCGTCGTGATCGGTGTCGGCGGGTGGAGGCGGCGGTTCCTTGCGCTTGCGCTCGATCACGGCGCTGAGCCCGAGCATCACCTCCAAGCTGTGCGCTTGGCCGTCGTGCGCGCTGTTGGCGGTCAGGTTGTCTCGCAGGTCGACCCGCAGCGAAAGCGCGTGAGAGAGCGCGGCCTTGGCGCCGACACCGAAGTCCCAAGCCACGTCGCTGTCGGTGCCCACCGGGCGACTGATGACGCCCAGCTTGCCCACGCCGCCGGTCAAGAACGGCACCACGTAGGGCAGCGGTGCTTGCAGCACCAACTGACCGCGTCCGGCGAAAAACATCGCGCGTGAGCCTTCGTTCTTCACTTTGGACAAGGCGCCCAAGGCTTCACCTTCGATGCCCAAGAACGAAAGCGGATACCAACCCAAGCGACCACCGAGCTCGGGGCTGGTGCGAAAGCTACGTTGGTGGAAGCGTTCGTCGACCAAGTTTTGGTCCTTGGCGGGAAACAACACGCCGCCAAACACGCCGAGCTCCAGCAAGTTGTGCTCGGGCGGATAGCCCGCAACGTACGGCTCGAACTTTCCTTCGGCGTCTTGAGCTCGGGCGGGCGTTGCCGCCGCCACCAGAACGCACAGCGCCACCCAACCAACCGGCTTCTTGGTCATCCTGACTACGCTTCCTAAAATGCCGGGCACGCTCAAGTCAATGCACAGCGGGATCCCACGGCAATCGCCGCCGGAGATGGGGCCGCCGCGCGCTGACGCCGAGCGCCATCAGGCCGGCTCGAAGCGAACTTCGTAGCGCGTCACCAGGCTGCGTCGGGCAGTGGGTGGCATCACCACACGAAGCCGCTGCCGCTGAAATGGCCTCTTATCTGGGTCTTCTTGATCTCCGAGCGCCCGAACCTCTAAAACTGTAAAGGCATGTCCGGCAAGCTTTGCGGTCGAGGCGGTCTGGCCGCTGCCATGTTGGCGGCGGCGCTCGTGAGCGCATTGCCCGCCCGGGCAGCGTCGCCCGAGAACCGCGCGGCGGCGCAGAAGCATGTGAGCCAAGCTCAAGAAGCGAAGAAACGCGGACAGCTCGGCGAAGCGTGCAAGCACTTGGCAGAAGCGGAGCGGCTGGATTCCAAGTTGCCGACGTTGATGGAGCTTGCCGAGTGTAGCGAACAGTCGGGCAACCTCGTCGACGCCGAGGCGCAGTGGGCCATGGCGCGCGATCGAGCCAAGCACGACGAAAAGCCGCAGTCGCGGTCGCGCGCCGAGACGCGCCTGGCCGCCGTGCAAAAGCGGATTGCGCACCTCACGCTGCAGCTGGCGCCCAACGCTCCGGCCGGTGCCCAAGTGCTGCGCGACGAGGCGCCGCTCGACGCCGCTTCGCTGGGCGCGCCGCTGCCGATGAACCCGGGTGAGCACGTGATCGTCGTCAAGCTGGCGGGTCACGACGACGCGCGGTATCCGGTGAAGCTTTCGGACGGCGACAATCAAACCCTGCCGATCACGGTTGGAGCCGTCGCCGGGTCGTCGCCCGCGCCTCCGGTGGCCGCCGTGCCCGCGCCGGCGCTCGCGACGCCGCTGCCAGCGCCTTCACCGTTGGCGACCCCGGCTCCTCCGCCCGCTAGCAAGCAAGATGCGGCGCCGGCTGGTTGGTGGTCCAAGGAGCGAAAAGCCGGCGCGATCTTGGGCGCGGTCGGCGTCGTTGGGCTGGGGGCGGGCAGCGCGTTGTGCGTCGTCGGTAGCCACGACGCCGACAAGCATGGCTCGATCGTGAGTCAAAGCTTGGCACTCGGTGCCATGTCGGCCGCGGTGGGCGGCGTGCTGCTCGTGACGGGCGTCGTGTTGTTCGCGAGCTCGCCCAGCGACGAAGCTCCTCAGCATGCGCGCATCACGGTCACGCCAACGCTGCTCGTCGCTCGCGACGCTGGCGTTCTGGGCGCTTCGGGCCAGTTCTGAGTCGCTATTGGCTGGGAGCGAGCGCGTGACAGCGCAGCGCGAGGCCGACGACTCCGGTGTCCGCATCGGCCACCAGCCCGCGCACGCCGGTCGCGATGCTGCCCTCGGGGCACTCACGCCGGGGTGACCACTTTTCGCAGTGGGAAAGCTCGAGCTTCACCGACGCTTTGGCGGGCTTGAGCTTGCCGTTGGCGTCGGGCGCGGCGCCCCAAAGCTCGACGCCGCGCAGCTGGCCGGCGGAGCCTTTGAGGGCCGTGCACACCGCGATGGCGCGCACGAAATTTCCCGAGCCGACGTCCACCCGTTGCCAGCCCTGCGTCTGCTTCGGCTCGCAAACGCGCACGACGTCCAGCGGATGCAGGCTGGGCGCATTGAAGCTGCTTTGCTCGAGCTGGAGCGCGCAGGCTCGGCCGTCGAAGTCCCACAGCTTGAGCGCTTCGAGCCCGTAGTAGTCGGCGCTCACCAACGACTCTACCGTGGTACCGGAAGCGGCTCCGGCCGGCGGCGTCCACTTCTCGGTTTCTGCCTGCCAGCGAAAGCCGGCCGCGCCCGCGGTGCCGGCCGCCGCCACACACGCGCTCACCATAGCGATGCGCCAGATGGTCATGTCACTTCGCCATTGGTAGCACCAGCCACGCCCGCCATTCACCGCCCTGCATTTTGCGGCTCGAACGCCGAGGTCGCGTCGCTTCAAAACGTGCCGAACACGCGCAGCTCGCGACGGCCGTCGCTGGACACCACCGGCGTCAGGCCTAAACGAGCCTGCGAAGACGAGTCGCCGGCAGACTTTTCCCAAGCGAGGATGCTGTCGTCGAGCGCGATGGCCAAGACGGTGCCGGCAGCGGCGCCGAGGATCAGCTCACCCAAGCCGCAATTGCCGTAGTCACCGCCGCCGGGCGGTGGGCAAGTTGCCGACGCCAACCCGAGCGCACCGCCGACGACCGGCAGACCGGCGCGCAAGCCCAAGCTGCCGAGCGCTTGCCAGGGCCGATGATGGATCAGATGGATTGCAGGTCCGCCAGCCCCGTAGCCGACCACGGCTCCCAGCAGCAAAGCCGTGGATAGGTTCTCCGAATGAGGTGAGTCGTTGGTTCCCACGAGGAGCGCAGCCAGGCTCAGCGCCGCGACCCCGCCGTCGAGCGAGAGCGATTGCCATCCGTACCAGTGACGCGCCTCCGGCGGATTTTCACGCTGCTGTGGTGCAAGACTCACAGTGCGAGGACCTGCCGGTGAGGGCGCTACGACGACGGCGGGCGCTTCTGGCGCGGCCCCCGGCGCGGCAATGTCCGCCTGTTGTGCGGAAGCCAGCGACGTGGTTGCCGCGATCGCCAACCCCCAAAGTCCCCGAATGAGCACGTTCATGCCCAGGAGACTGCAACCGGTATGCCAGGCCTTTCGGTGCGGTCGGGGCGCGGTTTCAACGAGCGAGCGCTTCCGCTTCGGCGTGGCGAAAGCCGTGGGGATAGCGAGCGAGATAGTCGCGCGCGGCTCGCTGGGTTGCGGCCGAGTTGCCTGCGCGCTCGAAGGCGAGAATTCGCAGGTACGCGGCGTCTTCAGCGCGAGCGTTTTGTGGGTGCCGGGCTAAGAACGCGGCGAAGCGCGAGGCGGCGGTGGCGTTGTCTCCGCTGTCCAGCGAAGCCATCGCGGCGCGGAAATCTGCCGAAGGATCGCTGTCGGTAGCGGCCGCGACCGCGTGCTTGGCGGACGGCGCCGCTGGCATCATGAGCGTGGCCGACGATGCTGCGGGCGACGGCGTGGCAACCGCCGATGCCGCTACGGCGGGCAGGGGCGGCGGGCTCCAGGCGTCCCCCGCGCCGAGCGCGATGGGCGGGGTGCCCCGGAGGCGCAGCACCACGCTGCCGTCTTGGACGGTGACGCGAGTGGTGTGACCGGCCGCAGCGCTGACCGAGAAGGTCGTGCCAATGTCTTCCAGCTCGCCGTCGGGCAGCACCACCAGCAGCCGGCGTTGCGAAGTAGCGTGGTCGACGCGGATGGACAGAGCGCCGCTGTCGAGCACGACTCGCTCGATGCCGGCTTCGCTACGTCTGGACCAGCGAGCGCTGCTGTCGGCGCGCACGGTGATGGGCTCGGGCGCAGGCGAAAGCGCGGCCCGCGGCGCGGGTCGGACTGGCCAGCCCACGAACGCGGCCACGACCGCGCCGAGCACGAGCACGGCGGCGGCCGCTCCGAGCCAGAGTCGAAACCGGGGCGGGCGCGCCGATGGCACCAGACCTTCGTCGAACGCCGCGAGCAGGCGTGTGCGTTCTCGGCGCACGTGAAGCTCGTCCGAGTCTGCGCCGTCGCCAGCAGAGCGGAGCTCGTCGGCGAGCGTTCGTAGAGCGTGCGCTTCGCGTGCGCACGCGCCACACACGCTCAGGTGACTTTCGAAGCGCGAGCGTTCGACGCCGGTGAGTCGGCCGTCGCGCAGCGCTTCCACCTCGAATAGGCGCGGGCACGTGGCGCTCATGGCTCACCACCTCCGGCGTGCCGAGCGGCGAGGGCTTGGCGCAGCTCGCGACGCGCGGCGTGCAGGCGTGTCCAGACGGTGCCGATCGGAATGGCCAGCGCCTGGGAGATCTCTTCGCAGCTCAGGCCCTCGACCTCCGCCATCAGCAACGTGATGCGTTTGGGCTCGCTGATTCCGCCGAGGGCTTTTTCGACGTCGCTGCGTGCTTGCAGGGCGGGTCGCGGATCCGCTTCCAGCAGCAAAGTGCCTTTGAAGGCCGCCAGCACGGCGACGAAGCGGCTGCTGGCGCGCCGCCTACGGCGCAACAGCTGCGCGGCGATGCCGATCAGCCAGGGTCGACACGACGCGCGGCCGTCGTAGCGCGCGGCGCAACGCGCGGCCGAAAGGAACGTGGCGTGCGCGAGATCATCGACGTCGTGCGCGTCTTGGGTGGCGCGCGCCAAGAAACGGCGCAGCGGGGCTTGGTAACGATCGTACAGGGCGCCGAGCGCGCCGAGCTGCCCCGCCGCCAGCTGTCGCATCAGCTCCGGGTCCGAAAGCTCGAGCGCTTCCACGGGCAGAGGCCGGTTGACGCGTGAGCTCATGGCGTACCGACGGTGGCACCGAGCGCCAGGCCCAGGGAAAATGCCGGCAAACGCGCCGACGCGCTTTCGGGCGTGAAGGTGGCGCGCCGTTGACCCATCGCGGCGTCGACGCCGACGAAGGTGCGAAAGACGGAGCGCGGGCTGAAGCCGATGCGGGCGGCCAAGAGAAAGCGTGGGACGGGACCCGTGCTCGGATCCGCTTCGGGGGGAGGGGGTGTGGTCGGGGGAGCCGACCCGGTGCCCATGACCGCAACCGAGCGGGTCTGGGAAAAGGCGAGGCCCTTCATGGCCACGGCTGGGCCCGCGCTGAGATCGAGCGCAACGGGGCCGAAATCGAAGCGTCTGCCGGCCAAGAGAGCAAGCTCTAGCGCCGTTTCGGGATCGCCGTTCAACAGTGGGCGATAGACGTCGGCGCGACTTTCGAACCCGAGCAGCCAGCCGTGGACCTCGAGAAAGCCGAGCGCACCGGCGCCGAGCCCCAGCTGTCCGTCACCCATCCGCGCGCCGGTGAGCACCGAGAGCTCGACCCCGAACGAGCGAGGGGCGTGGGCGGCCGCGGCCGCGTCGCGATCGAGCCCGTCGGGGCGGTCGGGGTCGCCGCGAAAGAGGACGCGATGGCGCGGAGTCGGGCGGAGGATTGAAGCTGGTAGCGGCCCCGCCGACGGTGCTGTCGCCGACGCCGCGGGCGGTTCCGCTAACGCCGTTATGGACGGCCCGGCCGGTAGCAATAGCAGCGCCTGCAACGTGGGCATCACGTCGTCGGCCTGAGTGACCCGGCGCGAGGCGGTGCGACCGTCCGGGAGCGTGACCATCAGCGTGACGTCGGCGACACCCTCGACGCGGAGCGCGGCTCGCGCGCAAGGATCGAGGTCGGTATGGGCGGCGAGCTCGCCTTGGAGCCGTTCGAGCAGGTCAGGGAAACGGGCTCGGAAGCCGGGATCGGCGTCGATGGTTGGGCCAAGACAGCCGCGCTCCGCCGCCAGCGCCGCACCCGGGCGCGCGAGGGCCAGCAGTGCCCCGAGGGCAAGGGCGCTAGTGCGGGGGTGCGGATTCATGCCGTAGCTTTCACTCGTCTTCGCTCGATGCCACGCGAATCCTTCAGCCAAGTCAGCACAATTTTCAAAAAAAGGCTTCGACGCCGATGCTGGGAATGGTGAGTGGCCCAATCGTCGATTGTTTGCAGGTGGTCGTGCTGGCCTCTGGCCCACCTCTCCCTTCGCAGTCGAGCCCCAAACCGCTGACCTCTTTTTGCAGGGTCACGTTCTGGCCCTCCACCACGAACGCGATGGAGCCGCTCTGCCCGAGCCGCCAGCGCTTCTCCAACCTGACGTCCACCCGGTAAAAAGCGGGGTTGCGGTAGGCGTTGTACGGCGGCACCGCCAAGCTGCCATCGAGCTTCGAGTAAGGGGTACCGGTGTAGAAGAGCAGCCGCGCGCCCGCGCGCCAGCGTCGCCCTAGATCGTAGCCCACGACGGCATTGAGCACGTGCGTTCGGTCGAACTCGCTCGGTACGGTGGCGATGTCTTCGGCCCCCGTCGCCTTCAGGAAATGTGCCTGGCGCGTCGCGCGCGACAGCGTGTACGACAACAAGCCGCTCAAGCGCTTGGTGAAAGGCCGGCGCAGCAGCAGCTCGACGCCGTAGGCGCGGCCACGCACGGGCGCGTTGTTGGGGCAAAAGTAGGGTGGCACCACCCCCGGCATGGGCTCCGGCTCGTTGCCGAGCTGGTATTGAAAGCAGCTCTGACTCAGGTCCGTGAGGCCCCAGAAGCGCGAATAGAAAGCGGTGGCGGTGAGGCTCAGATCGGCGGGCAAGGCGAGCTCGACACCCTGACTGGCTTGGGCCGCTGTTTGCACTTTGCGAGTCCCGAAAGGAAAGCCCGGGATCGACACCATGGGTGCCGGAATGTCACCCACCCGCAGGCTCGGATACTGGTGCGCAAGCCCAAAGCTCGACAGCCACACGACGCCCGGCGCGACCGTGACGCGCGCGGAAAGGCGCGGATCCACGGTTGGGACAACGGTTTTGGTGTGTCCGGTGCTTGGCGCCTCGTTGTGGCGCGACGAAGCGTACAAATCGACGCGCCCGCCCGGCACCAGCTCGACGCGCGGCAGCGCCCGCCAAACCAGATCCGCGTTCAAGCCGCCCGTCAGGTTGGTTGGGGGAGGATTGGCGCTCTGCGGAACCACGGGCTCGCCCGGCCCCTGGCGGGTGATGTTGATGCGGTAGTGATCGAGCCGCGCATCCGCGCCGCCGCGAAAGCGGAGCGTCGTCGTGAGCTTTTGCTCTACTTCCAAGCGCGCTCCGGCCGAGTAGTTCTTGAGGTAGGTGGGCGTGGCGCCTTGGCGATCGTAGCCGCCGGTGAGCGCGACCCGCAGCTTGCCGTCGCTGAGCGCGTGGTCGTAGCGCAGATCCAGCCGATGAAAGTCGGACACCAGCTGCTCGATCATTTCCTTGCTGGCTACGGGGTCGCCCGATGGGGAGCGAGTGGCCAGGTAGTCGTGGCTGCCAAAAGCGAACAGACCAATGGTGTCGCGGTGACCGAGCTTCCGGGTGGCGCGCCCCTGGTAGTCCCAATAGCCAATCTTCATGTCGTCGGTCGCCAGGGCCAAGATTGGGCCCGGATAGCCGTAGCGGCCCGCCACCAAGGCGCTGCCGCGACCGTCGGCGAATGGCGCTTCCAAGAGCGCGCCGGCATCGACGAGACGGAGGTTGGCCTCGCCGTGAAACGCGCTCGCCGGCTCGCGTGTCTGCCCCGCAATCACGGCGCCCGTAAAGCCACCGTAGCGCGCGGGAGCGGTGCTCGGATAAAAGTCGACGTTCTCGATCAGCCCCGGGTGAATCACGCTTTGCCCGAGCCCAAGGTGAAAGAGGAGCGGGACCCGAATCCCATCCACGTAGTAGCCTGCGTTGTTGGGGGGCGCGCCGCGCACGTAGAAGTACGGTAGGCCGCTGGCCAACGGCGTGACCCCGGGCAAAGCTTCGATCGCCCGGAAAGCATCGCCAAACGCGCCCGGCATCTCGCGCACCTCCGCCTTCGAGAGCGTGGTTTCACCGATCTCGCGGCGAGTGCCGACGACCATGACCTCGACGGCCGGCTCGGGTGGGGGCGCGGGCGGCGGCAGTGCCGCACCGCTGGCTGCGGCCGGTGGGTTCGTGGGCGTCGCCACGGGCGGTGTCGGTGGGGCTTCGGGCTCGCGATGAAAAGCCACGCGGGCGCGAATGCGAGCCGCCACGACATCCGTGCCGCGCTGGGCGGGCGTGAAGCGCCAAGTCAGCGCCGTGGCTCGAGCTTGCTCGGCGAAAGGCTCCGCACCTTCCACGACGGTAGCGCTCGACACGGAGCCGTCCTTTTCGACGACGAGCTCCAGCACGACGGCCGCATCGCCCTCGGCGCCCTCAGGATACGGTACTTCGGTGCTGCCGAGCGCGCTGGGCGGCGTGAGCTCGAGCGGCGTTTGGGCGCGCAGCGGCGCGCCGCACGTGACTAGAACCGCAAGCGAGACGCTCACGGCGCGAAAAAGAATGGGCATACGAAGGCTCGCTGTGCCCCGTATTCACCCGCCGCCCTCGATTCCTTCATGCGTGCGTGCGCGACCGGTCAAATGCCGCCCGCGAGCGTCCAATGAACGCCTGTCGTCAGCGCCACGCGGCTCAGCGCCAGAGTCGGAGTAGCGCACCCGCGGCGCCGATGACCGGATCTCGCTTCGGGAGCGGCACTTTGGCGATGTTCGCGTCGGTGCTCGGGCGCTCGCCCGGCTTGCCGTACTGCAAGTCGGCAGACGTGCCGCGCGGGTAGGCGCCCACGACCGCAAAGTCGTCGCTCTGGCTCTCGTTCTTGTGCGCGACTCCTGCCGGTAAGATCGCGACGTCTCCGGCGCGCAGCTCGACCAAGGGCCCGGCGGGGCCGCCCAGCCGAACACTCACCTGGCCGCGATACACCCCCAGCACCTCGTGCGCGGTGCTGTGATAGTGATGCGTGCGATATAAGCCGTTGCGCCACGAGCCGGTCCAGCCGTTGCTTTCGAAGAGCTGTTCGAAGCTGGTGGCCAGGTCGCCGCTGTTCGGCAGCACCGCGCGATACACCAGCGCCGGGAGACGGCTATTCGGAAAGCCGTCCGCGTCGGGCAGCGAGTGCGTCTCGGGCTCGTGCGTCGCAGCCAGGGCCGAGCCTGCCGTGCCCAGCGTGGCTGGTACGCCGAGCGCCACGAAATCGCGGCGTTTGAAGGTCGTCATCGCTTCGCGATTATGGCCGATTTGCCGGCGCGCGGCAGCTGCGGCGGCCGGGCTTATTCTGCCGTCACTTGCTGGTGTCGAGCCACAGCTCCACGCGGGCCCCACTCAGCTTTTTGCCTTCGATTTTTGCGCTCGCGCTCGGCTCCGCCGCAAAGCCGGTGGCGCTCACGCGCGCGGGCTCCACGCTACACTTGTCCAGCAGTGTTGCGGCCACGGCCGCCGCCACCGCGCTGCTGTACTCGAGCGGCGTCTTGAGCTTCGCGGCCAAGCCGGCGGGAATGCTCTTCTTGTCGGCGACGGCCAGCACGCGAATCGTCTTCTTGTTGGAGGCTTGGGCCACGCTGCACAGCGCGTCCTTGCCCGGCGCGCTGACGTCCAGCTTGCCCGGGTTCAGCACATAGGCCAGCGAAAGCGCGGCGATGGCTTGTCCGTCCGCGCTACCCACCGCAGCTTGGGTCTTGGCCAGCGGCTTCGACAGCTTCGACTCCAGCGCGCTCGTGAGCGAGCGGCTCTGTTCGGCGTGGGCCTTGTCGGCTTGTTTGACCTCGTCGAGCTTGGTTTGCAGCTCCTGCTTGCTCTCGCTCGCCTCTTTGGCCTGGGCCTGCGCGTCTTTCAGCGCGCGGTTGGACGATTCGACCTGCGCCTGGAGCGCGGCAAAGCTGCCGGTCAGCTTCTCGTGCGCTTGCTGCAGCGGCAGGTGGTAGGCGAACGCGAACGTCGCGCAGCCCACCACCAAAATGCCGGTCGCTACGCGACCCCAGCGCACGGGACCAGCTGACGGTCGCATCGAGCCGCCCATGGCCTTCAGATCTGGGTCCATGTCCTCGAACGGATTCTTGGCCATCGCTATGAGACAAGTAATGCGAGCGCGCTCCGGTCTCCAGAACGATCGTGCTAAAGGGGACCAATGAGCGGCTCAGAGGACCTGTGGCACGTTCGGATCGCTCCCGACGAGGTGAAGTCTCTGACGCTGGAGCAGGTCGACGACCTGTACCGGCTCGACTTGATCGACGAAAATACACTCCTCCGGCAAGATGGTACCGATGAGTGGTTGCCGCTGCGGGTGGTGGCGGGTCTCGACGAGGAGGCGGAGGGGAATGCATCACCATCCTTACCAACGCCACCGCCGCCTATTTCGGCGGCGCGGCCTGGTCCGTCCGCACCTCCTGCACCACCTCCGGTGCGCGGCGCACCACCTCCCGTCGGCAGCGCGCTTCCGCCGGTCGGCAGCGCGCCTCCGCCTCCCCCGCCGCCCCCCATAAACATCGTGGACGCGCCGATGGCCAGCGCGCGCGCTCCCATCGGCAGCGCGCCTCCGCCGATGCGCAACGCACCCGCGCCCATCGGCAGCGCGCCCCCGCCTCCCCCTCCACCGCCGGTAAATATCGTCGACCCGTCGACGGTTAGCGGGCCCGCGCCCATCGGCAGCGCGCCCCCACCCATGCGCAGCGCTCCGCCTCCGATCGGCAGCGCGCCCCCGCCTCCGCCGCCACCGCGGCCGAACATCGTCGAGCCAACCGGCATCCCGCCGCAGACAACCTTCGCTCCGGCCATCATTGCCGCCCAGCCCATGCCGTCGGCACGTGGCACTCGGCTCGAGCCTATGCTGATCGGCTTGGCCGCGCTCGTCGGCTTGCTCGTCACCCTGCACCGCAATGGCGCCATCCACGCGCTGTTTGCCGCGGTCGGGCAAGAGCCGGCTTACCTCGGCCTCGAAGCTTCGCTCGGTGGCCCTGGCTTCGGTACCCCTCGAGCCGTCGAGTCGCTGATCGCCAAAACGCCGCCGCGCTCTGCCGTCAGCGGCTCGACGCCGTAAGCTCTTTGGTCAGCTCGCAGGCGTCTTGCCGGCGCGAATAGAAGCCGGGCTTGCGACGTACGATGCGGAAGCCACGGCGCAAGAATAAATCGAGCGCCGCCAAGTTCGAGTCGGCGGTGAACAGCGTGAGTCGTTGCACCCCGTGGGCCCGAGCGTAGCGCTCGGCCGCTTGCATCAGCACGCCCCCGACGCCGCGCCCACGGTGCCGCTGGCTCACCGCGACTGCCAGCACGGCCGCACTCGTTCCCGCCAGCTCCAGCACGATCATTCCGAGCCGCGCGTCGCCTTGCACGGCCAACCAGGTGCGCGTGGTCGGACGTTGAATCACGCTCAACGTGTAGCGCGACGGGCGCGCGCCATACTCGGCGAACGATCGATCCGAAAGCTCGGCCACGAACGGCGCGTCGTCCTCGGTGAAGCTGCGCACGGAAATCTGCGACCCTAGCTGGGCGGCGGGCTTCATCGTTCTCAGTCTGGCTCGCCCCCCGACGCCCCGCCCCCCAAATCGGCTCGAGGCCGAGTCGGCCGGTGTGCTGACAGTTGGTCACACGGCGACGGACTTCGCATCGAATGCTTCCCGAAGCCGTGCCGCGTCGTACCAGGTCGCTCCGCCTTCGAGCTCTGCTTCGGCCTCCGCGAGTAGCGCGAGCCTCACGACGAGCCTTCAAGCGTTCAGTGATCCGCTTCCTCGCCTCGTCCCAATCCACGAGAGTGGCGGTTCCGTTCGCGACCGCCTCTGCGTCGTCCGATTTCTTCGGCCCACGCCTCTTCGTCGCCGGGGTCTGCCGGCAACCGTCGTTGGGGTTTTCTGTGGAGGCGCCGGGAATTGAAGCCGGCGGAGGTGGAGGGCCAAACGCCATCGTTCATTGAGTTTCGTGGGTGGGCGTGTCGCGACGAGGGTGCGGGTTTCTGTCGCTCAGCGTCGCATTTCGTCGCCACGACTCAGGGAGGTCCCTGACCACTCGTCGTCCAGGCGGCGAACGCGGACGGGGTGGGGCGCTTTGAAAGCGCTGCTCGGAGCCGCGGGCGCCGCACGGCACGTCGAGTGAGGCCGACCGCCCTTTTCGGATCACTGCGGGCGCACGAGCGCGTGGGCTCTGTCCCCCAGGTCACGGCCGACTGCGGCTATCGCTTCCGCCTGCAAGGCGCTGCCCAAGATGCCTCCCGCCGTCCAGTCGCTGACGATTCGTGGCCAGCGTTGCCCGATGCGTGCCCCCTTGACCCCCCCACCACGCCGCGGCATACAGGCCATGAGTAAGTGGGTGAGGAGCATGGGCAGAGTCGGGAGGTTCCGGTGACGCGGCGGACGCTCGTAGTCGCCTTGCTGGTCACAGTGGCGGTCGGCAGCGGAGCCTGCACCATTTCCGACGAAGCGGGCGACGGTCCAAAAGCCATGAGCCGCGCAGGTGGTGGCAGCGCGGGCACTTCAAGCTCGCAAGCTGGATCCACCAACCTCGGCCTTGGGGGTCAAGAAGGCGACGGCGGTCACGATGCCGGTTCGCAGCCAGCCACCTGGGACATTTCCAGCTGGGACGACGGTTCTTATTTCGCGCCCTGAGCGCGTCGAGGTCGAAGATGACGAGATCGAGTCAATGGGCGAAGACCGTGGGTACCGTCCTGGCAGTTTGCGTGCCGGCATTGGCGGTCGCGGCGATCGAGCTGCCTCATGTTTTCAAAGCGGGCGACAGGGTGAGCGCCAACGAAATGAACGAGAATTTCGAGGCGTTGCGCGCCAAGGTTGTGGAGCTCGAGGAACGCTTGGACGCGGAGAAGTCGCACGTTGCCTACGACTCGATCTCGCCCTTCGAAATCTCGGACACCGGCTTCACTGCCATCGCCTACAAGACCAAGCGCACGGACTCCCTCGGTGAGTACGTGGGCGGCAAGTTTGGGCCCAAGGAGGCCGGCGACTACCTGGTTTGCGCCTCGTTGGTCCCGTCTGCCAGCAACCTGGCCCTTGATTTCGAACTGGATGTGTTCGTCAACGACGTTCGTGGTTCTGCAATCGGCAACAGCGCGGGGACACTGAACGTTGCTGCTGGATGTACCGTGCTCAGGCTTGCCGATGGCGACAAAATCGACGTTCGAGCGCATTCGTCGAGCGCTGCCGTCCCCGTGACCACGAGCAATGACAACTTTGACTGGCTCACGATCACGCGAGTTCACTGAGCCTCCCACACCTGCGTACCCTACCCTCGTGTACATGCACCTGGCCAAGGCGAGACGGAGCGCGCGATCGGACTACTCGAAGCGCCGATCGCGGGTTCGAGCGTGCACGGCAACGGCAACTTGACGGCAACGGAGCAACACGCTGATCAGAACACCGCGAGTTGATTGATGAAGCAAGGTGGAGGCGCCGGGAATTGCGCGCGGCGGCGACGCCGGAGGCGGAAACGTACAGCCTAAGATCCGGCGACCCACAAAACAGCAAAGCCCACCGAGGTGGGCTTTGCTGTTGGTGGAGGCGCCGGGAATTGAACCCGATCAGGCGCTCGCATGGATCAGCATGGAAATCGCTGCTCCAGCATCAACTCGGCTCGATTTCGATTCCGTTGAACCCAGATCGTTCCATCTCGGGGGATACGCGCAACATGAGATCCCGCCGCCTGCGCTCCCGACCAAACCTGTGGGTCCTCATGCCCAGCCAGCCCCTCGCTCACCGCCGTGTCGACATCGTGCCCAAGGTCGACCAGGTCCTCGACGAGGATCGTCGGAAGATTTTCGTCGAGCTTGAGACGCATCACACCGGCGGCGCGCTGGGCACAGGCAGATCTTCCTGCGCAGATGATGCTGCGAACGCGACGGCTGCTCGCAGATGCTCAGCTGTGAGCGTGGGGAAGTTGTTCAGAATCTCGTCGAAACTCGCGGGCCGCCATCCACTCGCGAGCTCGGCTCCGTGCGTCGGGACCAAGTCCTCGAAGCTGAGCGATCGTTTGAAGTCTTCCGTTGCTGGGATCGGAGAAGACGGCGGGTTGCACCTGGCTCCGCGCCGGTAGTTTCTGCAATGGAGCTGCGAAGCGGCAGCCCCCACGGCGTCAAGTTAGTGGATCGGCGCCAAAATGAGACAGCTCGTGGGCGGCAGTGGCAGCTTTTGCCCAAGCGGCGTTCAGTTGGCGGCGTCGGACGCTTTGAGCGCGGGGGCACCCCAGCCGTCGTAGGCGGCATCGTGCTCGTCGGCCAAGTCGACCAGCGTCATGACCAGATCGTGGACAGAATCTAGCCGTGTGTCGTGCAGCTTCGTGCACTCCAGGCTGGTACCGAGGTCGTTGACCTCGAAGCCCAGGCCCTTCAGCGCCTCGACCAATGCGGCGGGGGCTTCGTCTTCGTAGTCGATGAAGTGGTTGACGGGTCGCACCAAGCTGGGCTCGTCGCCGTGCTTCAGCAATTGATCGCAGATGCGGCGGTTCATGATCCACTGATGCCGCTCGGCGTCGGGCAGCAAGAAGTCGTTCACGTAGTTGAAGTCCGGATCGGGCTCGGTTTGCACCTCGACGTCCGGTCCGGCTAGCTCGCGGAGCCAACTGGCCCACGGCAATTCGCGCGGGCCATAAACCGAGAGCCGCCAAATTCCCTTGCTGCGCAGTCGTCCCACGGGCTCGGCTCCCGCCTGCTCGGCGCGGTCGAACACCGCGTCTTCGATGGGGGATAGGCGCTCCATCTCGGCCTGCGTGCCGATGCCCTGCGGTCCGGCTTCCTTCATCACGAACAGCGCGTGATGCACGTGGTCGTTCTCGTCCCGTGGATCTTCGTACACGAAGCGCAGGTTGATGAGGATCGAGGCCGGCTCGTCTTCCACGCGGCACGGATAGAAGTCCCATTCATCCGCGCTCTTCGGCTCGTCGCTCATGGTCGGACGCTACCAGCTTTCGTTCGGACTGCATGGATTCGAGGCGTGTCGCGGCCGCGCGCGCTCGCCCAGCGCGTTTTCGCGGCTCCGGCCGACGGCGGGGAAGATCTTGTGGGCTAGGATGGTAGGCTACCGGTTGAGCGCCACGCTCGGAGGGTTGTCTTGCGCATTACTTTTGGGTTGATTGGAGTCTTGCTGGCGGTGAACGCCGTCGGCTGTTCGGGGTCGACCGATAGCCATGGGTCCGGCGGCAGCGGCGGCACGACGGCCGGCGCGGGTGATGCCGGCAGCTCGAACGTGGGCGGCGCCTCGGGTGGCATAGCGAACGGCAGCGGCGGGACGTCCGGCAGCGCGCACGCCGGCAACGGCGCGAGCGGTAGCGCCGGCTCGTCGAACGGCAGCGCTGGCGCGGCGGGTTCCACCAACACTGAGTCTGCGCGTTGGGGCGCGGTGCAGATGATCGGCCTGCTCGGCTCTGGTGCCAGCTCCACCACCCAAATCAGCGCGCGCTTCGGGGATCCCGAGCACCCACAATTGCAAGCCGCGTCGCCCTGCGACGTGAGCACCTTCGGCAGTTGCACGGTGTCGACCTGTCCGACGGACTACGTGGCTCCCGACAACTCGACGGTGGCCAGCCCCAGCGCAGGAAAGATTGCCTGGAGCGATGGCAAGACGTTCATGGGCGAGCTTTCGCCCGACGCTCTGGGCCGGTACGCTCCTTTCAACAACAACACCCTCGGCTTCAGCGGTGGGGAATCGCTCACCGTTTCGGGTAGCGGGGGCGACGTGCCGGCATTCAGCACCACCGTGGCGGTGCCGCTGTCGTTGTTGTTGGCGTCGCCCGTGGCCGATGCCACGGGGCATTTGGCGTGGCAGAAGACGCAAGACCTGGTGCTCACGTTCGATCGCGGCATGCCCGGTTTGGATTTGTACGTCCAGTCCATGTCGAACGACCGTACGAGTAACTCGTTTTTGCAGTGCACGTTCCCATCGGCCCCAGGTACCGCGACCATTCCCGCGGCCGCCATGGCCAGCCTCAGCACGGCCCACAAAATTCTGCTCACCACTGCGCAAAAACAGACCGTTGCCGCGGGTGACTACAGCGTCGTGGTGTGGACGGTCCTTGGCCTCTTGAACCAAACCAAGACCTACCGAATCCAGCTCGAGATCCAATAGCGCCCGCGCACGACCTTGCCGAGCCGTCGCCCGATCTGCGCGCGCGGACAGGGTCTACAACCCCCAAGGGTGTGCTCGACGGCCGGTTTGTGATGCCGAGCGCGGCCGAGCAGCAGCAGTTTCAGAAATTCCGAAAGGGCCGCCCACCCATTTTCACGGCTGACCTCCGTGAACAAACCGCCTGTCGCCGGATTCACTACACCTCCCGCTTCGGGCGAACGCGAGCGCCCGCCCCGCGTGCTGCTGGTGGATGACGACCCGGTGGTGCTACGGGCGTTGGGGCGGTTGCTGACCGAGGTGCGCAGTGATTGGACGTTCGATATGGTCGAGAGCAGCGAGGCGGCCATGCGTCTGCTCCAGGAAGAGAGCTACGATGTCGTAGTCACGGATCTTCAGATGCCGGGCCGCGACGGCGCGTGGCTGCTCGGCCACTTGGCCTCCGCGCACCCCATGGCCTGGCGTTTGGTCCACTCCAGCCACGTCGGGACCATGGACGCCCACGCTCGGCAGCTGGCGCACGGCTTCGTGCGCAAGCCCGCGCACGTGGACGAGCTGGTTTTCGCGCTCGAATGGGCGCTGGAGCGGCGCCGTGGCGCCGAGAGCCTAGCCCTTGACGGTGTGGAGCGCGGGCGCAAGGCCTGACGCTGGAGGGACGTGTGCGGCCGTCCGAGCACGAGCCGGCCACGCGCGCCGCGACCTGATCTATCCTCCGCCAGATGAACGACGAGATGCGGGCCAAGGTCTCCGCGCTGCTCGAAGCGGTCGTTGCCGCCGACGGAGTCATCCGTCCCGAGGAGCGCGAGTTCGTGCGACGAGCCGCGGCGCGATGGAACCTGCCCGAGCCGGATGCACCGCTCAGCTTGCGCAACCTGGGCACGGCCACGCAGGTGCTGCGCGAGCTCGAGCCGAGCGCACAGGCGCGCGTGCTGGCGCTGTTGGTCGACGCCGCCGTCGCGGATCGTGACATTCATCCGCTCGAGCACGCCTTGCTCTTGGCAGCAGCAGCGGCGCTGGGCATCGAAGCCACCGCGCTCGAAGAACGCATTCTCCAACGCATGAAGCTACCCGCGTCACCGTGACGCTGTAAGCATCGGCGTGAGGCGCCGTGCCCCGCATTCACGCAGCTGCGCGAGATCCGGACCTTTTTCGGGTTCGGAAGGCCACCGTCCCAACCGCCATAAATACCCGGAAAATCCAGGCTGGGACCGGTTCCACACAGCGTGCTAGCTTGCCGCTCCATCATGCGGCTTTCTTCGATGCACTGGGCTTGGCTTTGGGTCGGCGTGGCAGTGAGCGCTTGCGCCAGCGACGACAGTGGTGACGACACCGGCGCGGCCGGCATGAACGCGTCCGCTGGCAGCGCACCGCTAGCCGGAACCAATGCCGGTGGCCACCCTAGCGCGGGCAGCGCCAGTGGCGGCTCTAGCGCGGCGTTCGGCGGCAGCGCGGGCATGGCCGGTATGAACGCCGCCGGCATGAACACGGCGGGCATGGCCGGCATGAACGCGGCCGGCAGTGGTGGCGCGGCGGCCGGCAGCGGCGGCATGTCGGGCAGCGGTGGCGCGACGGCGGGCAGCGGTGGTGCGGCCGCGGGTAGCGGTGGCGCGGCGGCCGGCAGCGGCGGCATGTCGGGCAGCGGTGGCGCGTCCGCCGGCAGTGGCGGTGCGGCTGCTGGCAACGGCGGCATGTCGGGCAGCGCAGGCGCGGCTGCTGGCAACGGCGGCATGTCGGGCAGCGGCGGCTCAGCCGGCAGCGCTGGAAGCGCAGGCGCGGCGGGCACGGCCGGCAGCGGTGGCATGGCTGGTGCTGCCGGCAGTGGCGGCTCTGGCGGCGCGGCTGGCAGTGGTGGCACGGCGGGTTCCGGCGGCGCGGCTGGCACTGGCGGGAGCGCTGGAACGGCTGGCAGCGGCGGTTCAGCGGGCGGTTGCTCGGGGCCCACCGGCACGACTTGCAACACCGCCAACGACTATTGCCCCGGCTTTGCCTACGAGGTGGGCGACAAGGTGCTCGCCAAGTGCACCGTCAACACCGGCGGCTGCATCGCCAACAAGGAGATGCTCTTCAATTGCGTGGCCGATTGCGCGGCCACCACGCCCGGCACCGGCACCGACCAAAACAAGTGGACGATTTCCAGCCAGTGTAACTGAGTCGCGTCGCTATCGCGCGTGCGGCGAGTCGCGCGCGGGAGGAGACGAAGCGTCGGGCGGCGGGCCAGAGAGCAAGCCGCGACGAGCAGCAAGCTCGAGAAGGGCCGACACGGCGCGCTGCTCGGCGGGACCGACGTTGCGCGCCACCTCGTTCACGCTGGCGTGAACGAAGAAGGTTCCGCGTCGCCAGGTGAGCTGGAACATCCCGGTCAAGATGCCGCGCTTCATGGCCGCCCCGAAGCCATCGCCTTCCAGCACGACGTGGTAGCTGGAACAGACGGAGAGGATGCCTGGCATGAGCTCGTCGAGCCGCGCGCGCGCGGCCGCATCGGGTGGTGGTGCCTTCACCGGCACCCGCGTGACGTACACGACGGGGTGCCCGCACTCGTCAGCCGCGATTTGCAACGCAGCTCGCACTCGATTCATGTCGCTCGGCGTTGGTTTACCCCACAGCGCGAACAGGGCGCCGTGGGTCGAGACGATTTCGCAGGCCATGCCCCCCCACGAACGGCCGCCGACTGGCGATCTTGAGGCTGGCGGCACTGGCCGGCCGGCGCCCCTGGATTTGGCCCAAAAAATGCCGCCGGCGGTCTAGACTGCGCCAAATCATGTGGATTCGTCTCGGTTCGTTCGCGGTCGTTCCCGGGAAGGTGGGGGAGTTGCGCGCCACCTACAACCGCGAGTGTGTGCCGGTGGTGCGCGCCGCCGCCGGCAACGTGGATTGCTACTTGATGGAGAGCGTCGACGACGCCGAGCGCTGCGTCGTTTGCACCATCTGGGAAAGCGAAGCGGCCGCGGCTGCCTACGACGCGAGCGGCGCCGCCCAGGCCATGGTCGGGAAGGTGCGCGCTTTCTTTGCGGGCCCGCCGACGCTCGCCTCGTACCGCGTCGAGCGGCCTGCTTGAGCTCGTTGGGTGATCAGGCAGGCGAGCCGAAGCCGAGCCGGATTCGCCGCGGCCCATTGGGCGTAACGGTGACGTCGAGCCGTCCGTGCTGCCAGACGAATGTCAACGCGCCGTTTTCGTCAAGGACAGTCGTTGGACGTCGCTCGCTGAAGCAAAGCAGCCGGCCTCCGTCGCAAATGTCGATCACGTAGTCGTCTCCAGTCCACGCCCCGCTCAGCACGGCGGCGCCGCCGTTGAGCTTGTCGGCGAGGCCCAGCACGGCCACGCCTCGGTCCATCAGCGCGATCGTGACGATCTCGGCGCTGAGGGGTGAAAGCTCGACCGCTACCGACTCGGTCCGGCTGACGCGCCGTAGCGCGTCCTTGCGCTTCAAATACAGCGCAAATTCGCCTTCCGGCAGCGCGGGGACGTCGGCCGCCGAAACGCTGCCGCTCACCGCGGGCGCGCCGGGCGACTGCGCGTTGAACAAGCCAATCACCCAGCCGTGCCGGTTGCGGTTCACCACCTTGAACAAACGCGGCTGGCGGATGGGGTCGGTGAACAGCGAATCGAGCGCCGGCACCGCAACGCCTTCCGCGCGCAGCACGCGGCCATCGGAGCACACCAGCTCGCGCAACAAGTCGAAGTCGTGCGCGTCGGGCTTGTCCGAGACGTAAACGGGGCCGCCGCTCACCGCACGCGCGGCGGCGTGAAAGGCGCCGACCGGGTGCCCCGATTGAAACATGTCCCAGTCGGGGTGAACCAGCTCGCCGAACCACAAACCTACGAGCGCGTTGGTGTGCACGTGCACGCCGTGCGTTTCCGGTCGGTTTGGCCAAAAGTCGGTCGAGGTGCGGCAGAGCGTGGAGTCACGCGTCGCGTACAAGAGCTCGCTCGAGCACGCCATGCAGTTGATGAGGGCGCCGCCAAAGTGTTTGCTCGTGCTGCGCTCGAGCGCCGCGCGCGTGCCGAAAGCAGCGGTGACTCGGCCCCCTTGGCCTTGACTCAACGCCTCGACCGAAGCCTGGTTGTCCACCTTCACCCCGCTGACGCCCTGCTCGGCCAAGTAGCGGTGGTAGTCCTCGTAAAAGCGCGGCAGCTCGGCCAAGCTGGGGCGGCCGACGCCGCTGCCCCAATACTCATGATTGGCTTCGGGGCGATGCTCCAGCACCTCGGGCGCGTAGCTTCGAGAGACGTCGTCGACGCCGTAGTCAGGCAGGGCATCCGCGTCGATGCCGCCCCAATAACCGTGAAGCGCGTGCCACACCCAAAACTGCTCGACGCCGTAGCGCCTGGCCATGGCGATGGTGTCCGCAAGGCCGCCCGGGAACTTGTCGTTGGCGGCAAAGCCAGTCAGGCGCGCGGCGGCACCCTCGCGCGCGCGCACCGTTTGCCAGCCGTCGTCGAGGATCAACCAGCGCGGACTGACGCCACCTTCGCGAAACGACGCCAGCCCCTGTTCGACTTTCGTCTGTGACACGTCTTGATAGAAGGCGTCCCAAGTGCACCAACCAAAATAGTCGACCAGCTTGGGCAGCGGCTTTTCGCGGCGCAGCTTGCCGTAAGCCAAGCGTTCGGCCACCGCTCGCGCGCCGCGCCGACACAGCTCGTACGGGTCGTCACCGACGCCCAGGTAGGCGCCGAGCATCTGCTGCCCCTCCACCGCGGAATCCCCCGAGTCCAACACCAGCCAGAGCATGTCTTCGGCGCCCACCAGCGTGGCCTTGAACGGAGGGTCGACCAAGGGCGCCACGACCGCGAACCGTCCGTCGTCGAGCTCGAGCAACAAGAATTGCGTGTCCCCCGGCACCTCCGACGTCCGCGAGCCGACGTACGGCTGCATCCAGAACGGCTCTGGCCGAAAACACGCAGCGAACCGGCGCAGCTCGCGCACCTTGCCCAGCGCAACCCGCGCGCGCGACCGAGGCTGGCTCAGGCCCACGTGCACGAAGCCGCCATCGGGCTGCGGCTCGAACGAGAGCTCGGCGCCCAGCCCTTCCAAGAACAGCGCGCGCTCGGTCATGCCTGCCTGCATAGCCGAGGAACGCGGCTCGCGGCAGATGTTAAGAGTGGGCCGCCGAGCGTATCCGTGAGAATGTGAGCCGGCTTGGCTGCGGACTCCGGGACCCGATCGCGATTCCTGCTCTCGGCGGCGCTGCTGACCACCGTGGTCGTCGGCAGTGGGCTGATGTTCTGGTCCCTCGAGGGCACCGAATATTCGCTGTTCGACTCGATCTATTTCGCGCTGATCACCATCTCGACCGTCGGCTACAGCGAGCTGCCGCGCATGGAGCTGATGCCCATGCCGTG
>JBEQSW010000352.1:0-3173 GCA_040348565.1 Myxococcales bacterium | reverse complement strand
GGGTTCGAAAAAGGATGCCACCCCCACCCATCGGCGCGTCCGTCGGCGGCTCATCTTCCCCGGGTAACTTACGGCGCCGCGGCTGGATCGTCCGAAACTTGGCGGTCTGCAATAGCTCGAACACAGCGTCTTCCTCGGCGCTGGCGTCCACGTGCTCGGGGTGGACGGCGCGCTCGCGGAACGAGCCCTGCACCTGACCTTGCACATCCTTCTTGAACCGGCGCACGAACAATCCCGACACGTCTTCCGCCGAGTACTCGCGGTCGTCAGCGATGGCGGTGGGCTCGAGCAGGTTCATTAGGCTCGCAAAGCTCTCCTTCTTGCCGTCATGCGGCGTGGCGCTGGTCAGAATCAGGGCCTCTGAGGTGCGGCCGAGCAAACCGGCGAGCTTGGCCCGCTGCGAGCGTTGAGCAGCGCCACCGCGGCCTCGCACGGCTACGTGCTGACACTCGTCGACCACGACGGCGTCCCAGTGACACGCTTCCAAGAAGCGCCGGTATTTCTCGTCCTTCTTGAGGGTGTCGATCGAGATGATGGCGCGGTCGAAGTAGTAGAACGGGTTGTGATTCGCGGGGATCTTGCGCTGCACCCGCTCCAAACCAACCGAGTCAAGCCGCACGAGCGGGATGGTAAAGCGTGCCCAAAGCTCTTCTTGGAACTGCTCGAGCACGCTCTTGAGCGCGACCACCAGAATGCGGCGACCGCGGCCGCGGCGAATCAGCTCGCTTAACAGCACGCCGACCTCGATGGTCTTGCCGAGCCCGACGCCGTCCGCGATCAGGATGCGGGGTCGCGGTTGCATCAGCGCCTTGCCGGCCGGTACCAGTTGATACTCAGCTGCATCCATGGCGCCACGGTGGCCTCGATACAGCCGTGCGTCGGTGGGCGGCGACTGCCGAAACAGACTTTCGAGGTAGAGCCGCGTGCGTCGGTAGCCGGGGGACGGATCAGGCACCAGCTCGGTCTGCTCGGGCTCGAGCACGCGCATTTCCTTGTCCAAGTCGGTCAAGAAGATGGAGTTCTTGTTGCGGACGAGCTCGCTCAGGCCCGTGACATGCACAGCCGTGTCACCCGTGGACGTCTGCTCAGCTTTGCGGACGATCCATTCCTCACCACGGATCTCCACCCGAGCACCGGGCGCAAAGACCACGCGCTCGGGTTTTCGCTCAGCTCGCGAGAGCGCCATGAGTCGAGTCTTCCATGCCCAAGTACGCAAACACCGCGTTCATGATCTGCTTGTCGTCATCGAGGCCGCCAATGTCCAGATCGTTCTCCACGTCGTCCCAACTGACGAAGTAGTGCACTGCGGCGTGCGCCAAGCGCAGATCGGAAGGGGGCAGGCTTTGCCAGCGATCGAGGAGCAGGTTGCACTGGCCGGCCAACACGTGTGCGCCCGACAGGTCTACGAACTCGTTGACCTGATATGCTCTGGCCATCTCGTCCACGTGCAGCTTGACTTCCTTCCGGAGGGTAAGGACGTCACGCGGAGGCAGGTCCACGTACTCTTGAAACTTCTCGCGAAGCTCTGCGGGAATGCCAGTGAGGTTGATGCCGACGCGCTCCACGGAAGGCTGAACGGGCTCGCTTCTTGGGCGGGAGATCGTCTCGCCGACAATGGTCAGTCCCACCTGCTGGGCTAAGCCCCAGACCTCTGCTCGGTCGGGAGCGCGCCCGTAGACGCTCTCCATCCTTGCGGCGAATTCCTGGAGTGGTAGCTGTCCGCCTCGTTGCTGCAGCTCGCGGCGCAGGAACTCGGGACGCGATGGGCAACGGACGTCGTCCCATTCGTCGAGCCCAATGTTTCTTGTGCGGTCGATCCGCACCGACGTTTCGTTTCGGAGGAGCGAAAGGACCATCGAAGTGGTCCAGGCTGCATGCACGTTCGAAAGCGCGTTGACCAGCGACGTCGCCTGATAGGGCGTCAAGCCTAGTTGCGTGTCGTTCAACGACTTCACCACTGCCTCGATCGCGGCGGCTACGGCTGTCGGGCCTCCCGGAACGTCGCGGTCGAGCAGACCCACGCGGCTTTCGTCGAGACGGATGAAGGGTGCCGTTAACGTCGTAGAACTGGCCGAGGCCTCGGGCACGTCTGTCTGCACGCGAGCCAGTGCGATGAGGCCGTCGAGATTGAGAGGGCTACCGGCCTGCCGGAGAATCTGCTCGAGCAGGGCCTCGTACTGAAGACGGTCTTGGCCAGCGTCCTTTGACGCAACGCGGAGCCTGCCGAGGTAGTCGACCTTGCCGCTAAGACGCAGCAGGCTGGCCAAGTGCCAGTGCCCAAGCCAATCAGGCAGGACGCCCTTCTCTCGCAGCAGCTCATGAATCTCGGGCACGAGCCACTGGCGACCAATCGGCCGCTCCTTCATGATTTCGAGGGAGTTCGGAACCAGACGCTCCATCCAGCCGTCGAAGTCCGGGAAGTGCCGCTTGAGGCCGACAACCCCGCGTTTGAAGTAGAGGACCTCGTCGGGCATCGGGCCGCGGCCACAAGCGTCCTCTACCAGTGAGACGGGAACGGGCTCCGCCTGACCGTTCAGGAACGCGAGTAGCTCGTCCGTGCGATAGCGCCCATAGCCCAAGGCAAGCCCCGGTTTTTCGGGGTCGCGGTGCAGGAGATCACCAACTGCTTGCTCGAGCTCGGTGAAGAGAATCGGGTCGAGCACGTCGGCTTCAGCGTGCAAAATCTCGGCGATGACGACTTCTTCGACCGGGTACTCGAGCTTCGCCACGCGGCTCTTGGCGCTTTCCAAGTGCGTGACGAAGTCGCTAGGGCCGAACTTGGTCAGGTACCGCTTGCCGCTGGGTGCTTCGAGCACGAACAGCTGGTCCTCGAAGATGCGACGCACGACGTAGTCGAGCAGCAGTTCTTGCTGTTCGATGCCTGCCCACCACGAATCTTGAGCGAGGAGATCGAGCGGAAGCGCCCGACCTGAGCCGAAGGCAGCGACCAGATTGGCTTCCACGGAGCGGCGCCAACGCGACCGCTCGGCGAGTCGCTCCACGACGAGCGTTTCAATCTGGCGCACGCGCTCGCGGGTGACGCCCAGCATTACGCCAATTTCCTCCAGCGTTTCGCGTGCCCCATGCATGCCCGCACGGCGCGTCACGATCATGCGCGGAATGGGCTCGAGGACGGCGAGCTGCGCTTGCCACGCCTGGAGGAACGTCGTGTA
>JBEQSW010000343.1:0-7553 GCA_040348565.1 Myxococcales bacterium | reverse complement strand
AACACGAGCAAGACGGCGGCTCGCCCGACGCCGGCAAGAAGGACCAGCCCCAAGACCAAGACGGCGGCCCGCCCGACGCCGGCAAGCAACCTGAGCCGCAGAAGCAAGAGCCGCAGTCGCCCAAGAATCAAGACGACCGCATGCTGGACATGCTGGAGCGCGCGCCCAGCGTGCAGCACCAAGATGCCAAGAATCGCTCCCTCTCGGGTCGGGCTCGGACGGAGGACAAGTGAGCGGGGCGCGCGCGGCCGCTGCCGCCGCCGCGCTGAGCGCGTTGGTCGTCGTGCAAAGCGCGGCCGCCGAGGTGACGCTGCGCACCGACGTGAGCCCGCGCAAGGTGGAGATCGGCGATCGCTTCACGGCGCGCCTGTCGATCACCAGCGACGGTCGTGAACAGATCAGCGATCCGGACCTGACCCTTCCGGACGGCGTGCGCAGCTTCGGTCAGAGCGTTTCTCAAGGTGCGGGCGTGACCATCAGCTGGATGCTCACTGCCAGTCGCGCCGGCAAATACAAGATCGGGCCCGCCAGCGTGATGACCTCGAAGGGCCGCCGCAGCGACAAGCCCGTCGTGGTGGAGGTGGTGGCGCAGGGGACGCTCGGCAACAGGCCACCGCCGCTCGGTGGGCAGCCGGTCGATCCGTTCAGCATCTTGCGCGGCTTCGGGGGCTCGCGTTTTCCGAGCATGCCGGGCTTCCCGGGCTTTCCCGAAGAGCCGGAAGCTCCGCCCGAGCTGCCGACGCTCCCGGAGGGCTACAAGGTCGAACGCGCGTCCGATCCGGTCGCGTTCTTGCGCGCGGCCGCCGTGCCCACGCGGGTGGTGGTGGGTGAGCAAGTCACCCTGACGGGTTATGCCTACGCCGGACGCGGCGATTTCTTGATGGCGTCGTTCACCGAGCCCAGCCGTGACGATTTTTTGGCCATCAACCTGGGTGACGAGGACGGCTCGGCCAAATATCCGTTCGACCTGGACGGCAATCGTTGGCTCGTCACCAAGATTGCCAGCTACGCGTTGTTCCCGCTCAAGGCCGGTCGCCTGAAGGTGGGCAGCATGACGCTCGGCTTCGCGGGCCCTGGCTACTCGAACGGCCCGCAAGGATTGGCGAGAAAGTCGGCGCCGCTCGAGATCGAGGTCGTCGAGCCACCGGTCCAGGGTCGCCCTCCTGGCTATCACCTGGGCGACGTGGGCAACTTCCGCCTCAGCGTGCAAGTGCAGCCGCGCGAGGTCCCGGCGGGCGGCAGCATTGCGGTCGTGGCCAAGCTGGAAGGCACGGGCAATTTTCCGTTCACGTTGCTGGTTCCAGAACAAGACGGCGTGCACTTCCTCGAGCCGCAACTGGTCGAACAAATTGGCCCCGAGCGGGGAGCGGTGAAGGGCTTTCGAACCTTCACCTACGTGGTCGAGCTCACGCGCCCCGGCGAGCTGGATCTCGGCGATATCTCGCTGCCGTTTTACGACCCCAAGGCGCGCGCATACGGCGTGGCGCGCGCCGCCCTCGGCCGGGTGAAGGTGACCGGCAGCGCCAAGCCTCCGCCCGCCAACCCCAAATCGGTCAGCGGTGGCCCGAGCCTCAAGGCTCTGCTGGAGCCGCCGGCAAAGATGGGGCCCGCCCCCGGCAGCGCTCCGAGCTATCTACCGAGTCGCGCCGGTTATTGGTTGCTGCTGCTGGGGTTGCCGCTGTCGACGGTGCTGGGCTTCGCGCTCTCGGATTTGGCGCGACTGCTGCGGCGTCGGCTGGCGGAGCGCCGCGGCTCGCTGGCCTCCGCGCTCGATCAAGCGCTGGCGCAACTGGCCGTCGCGACGCAGTCGGGCGAGGTCGCGGCGGTGGCCGGTGCTGCCGAACGCGCGCTGTTCTTGGCTATCGAGCGCGCGACGGGGCTGAAGGCGCGTGGCGTCTTGAAAGCGGCTTTGGCCGACACGCTGACCCGCGCCGAGGTGCCACGCGGGGCCGCCGAACAGGCCGCTCAGCTGCTCGCTCGTTGCGACGAGCTGCGCTTCGCCGGCGAGGGGGCGGACCTGGCCGCTTTCAGCGCCGAGGTCCGCGCCCTTTGTCAGAAGCTCGGGCAAAAGAAAGCGCCCAGCGCGCCCGGGGAGCCGACATGAAGGCGCTGACGCTCGCCGTGGTGCTGGCGTTGGTCAGCCTCATCAGCGCCGCCCCCGCGCGCGCCGAAACGCCCGAGCAGACGTATGCGAGCGCGCGCGCAGCGCTGGGCAAAGGCGCTTACGACGAAGCCATCGACCGCATGGAGCTGCTCGCCGACCAAGGCGTGGCCAACGCCGACGCCAGCCTATTGCGAGCGGCGGCTTACCTGGCCCGCGCCGACGGCAAAAGCGCAGAGCCCGGAGATCTGGGCCGCGCCGCCGCCGCCCTGAGCGAAGCGTTGCTGCTGCGCCCCGACGACGCCCAAGCCGAGCGCGGTCTGGAAGCGGTGCAGGCCGAAATCGCCCGGCGCAAATCCAAGCAGCAAGAGAGCGTGGTGGTGCGACCGCGCTTGTCGCGCGCCATCGCCACGCTGTTGCCCGAGCAAGCGTGGGCGGTGCTGGCGCTGCTGAGCTCGTTCGCCGTTACCTTGGGCATCGTGTTGCGGCGGGTGGCCCAGGCGTCGCTGCTGCGACTGACCGGCGTCGTGGCCATCAGCGTCGGCTCGGCGCTCACATTGGCTTTCGGCTCGGGCGCCTACGCGGCCGAGCAGTTTCGGGTCACCTCGCAGCCGGCGGTGGTGGTGGTGCCCGAGGCGCGGTTGACCAACGAGCAAGGCCGTCACCTGCCGTCGAAGCGCGGGGCCGACACCACCACCGTTCCGGAGGGTGCCACCGTGTACGTCCGCGAACGCCGCGACGAGCGCTGCCTGGTGGAGTGGGGCAGCACCGACGGCTGGTTGCGCTTGAGCGAGGTGCGCCTGCTGGGGACGCGCTGACCCAACGCGGCCCGGAGTTGGGTGTAGTATCGCCATGGTGAAGCCGAGCGGCTGGTGTTGGATGATGCTGGTGGCAGGCTGTGCGGCGGCTCCGCCCGCGGTGAAGCCGGAGCACGCCTCCGCGGTTCCGACTCCGGCCCCCTCCGCGGCCCCCCCGACTCGCCCGTCTCCGCCCAGCGTGCCCACTGCGGCGCCCCCTCCGCCCGTAAGTCGGTTCCGCGACTGCGGCGAGCTTGGCTGCAAGGCCTTCGCCGACGCGGCCGACGCTTTCGACTATGTGCTCGAAGAGCGGCCGCGAGTTCTGGCGATCGGCGAAGCGCACGCCCAAGCCACCGGTCCCAAAACGGTGTCGGCCACGCGCCGCTTCATGGATGGCCTTTTGCCGCGCCTCGCGCCGCGCGCCAGTGATCTCGTGATCGAGCTGTGGCTGGCCAACGGCAGCTGCGGCAAGGTCGAGCAGCAAGTGCAGCAGCAGCAAGGCGCGGTGACGGCTCCCCAAGCCGCTACGAACCAGAACGAGTTCGTCGAGCTCGGGCACCACGCCAAAGCCTTGGGCATCATGCCTCACGCGCTCGTTCCGAGCTGCGAGCAGTATCAAAAGATTGCGGGCGCGGGCGCCGCCGACATCGAAGAGATGTTGACGATGATCAAGACCGTGACCGCGCGCGATATCAACGAGCTTTTGGCCAAGCGCGGTCCTGAACGCCTGGTCGTCGCCTACGGCGGCGCCATGCACAACGATCTGGCACCGCGCGCCGGGCGCGAAGCGTTTTCGTTCGGCCCTGAGCTCGCGCAGGCGACGCACGGCGCGTACGTCGAGCTCGACCTGGTAGTTCCCGAGCAAATCAAAGAGACCGACGCCTGGCGCGCCCTGCCCTGGTATTCCTACTATTCCCGCGAAAAGGCGGGCAAAGAGGCGCTCCTCTTCAGCTGGGCCCCGCACGCCTACGCGCTCGTGTTCCCTCCAGACAGCAACGTGGAGCCACCGTGATCGTCGAGTTGTCCAACACCATTCAGCCCTACGCCTGGGGGTCACGGAGCGCGCTGGCCGCGCTGCGCGGCGACTCGGGTTCCAGCGCCGCGCCCGAGGCCGAGCTGTGGATGGGTGCGCACCCGCTAGCGCCGTCCCGCTTGATGGGCAGCGACCTAACCTTGCCGAGCGCGCTCGAAGCCGCTCCCCAAGAACACTTGGGTTCCGAGGTCGAGCGCGAGTTCGGTCGCAAGCTGCCATTTTTACTCAAGGTCTTGGCTGCGGGCACGCCGCTGTCACTGCAAGCGCATCCGTCCATCGAGCAAGCGCGGCAAGGCTTCGCCGCCGATGAAGCCGCCGGCATTCCGCTCGACGCACCCCACCGCAATTACAAAGACCAAAACCACAAGCCCGAGCTGTTGTGCGCGCTGGGCGAATTTTGGGCGCTGTGCGGCTTTCGCGAGGTCGCGGCCACGCTGGCCCTCCTGGACGAGCTGAACCTGCCCGAGCTGTTGCCCTATCGCGCTTCGCTGGCAGCCGAACCGAACGCAAGCGGCATCAAGAAAGCCTTTTCGGCGCTGATGCAGGCTCCGCCCGCGCTCGCGACCGCGCTGGCTTTGGCCACCGCCGAGGCGTGCCGGGCCGCGCGCTCTCGCAGCACGCACTTTGCGGCCGAGCTCGGCTGGGTGGCTCGCCTGGGCGAGCTGTATCCGGGCGACATCGGTGTCGTCTCGTCGCTGTTGTTGAACTTGATTCGGCTCGAGCCCGGCGAGGCGGTGTACTTGCCCGCCGGCAACTTGCACGCTTACCTGGACGGCACCGGCGTCGAGCTCATGGCCAGCTCCGACAACGTGCTGCGCGGGGGCCTGACCCCCAAGCACGTCAACGTGCCGGAGCTGCTGCGGGTGCTGGACTTCAATCCGCTGCGCGTCGAGCCGCTGCGCCCCGTCACCCGCGGCAACGAACGACTATACGCCACGCCCGCGCGCGAATTCTGTCTGTCGTTCTTCGACGCCACCAACGACTCTGCCAGTTTCGAGGTCAGCGTCCGCGGCCCGGAGATCTGGCTGGTAACCCAGGGCGCGTTCGAGCTTTCGGGCGCCGGCAGCCCGCCGCTCGGCCTCACGCCGACGCGCTCGGCGTTCGTCTCGGCGGCGACCGGCACCCTCAGGGTGCGCGGCAACGGTCGCATTTTCCGCGCTCGCGTGGCGCCTTAGGTAACGTTTTCGCTCACGGAGAGCTGGGAGTCGCCTCGCCCGGCGCGGGCTCTTCCGTGAGCTCGGGCTCCGGCTCCGGGCAGCGCTCGCCGGTCGCGCCGGGCTCGCCCTTCGGGATCTTGCACGGGTGCACCTCGACGCGGCGCGCTTTCGGCTTGTACGTCACCTTGCGCTTTTCTTCCTTCTTGGTGCCGTCGGCGAACACCACGCTGCGCGAGGCAATCACGCTCCAACCGATCATGCCGCCCTCTTTCACCTTCTCTTCGTCGGGCGGCACCTCGCGGTTGGGCAATAGCTCGAGCGCCGGTTGCACGATGTCGCGCCGTTCGGACACGCTGGAGGTGACGCGACGACCGCCGGTGTCACCGTAGAGCTTGACGGTGATGGTGGTCTTCGTGAAGCTGGTCTTCACCAGAATACCCGCGGCGCTGTCGTTCTTGAACACGATGTCCGGGCGCGGAAAGCCGAGCGTCGCGTCGTGCCCCATGGGGTAGCGAGGGAACCAGTAGGTGTGCGGCTGGCGCTCGATGATGTCGTAGCCGGCGTGAAACAACGCGTTGAAGAAGGTGGTGGCAAATTGACTGACGCCACCGCCTACGCTGTCGACCATTTCTCCGTCTTCGATGCTGGGCGCGAGGACGAAGCCATTTTTCTGCGTCCGTGGGCCGACGATGGCATTCACGGAAACGGTTTGCCCGGGCTCTACGACCAACCCGTCCAGCAGCGTGGCGATGCGATGGATGTTGTCGACGCGGGGCTGGCAGCACGGGTGGCGAGTGGTGAAAGAGCCGACCAGCTGCTTGATGCCGAGCTTCTCGGCTTGGTCGGTGGAGCGTGCCGGCGCAGGCTCGCGCGTGAGCGGCAGCTCGGCGTGATGCTCGGGAGCCTGAGCCGCCCTCCACAGCGCCTGCGCCACGTCGGCGCTGACCAACTTGACGCCGGCTTCACCGGGGACCACGCGCGGCTGATCTTGCGCCGAGACCTCGAAGCCGGCGTCGCGCGCGGGCGCCTCCAGTGACGGACGCTTTTCGGAAAGCCACGTCTCCAACCGCTCGGCGTCGAGCTCGAGCTCGAGCTCTTGTCCGTGCAGCTTGCTCTGCAACAATTCTCCTAGCTCCGTCGGCGTCATCTCCAATCGTCGTCCTGCCGCCTCGAGCGTGACCGGGCCCGCCAAGGCGCGCGCCGCGATGGCGACGGCGCGTTCCAAGGTGCCCTGTGCCAACACCGGCGTCAGGGTGCGCGCCGAAAGCTCCACGGGGGCATTCGTCCGACCGAGCGCGATCGCGTCGGAGCAGCGCTGCAGGGCAGCGTCGACCGCAATTTTTCGGCCGGCTCGTGCGGGCTCGGCGCGCGGCACCCCTCGTTCGATCACTACGCCACCGGCAAACGGCGCATCGTCGATCAGCGTGGGCTCGAGCTTGACGAGCGCCGCCTCGAAGCGGGGGCGGTCGACGCGCAACGCCGCGGCCAACGGCTCGGTGCTCCACCATGAGCGAACGTAGCGGAGCGCATTGGACAAGGCTCCTGCCTGTCGACCCACGCTCACGGCGCGCGACACCGATTCGGCCACCCCGAGCTCGATACCAAGCTCGGACGCGGTAACGCGCGCGCTCTTGCCGGCCAAAGTGAGCTGCAACGGCTCGCGGCTCAGCACGCGCGCTCGCTCTTCGAGCCTCTGCTTGGCGGCATCTGCGGTCAGGCCACCTAGATTCACGCCCGCGAGCGAGACGCCCGAGAGCACGCGCTGACTGCCCGCGAACCGCGCAAATGACAGCGCAAGCAGCAGCAGGGGTAAACAGGCTAGCCCAATGCCAATTGCACGCCCAAGCGAAATCACTCGCTTTTGCTGCGACAGCGGACGCTCTTTTGCGGGCGGTTCGCCCGATTCGCTCTCGATTTGCATGTGGCTCGCGGCTTGCCTACTTACACGCACGATCGCGGTCAGCCAAGATGACTTCACGAGAACCGAGCACGATCGGTCCGAGTTTCCTCGCTCGATGTTGCATGCTAGACCTTCGAGAACACCGTGTGGGTTCGACGCTCTGCCATTCGCCCGGTCCCCTCGTACGCTGGGGTGCCGCAGCACGCACTAGAAACCGTGCGTGAAGGCCTGGCTGACGACGACGAAGAAGCGCGCAGTCAGCTCGACGAAGCGTTCGAGCGCTTCGAGCGCGCACAGCCCGCGCTCGCCAGCCACGTCGCCGAGGCGCTCGGTCGCCCGCTCGACGAGACGGCGCTGGCGCTGGGCTATTTCCTGGCCCTCACGCTATGGCTGGCGTTCGAAAAGGCTCACGGCAGCCATTTGGACGAAGTGACCGAAGAGCAATTGGCCGCTACCGACGAGCTGCTCACGCTGGACGAAGAGCTGCGCCGGGCCGATCCGGCCGAGTCTCTCGATAGCGACGACGTGATCGCCATGGAACAGCCGCACGTGCTGTCGTTCGTGC
>JBEQSW010000330.1:0-25973 GCA_040348565.1 Myxococcales bacterium | reverse complement strand
TCCACACCCTGCCCGCCGCCCCGGCGGCGGTCGCGGTCAGCGGCGTGGTCAAGGTCGCCACCGTCACCGGCGCCACCGTTTCGGGTTGGGTGGGCAAGGACGTCGGCGCGCTGTTCACGGCGGCGGGCGTGGTGCAAAGGAAGTACTTGCAGATCACCATCCGGTTGGTGCCGAACACCAAGAATACCAGCACCCCCACGCTGACCGACTGGCGACAGTCGTACAGTTGCCCGCCGCAGGAGTAGTGATGCGTAGCGCCTGGCTCGGTTTGGTTTTGGCGGTGGCGTGCGGTGGCGGCGGCAGCGACCACGCTCCGGCCATGCCGGCGGAGGGTGGGTCCAGCACCGGCGGCACGCGCACGCGGCCGGTCACGACCGCCGGTACCAACGCGAACGAAGCCGGAGCGGCCGGCGACTCTTCCGCACAGGGCGGCGCGGCGGCGGGGGAAGCGAGCGCGGGCGACGCCGGTCAGGGCATCGTCTTTCAGGAGGGCGGGGCTCCACCCGTAGAAATTCCGGGTGTTTGCGCACCGACCATGAAGCTGGGTAGCGCCCAAACCCAAGACGTGGGGGTGGCCGACATCACCTTGCTGGCCATGACGGCAGACGAGCGGAGTGTCGCGTTCACGACCGGCAGCGGCGTGGAGCTCACGCTGCGTGTGGCCGACCGCGACTCCAATCAGGCCGCCTTCGAAGAAGTGCCGGTCGCGTTGCCCGACGGCTTCGACGTCGAAAGCGGGGTCTCGCTGTCGAGCGACGGTCGCAAGCTGATTCTGGTGATGAGTGACCATTCAGGGTTCGGTGAGCTTTCGCGGGCCGCGCGCGGCGACGCCTTCGCGGGTGACGCCGACGTCACGGCCTACGCGCGCATCAACGGCCTCAAGCCCATGTCGGGGCACTCGGTGGGCTGGCCGGTGCTGTCACACGACGGCAAAGATCTGTATTTCGTCAGCTACTTCGGCTCCGCGCTGGTCAACCAGAGCAAACGCGATTCGGGGGGCGTGTTCGACATCGGCACCGAGATTGACGAGTTCACGCTCGGCGGCCCCGAAGGCGAATACAAGCTGCTGAGCGGGCTCTCCTCCGACCAGCGGGCGATCTTCTTTTTCGACCAAAAGAGTCAGCACGCCATGGCGCTGTTCCGGTCACGCGACGGCGCGCCCTTCTACGACCCGCTCGATTTGGGCGCGCGTCGCGGCGCGACCCCGAATCAGGACTGCAGCCGCGTCTATTCGTCGACGCCGAGCGGCCTGGTGGCGCAGCCCTCACGTTAGTCGGCCGTCGGGCAAGGCGCGTCAGCCGTTTCGCACCCGCCCGCAGTCAGATTTCGGAATTTTTCGGCAACCACGCGCGCACGCCGCCGTCGGACGGCTGGCCTGTGCTAGGGTCCGCTCGTCGCTCGGGGCGCGGTTGCCTTCGGACCGCTGAGAAGTACCCGTTGAACCTGATCCGGTTTGCACCGGCGTAGGGAAGCGTCGCCCGGGCCCCCTTTCTCCTGCGCGGCGTTCCCTCCCAAACGAGAGAACAAGCTGATGGCACAGAGAATCCTCCCCCTGCGTGGCGCTGCCAACCCTTCCAGCGCCCGTGAAGGCACCAACCCTGGCTCATTCGCCAACGCGCCGGCCATCGGCGCCCCGCGCACGTTCTCGTCGCCCGACACGCCCGGCATGCCGGCGCCTAGCGACAAGACCGCCTGGGACTTCTTACCCGCGGGTTGGAAGCGTGACGGCGAGCGCGCGGTAGCACCGGCTGGTTTCAAGCCCATCACCCAGCTCGAGTCGGCCCGTCTGGGCGTGGTCACGCCGGAAATGCGCCGGGTTGCCGCACGCGAGCCGCACTTGACGGTCGAGCAGGTGTTGACCGAGGTCGCGGCGGGCCGGTTGATCATTCCCGCCAACGTCGTTCATCTGGGTTTTCAGCTGGATCCGATGGCGATCGGTCGGGCCACCAAGACCAAGATCAACGCCAACATGGGCGCGTCGCCCGTGTCTTCGTCCACCAACGAAGAGGTCGAGAAGCTGCACTGGTCGGTGCGCTGGGGCGCCGACACGGTCATGGACTTGTCCACCGGCGGCAACTTGGACGAATGCCGCGAAGCCATCGTCAAAAACTCGAAGGTACCGATCGGCACCGTGCCCATCTACTCCATGATCATCGGTCGCAAGATCGAAGACCTGACCGAGTCGGAGATCATGAAAGGCCTGATCCATCAGGCCAAGCAGGGCGTCGACTACTTCACCATCCACGCCGGCGTGCTGCGCGAGCACCTGCCGTACGTGCAAAAGCGTTTGATCGGCATCGTCAGCCGCGGCGGTTCTTTGCTGGCCAAGTGGATGCTGGTGCACGGCAAGCAGAACCCGATGTACACGCACTTCGACGAAATCTGCGACATCATGCGCGAGTACGACGTGTCGTTCTCTTTGGGCGACGGCCTGCGCCCCGGCGGTCTCGCGGACGCCAGTGACCAGGCGCAGCTGGCCGAGCTGGATACGTTGGGCGAGCTGACCGAGAAGGCCTGGAAGAAGGGCTGCCAGGTGATGGTCGAGGGCCCCGGCCACGTGCCGTTCGATCAAATCGAATACAACATGAAGCTGCAGCGCACCGTGTGTCACGGCGCGCCGTTCTACGTGCTGGGCCCGCTCGTGACCGACGTGTTCCCCGGCTACGACCACATCACCAGCTGCATCGGGGCCACCGCGGCCGCGTACCACGGCGCTTCCATGCTCTGTTACGTCACCCCCAAAGAGCACGTTGGCTTGCCCAAGAAGGACGACGTCAAGCAAGGCTGCATCGCCTACAAAATCGCGGCGCACGCCGCTGACGTGGCGCTCGGCATTCCGGGCAGCCGCGACTGGGACGACGCGTTGACCAAGGCGCGCGCGGCCCTGAATTGGGAAAAACATTTCGAGCTGGCGTTCGACGCCGACACGGCCCGCGCCTTCCACGACGAAGATCTCGACGTCGACACCGACTTTTGCGCCATGTGCGGGCATGACTGGTGCTCGGTTCGCATCTCGAAAGAGATCAACGAGTTTACCAGCGGCAAAGCCGAAGGCTTCGCGCGCGAGAAGGTGATGAAGAGCCCTGCCCTCACGCCGGACCAGCGTGAAATCTTGGAGAAGCGCGGCGTGCTGCCGCCGGAGGAGCTGCACCGGCTGGCCAGCAAGACGGCCACCATCGTAGGCGCCGCCAAGGGCAGCAAGGCCTCGTGCCACTCCGACGTCGCCGACGACTCCCGCGCCCAACAAATCCAAGAACAACTCGTGCAACTCCGCGTCAAAGCTGCGCCAACGGCCGCCGAAGAGTAGCCGGCACGGACCCAGATTTTTTTCACAGGAGATCGGGAGATCGGGAGTTTTTGTAGTTCGAGACGCACGCAGCTCCAGCATGACTGCGCAGGCTCCAGCCGGATCCGAGCTGCTCGAAACCAAAAAATCACGCTCCACTCCGGTCTCCCGATCTCCCGATCTCCCTGTGAAAATCTGGGTCCGTTCCAGGGCAGCCCCAGCTCCGTAGGTCGTGGGGTCGCCCAGCTGGGCGACCGGGGACTGGGCCTACCAGCCCAAATGGCGGTGATTTGCCGTGGGCGTGGACGGACTGGCGGCTCGGGTTAGGCTCCGCGCCGTGCGTCACCTGCCCGTAACCGCTAGCGCTCCGGTGGAGCCGCCGCGCGTGACCCGGGCGCAGGCGTTTGGGTTGTTGCCGGAGGAGCTGGCTGCGCTGGGCGTGCCGGCGGCCGAAGCTAGCTTCGAACGCTTGCAGCGGCCGTGGCTATGGCAAGGCGGCGCCCCGGTAGTGAGCAAAGCTGCGGGGGTGGTGCTCGGCGAGCTGGGGCTGGAGTTGCCGACTATCGGCGAACGGCACCGGTCGATCGACGGCTCATGCAAGCTCCTGCTGGCGTTGGGCTCGGATCGGGTCGAGGCCGTGCACATGCCGCGCGCGGTCGGGGCCGGGCGGGTCACCCTCTGTATTTCCAGCCAAGTCGGCTGCGCCATGGGCTGCGGCTTCTGCGCGACCGCCAGCATGGGGTTTCATCGTCACCTGAGCGCCGGCGAGATTGTCGGGCAAGTGCTGCGCGTGGTCGCCGAGCTGGGGCCGCGTCATCCCAGTGAGCTGACCCTGGTGTTCATGGGCATGGGCGAGCCGCTGCACAACCTGCCCGAGGTCTCCCGCGCCATCCGCGTGCTCTGCCACCCGCGCGGCCTGGGCTTGTCGTCGAAGCGCATCACCGTCTCGACCTCGGGGCTGGTGCCGGAGATTGACGAGCTGGGCGCGCTGTCGCCACGCCCGTTGTTGGCCCTGAGCCTGAACGCCACCACCGACGAAATCCGCGGTGAGCTGATGCCGATCGGACGGCGCTACCCGTTGGCGCAGCTGCGCGCCGCGCTCGAGCGCTTTCCGTTGCGGCCTCGCGAACGCATCACCATCGAATACGTGCTGCTGGCGGGCGTGAACGACAGCGTCGAAGACGCCGCGCGCTTGTCGGTGTTCTGCCGTACGTTTCCGCACAACATCAACCTGATACCTTTCAACGAGCATGCGCTTGCGCCGTTTCGCGCGCCGCGCGAGGCCGAGGTCGACTCGTTCGCCAGGGCGCTTCTGGCGGAAAAGCAGACGCTGGTCACGGTGCGTCGTTCACGCGGGCGCGACGTGCAGGCGGCGTGCGGTCAGCTCGTGCAAAGCTGAGGATCGGAAGCCGAAACGTGCTGTCCAAAATCCTGCTCGTCGTTCTGCTATTCAAGCTGCTCGGTAAACTGGGCATGCGCGCCAAACTGCGTAACTTGAAGCCGCAGTTGGATAGAGCTGTAAACATCACCCTGGTGGTATTGGCAGTCGCGTACGCGGGGCAGCTGATCTGGCTGTTTATTCAGCGTCGCGCTGGGCACTGAGACAAAAAGTCTCGGCCGCGAATCACTCCAACCTCGTGGGTTATTAGTAAGTGATTGAGTGTGCGTGTGGGACTTTTTTCAAAGCCAATCTCATCACGTGCTTTCCACTCGATCGGGGGTGTCGGTAGTGCCGCATTCTTGAGACTGTGATTGAGACGGCAACGCCTCGCATCGAGCGAGGCTTCTACCGCCGGGGTGGCACTTCAAAATGTCGAGACGTCACGGCGTGAGCGATCTGAGTGAAGATCGAACGGGGCAGGGATTTGGCTCGCAGACGAAGCTGCGCGTCGCGCCGCGCAACATTCAGGTGCTGCACGAAGTCGTGATCACCGGTGTCGGTGCGCTGCTCGCCAACTGCGATAGTCGCGAAACGCTTTGGCAACAGCTGCGAGACGGTCAGTCGCAAATGGCGATAGAGCCCGACCCCGCCGACGGATTGCCGTGCGCGATTGGGCGCGTGCGCGAGTTCGACTGCGCGCGTTACATGGATGGCGTTCCGGCGCGGCTGTACCAGGCGTGCCATCGCGAACAGCAGCTGTATTTGGCTTCAATCACCCAGGCCGCGCGCGACGCTGGTCTTTCGTTGCCCGAGCTTGCGGGGCCGCGAACGGCGCTGTTCGACGGCACGTCGCGCGGCAACTTCGCGCACTGGTACGAGCTGATTCATCACAAGGTGCATGACGCTAGCCGCTTCACACCGCGCGATTTGAACTTTGCCATGCCGGGCCAAGCGGTGGGCTTGGCGGCGGCGATCTTGGGCGTGCAAGGTCCGACCTTCACCTTCAACAATTCGTGCGCGTCGGGCGTCGTCGCCATTGGGCATGCCTTCCGCGAGCTGCAGGCGGGACGCATCGACGTGGCGTTCGGCACCGGGCACGACGCGGCGCTGATCAGCCCGCTCTATCAAATGTATCGAGACGCTGGCCTCGTCAGCACCGAGAGCGAACGACCGGAGCTGGCGATTCGACCGTACGCGGGCAGCTCCGCCAATGCTTTCGGGGAAGGCGCGGTCACGCTGGTGCTGGAAAGGCGTGAGCATGCCGAAGCGCGCGGCGCCGTGCCGCTGGCGCAGGTGGTGGCGTTCCGGCACGGCAACGGCGGCGAGCACCCGACCGACGTCGACTTCAGCGGCGCGCGACCCGCGGCCCTGCTCGAGCAGAACTTGGAGGAGGCGGGGCTGTTGGCGAGTGACGTCGACTTCGTGCTCGGCCACGGCAACGGCGTGCAAGCCAGCGATATTTCCGAGCTGAACTACATGAAGCGGGTGTTCGGGCGCCGCACCCGCGAAGTGCCGTTGATTTCGACCAAGCCCATCTACGGTCACACCCTGGGCGCTTCCAGCGCGTTGAACGTGGCCACCGCCGCTTTGATGCTGAGCCACGACTTCGTGGTGCCGACGGTGCAGCTCGACGAGAAACGCATCGTCCACGGCTTCAACCACCAAGCCAACCGCGGCGAGGCTCGCGCGTTGCGCAGCGGCTTCGTGGTCGCCTACGGCATCGGTGGCCAGAACGCGACGCTGCTGCTGCGGAAGGCCGACGGATGATCGGCAACGCGCGTCGCGGGCTCGGCTACGTGAGCGAAGTCGTCGCGGCCGCCCACGCCTACCCGAGCGAGCTGGTCGACAACGACGAATACTTGCGGCGTTGCCGCTTTACCCTGAGCTCCAGCCCCGAGCAGCTGGTGCAAGAGACGCGCATGCGCACGCGGCGCTGGTGCCTACCGCACGAGAACACCGCCAGCATGACGCGCAGCGCCGTCGCGCGGCTGATGGAGGAGCGCCCGGAGCTGGTGGGCGAAATCGACGCGGTGGTGGTGGCGTCGGGCACGACCATGCCCATGGCGCACCCCACCGACGCGGAGAACCGTGCCTTCGCGGATTTGTCGCCGCTGGTGTTGCAGCAGCTGGGCCGAAATCGGTCGCTCGGGCTGGACATCAAGGCCTGCTATTGCACCGGCTTTCTGCGCGGCTTGCAGGTGGCCGACGGCCTCTTGGGCAACGCCAATTATCGTTCGGTGCTGGTGGTGGCGGTGGAGCAAGGCAGCCGCTATTCGGTGGCGGCGACCAATCGCTCGTCGTTCTGCTTCATCGTCGGGGACGCGGCGGGGGCGGTGGTGTTGCGCCGCTCGGCGCCGCAGCCGCGCGTCGGTATCGTCGACTACGTCGGCTACACCGACGTCGACAAGCTGTCGTGGGTCGGCATTGGCGAAGACGCGGCATCTATCATCATGATGGGCTCGCGGGCGGGCGACGCTACCAACCACATGTTGTTGGAGTGCGGGCGCAGCTTGTTGACTCGCAACGGCTTGCAGCCGAAAGACGTAAATTGGCTGATCCCGATTCAGACTCACGCCGGCCTCCTCGACGGCGTGCGCGCGGAGCTCGGCTTCGACCAAGCGCAGCTGCTGTGGGTCGGTGACCAACGCGGGTTTTCGGGCAGCGCCAGCATCCCGGCCTGCTTGTCCGAGCAGCTGGCGAGCGGTCACGTGAAGAAGGGGGACCTGGTGCTGTCGCTCGCAGTCGGCGCGGGCATGAACTGCGCGGGAGCGCTGTATCACGCATGACGGCAAGCAACGACGAGGCCGAAGCTTGAACCGGCTGTTGCCGCTGCCCGAGGCGCTGTCCCGCTTCGTGAAGCCGGGCATGCACCTGTGTTTCGCCTCTACGCCCAGCCGCTCGAACGCGGCGGTACGCGAGCTTTCGCGGCAATTTCGCGGAACAGCCCCGGAATTTACGCTGTCGGCGACCGGCTTTCACTCGCTGCTCCACCTGCTGGGCTTGCTGCGTTTGGGGCGTCGCTACATCGGCTGCTTCTTCGGTGACAACTACCCGGTGCCGCGCGCCAACGGCTTGTACGGCACGCTGCTGCGCGAAGGTTACACGCTCGAGCAATGGTCGCTGTGGAGCTACGTTTCGGCGCTGGCCGCCGGCGCCTACGGGCACCCGTTCGGCTTCACCCGCTCGCTCGTGGGTACGACCCTCGGCGCGCGCTTGGCCGAGCAGGGCAAATTGTTCGAGGTCGCCGATCCGGTGGATCCGGATCGCAGTCTGGGGCTGGTGCGAGCGATCGTGCCGGACATCACCTTTTTGCACGCGCCGCTCGGGGATGCGCACGGCAACGTCGCTTTCTCCCCGCCCTATGGCGAAGGGTTCTACGGCGCCTTGGCGGCGAGGCAGGGCGCCATCGTGACCGTCGAGCGCATCGTGTCGAGCGACGTGCTGGCCAATTTGCCGCACTTTCGGCCTTTGCCCGCGCATCGGGTGCTGGCGGTGTGCGAGGAGCCTTTCGGCGCTCACCCCCAACCGCTGCACGTGGCGCCGGCGGAGCTGCGCGCGCTCGAGACCGGCTACGCCGACGACTACGCTGGCTACCAAGCGTGGCGCACCATGAGCCAGGAGCCGGAGGCCTTCGCGCGTTTCAAGGAGCAAGTGTTGGACGCGCGCGACGGTTGCGCGGCTTATCGCAGTTTTACCTCCGCCGCGCACCTGGACGCGTTGAGGCGTCCGGCTTCGTCGCTGCCGCCGCCGCCGCCGCTGCAAGCCGAGCAGCTGGAGCCGAGCGATGACCTGCTGTTGTTGGCGGGGCGCGCGCTCGCTCGGCGCGTACAGCACGGCGGCTACCGGGCCATTTTGGCGGGCATCGGGCAGGCGTTCGGAGCTTGTCGCCTGGCCAAGCTGCTGCTCGGCGAGCGAGGCGAGGACGTCGAGCTCATGGTCGAAACCGGCTTTTCGGACATCGACGTCGCGGGCGCGCATCCGTTCTTGCTCAGCCGTGAAAATGTGGAGAGCGCGGCGCGGCTCACCGCCATCGACAGCGTGCTCGGGGCGTTGTGTTGTGGCGGCAGCGCGGCTTGCATCGGCGTGATCGGCGCGGCCGAAGTAGACGTGGAGGGCAACGTCAACAGCACCGAAAGCGACGGCGAGTTGCTGGTCGGCGGCGGCGGTGCGCCGGACATTGCCGCCTGCGCGCGCGAGGTGATGGTGCTGAGTCGCGCCGAGCCGCGGCGCATGCTGCGCAAAGTCGCGTACGTCACCAGCCTCGGTCACAACGTGCGCACCATCGTCACCGAGGCATGCGTGTTCGAGCGC
Source organism: Myxococcales bacterium (assembly GCA_040348565.1). GTDB lineage: Bacteria > Myxococcota_A > Polyangia > Polyangiales > Polyangiaceae > PMG-095. The sequence goes on along the minus strand of JBEQSW010000330.1, from coordinate 16,995 downwards.
GCTGGCAAGGGTGAGCCTTGGCTGGTGCGCGATCTGGTGCCGTCGCGCGCCTCCGCGTTGAAGGAGCTGCTGCACGCAGGTAATTTTTGCTTTGCCATGCCGGGGCCGCCGCCGGTCGCGCCTCCGCCGACCGCTTTCGAGCTGGAGCTACTGGCGCGCTTGCGCGCGCGTGGCGGACCGAAACGGAAGTCGGAGGCAAAAAGTGGCTGAGCTGTTCATCACCGGTCTCGGGACGTATTTGCCGGAGCGATTGGTGAGTAACCGCGAGTTGCCGGCGCTGGAGCCGCCGCACAGCTTGGCCGACATGGACAAGGTGGGAGTGCGGACGCGCGGCATCGCCAGCGACCAAGAAGACGTCCTGTTCATGGCGTTGCGCGCCGCCGAGCGCGCGCTGGAGCAAGCTCAGCTCGGCGCCGACGCCCTCGATTTCGTGATCTTGGCCAATTGGAGCGAGCGCCGTTACGTCCCGGATTTCGCGCCGCTGGTGCAGCACGCGCTCGGGGCGCGCCGAGCGTTCGCCTTCGACATCGGTTGCGCCTGCGCGGGCTCGCTGTACGGCCTGACGCTGGCCCACGGCTACCTGCAAAATCCGCGGTTTCAGCGGGGCTTGGTGCTGGCCTCGGACCGGTCGACGCGGCGCATTCGCCCGCGGAGCCGCGCGACCTTGGTGTTCGGCGACGCCGCCGCGGCCATGGTCGTCGAGCGCGACGCTGGGCGCGGCGCGCGTCTCATCGACTACGAGCTTCGCACCGACGGTTCGCAGCACGGCATCATGGACATGGATGCCGAAGGCTTCCTCAATCCCAAGATCAAACAGCGTGAGCTGAATCAGCTGGCGGGGCGGTCTTTGGCCAGCGTGAGTCGCGCGTTGCTGGAGCGCAACGGCCTCACCCTCGATGACGTCGACTGGCTCTTGCCTCACTCCGGCACGGCCGGGGTCCAGGCCATGCTGGCGGAGCACTTGGGCGCGCCGCCGGAAAAGACGCTGAACAACCTGGCTGACGTCGGCAACGTGACCACGGCATCCATTCCCGTCTCACTCGACCACTTCATCAAACAGGGCGTGCTCAAGCCGGGGGATCGCGTGCTGTCGGCGGCGGTCGGGCTGGGTTGGCAATACTGCGCGGTGCTGTACACGCTATGACGGCCTCACCGCGACTTCAGGGCCAGCTGGCGCTGGTTACGGGCGTGACGTCCGGCATCGGCGCCGCCACCGTGCGCGCGCTGTTGGCCGAAGAGATGCGCGTGATTGGCGTGGGCCGTGACCCGGCGCGGCTGGAGGCGGCGGCGCGCGACTTTGGTCCACAATTTCGACCGCTTTTGGCTGATTTGGCCGCGCCCGAGGCGCGCCGGCGCGCGTTCGCGGAGCTCGCCTTTGACGAGCCGGTCCGGCTATTGGTCAACAACGCCGCCGAATGTTGGTACGACGGGCCGCTCGACGTGCGCCCCGAGCAGCTCTCGCGCCTGTTCGAGGTCAACGTCAGCGCCGCCATCGAGCTGACCCAGCAGCTGGCGCGGGCCATGACCGCCGGCGCGCACATCGTCAACGTCTCTTCGGTGGTGGCCCAGCACCTGCCCAGCGCCAAGTTCGCGCCGTACGCGGCCAGCAAGCTGGCGCTCGACTGCTTGAGCGAGGCGCTGCGGCTCGAGCTGCATCCGCGCGGCATTCACGTGAGCACGGTGGCGCCCGGCTTGGTGGATACGCCCATCTACGACAAGGTGCAGGGCTTCGAGCGCGCCAAGCAGAAGATCCGCGAGCAGGTGCCGGCGTGGCTCACGCCCGAAGACGTCGCTTCCGCCATCGTTTGGATCGCGAGTCGGCCGTCGCACTTGGTCGTCTCCCAGTTGACGTTGTTACCCAGCGCTCAGGCGCGTTGAGGAGCCCGCACGCATGAGCAAACCCGAGCCCATCGAGCAAACCGAGCGCTACGTCGAGTCGATCTTCGGACCCGGCACGGGCGAGGCGCACGTGCGCTTTCTAGAGCGCATCCAAAACCCCGCGTTGCGCGAGATGATTCACCGCTACCACTCGCTCGAGGCCGACACCTCCGACTTGTCTTTGCAGGAAAACTACCTGATTGGCATGTGCGTGCTGTGCGCTCAGCGCGACTACCAGACCGCCGCGCTGTTCGCCAAAACCCTGCTGCACCTGGGCGTGCGCAAAGAAAAGCTGCTGGAGGCCTGCGCTCGCTTGGCGATGTGGGTCGGTGGCCTGCCGGCCGTCGACGCCAGCTTCACCGTGCAAAAGGCGATTCGCGAATACGAGCGTGAGGGTCTGGGCTCGTTGGCGGTTTGGTTCCCCACGGAGCCGGCCAAATGAACCAAAGCGCGGCCTCCGCCCTGCTGGCTGGTAAGCGCGGGCTCGTGCTGGGCGTTTCGAGTCGAGACGGCGTCGGCTTTCACACCGCCGAACAGCTGCGCGCACACGGCGCCGAAGTGGCGGTGTCGCTGCGCCCGACTCGCAGCGCGTTCATGTCCCGCTTGGCCGACGCCGGCTACGTCACGGTCGAGCTCGACGCCTTGGAGGAGGGCTCGATCGAGCGCGCCGTCAACCGTGTGGGGGAGCGCTTCGGTCGGCTCGATTTCTTGGTGCACACCTTGGTGCACGTGCCAGACGGCGCGCTCGCTCGGCCGGTGACGTCGCTCGGCGCGCGCGAGCTGGGTGACGCGATGGAGATTGGCGTACGTTCGCTGCTCGTCGCCGCGCAACACGCGCGGCCCTGGCTCGAAAAGTCCAGCACGCCCCGCATCGTCACATTGCTGTCGGGGGGCGCCGACTTCGCCATGCCCAGCTATCACGTGGTCGGCCTGGTAAAAGCCGCGCTTTCCGCGGCAGTTCGCTACCTGGCGGCGGAGCTGGGGCCCGCCGGCATTTTGTGCAACGCCGTGAATTTTTCGATGCTCGAGACCGACGCCGCGCGGCGCGTGATCGGTGACGAGCGTACGGCGCAGACGCGCCAGCACCTGGCCAAGCGTGCCATGACGCGCGCTCCCCTGAGCTACGAAGACGTGACGCGCGCCATCGCGTTTTTGGCCAGCCCGCTGTGCAGCAACCTCACCGGCGAAGCCCTGCTCGTCGATGGCGGATTTTCCAAGAGCTACTTCTGATCCGAAGCGCACCCACACCCCGAAGGAGAAGCCAGATGATATCTAGACTGAAGACGTTGTTGGCCCTTTCTGCCAGTTGCTTGTTGTGGAGCGTGACCGCCGACGCGCACGTGCGCATCAAGACCTTTACCGGAGGCTTCACCTCGAGCCAGGTCGAGTGCGACACGCTGTGCACCGGCGGCCCGCTCACCGGTGGCTTGGCAGGCTCTCTGTCGTGGCGCATGGACACCATGGAGGCCACGAGCGATCCCAACGTCGTCAAGCTGGTCGGCGTCGACACGGTGACGACCGCCACCGGCACGGTGTCGTGCCCCGACTACACCCTCTGGAACCTTGCTACGGGCGACTTCGTGGACGTCGCCGTCATCAACAATGGCACCGGCGCGTTTACTGGTGCGCACGGCACTTTGGTGATTCAGGGCGGCTTCGACCCTGCCGCAGGACAGGGCACGAGCAACTACATCGCCGTCCTCTCCCTCCCTTATTGAGCTCTCTGGCTGACGCGGGCCGGGCGGCGCTAAACGGCGCCCGGCCCGAAGGCAGATGACGGTGTGCGGCCCCGGGGTCTGTCGATTCAGAACCACCTGCAGATGCGCATTTCTCGCAGGAATTCTGGTTAGTGGGGCTTTTTGGTAGTTGTTGCTTGCCGCCCGGCCGGTCCTGTCCCACAACCGCCTACAATGACGCTGGCCCACGTTCCTGAACGCGCCGATTCGGCGGACGAGTCGAGCCCAGACTCCGGCAATCTTCGCGTGAGCCTGAAGACTGCTCATGAGAGCGGTATTCCTCCGGCTCGTGAGCGGCTGACGCGGAGCGGCGATTCGAGCGCGGCCCTGGAGCAGCTGGAGCTGGTGTTGGTGGAGAGCACGCGCGCCGAGGCCAATCTCGGCCTGCTCATCCGCGGCTTGAAGCATCTGGCGACAGGGGCCGCCGCTGCGCAAGAGGCCAACGCCATCTTGATGCAAGAGCTCGAAGCGCTGCGCGGTCGCTTGGGCAAGGTCTACGAGAGCGAGAGCTTGTTGAAGCAGCGTGTGCAGACGCTCGAAAACGTGATCGACGCGTCGGTGCGCGAACGCGAGTCTTGGCTCGTTCAGGAAGACGCCTTCTTGGCCGGGCTGCTCGACGAGCACGAGCAGAAGCTGTTCGAAGTCGAGCGGGCTCACGAGCGCAAGCTGGCCGAGCTGGATCTGTCGTTCGACGAGCTGCGGCGCGAGCGCGAGAACGCGCGGGTAGAAGTGATGCGGCTCACCTACGAGCGCGACGCGGCCGTGGCGCTGCTCAACGAGCCCGTTGCCAGCACCGAAGGCACTCCCAGCCCATCGCCGGTCTCGGTCGGGCGCCTCGGCATCGCCAAGTTGCCCCCGATTTTGAAGAGCAAGCCCGACATCGCGGCGCGACCCGTGGTCGGCTACTCGATGGTGAGCGACGAGGTCGAAGAAGAGCACTTGGACAATCGGCCCACGTCGCGCCCGCCGCGCCCGTAGCGTTGCGCTCGCAAGCTGGCTACGCTTCGGGCGTGCGTAACGACCGCCATGTCTTCGGTTGCTGCGTCATCGTGCTAAGCGCCGCCTGTTCGGGGCACGTCGAATTGCCCAGCGACGGCCAAGCCTCGGCGGGGCAGCCGAGCGTCGTGGCCGGAGGCGGTGCGGGCGCTCAACCAACGACGACGGGCGGTGACGCGGGCGCGAGCTCGGCCGGTAAGGCGGCCGCCGGCGCGGCCGGGCTCGTGGGAGCAGGGGGCACGAGCCTGGCCGTGGCCGGACAACCTGCGGGCGGCGCCGCCAGCAACGAGGCCGAAGCGCAGCTGTTGCCCACCGCCGGCGTGACCAGCGGCGTTGCGCGCTTCACCGCAACCGGCGGTCGCGTGGAGCTGGTCGTCACCCTCACGGGTTGTTCGGAAGGTCCCCACGCGCTCCACTTGCACGCCAACGCCGCCTGCGCAGACGGGGGCAACGCTGCGGGCGGCCATTGGGCGCCGCAAGGTGAGCTCATTCCCGACGTCGTTTGCGGCGCCGACGGCTCGGGTCAGCTGTCGTTCTCGTCCGAGTCGGGCGTTTGGTCGTTGGGCGCGCCCGCGTCTTCGGACGTGCTGCGGCACGCGCTGATTTTGCACACCGGCCCGAGCCAGCCGGATCCGGGCGCCCGCATTGCCTGCGGTATCGCCGTGAAAGCGCCCTAGCGCGGCGTAGCGCTGGCCTCGGGCGCGGTTGCTTGCCAAGATGATTGGCATGGAGCTTCCGGACGATCGCACGCTGCGCGACCTGGTTTCGCGCTACGCCTCCATCGTGGAGCGCTTCGGCGCCGACATCGGGCAGCGGCCGATGGTGCTGCCGAACGGCAAGTTCTTCCCCGACGTGTTCAGCGGAGATTTTCCGTCCGTGCAGCGTTTGCTGCGGCGCATGCAAGGGCACGCCGGCATGTCGGACATTCCGATTCAGCTGGGCGTCTTGGATCCGGACGGCGAAGGCGAAGCTTGCGGCACCGGCGCGTGCGGCAGCTGCGCGGCACCCAACGTCTCGCCCGCGGTCGCGGCCGCGCGATTGGTGGATTTGGGCGACGGCTGGCGCATCAACATCGCCCCCGCCGAAGCGCGCAGCCCGGTGGCGCTCACGGCGGCGTTGGCGCGCGCGCTGGGCCAAGTGTTCTTGCTCGAAGAGACCAGCCCCGAGCGCCCGATCGAAGAGCCGCTGGAGGTTACGGTGGAGCTGACGACGGTCGCGCTCGGGCTCGGCACCTTGCTGTTGTCGGGCTCGTACTTGTACCAAAAGAGCTGCGGCGGGCCGAACGTGGCGTGCTTGACCGCGTTGGGCATCGGTGAGCTTTCGGTGGCGTTCGCGCTGTTCGCCAAGCACGCGGGCCACAGCATGCGCGGCGCGCGCGCCGAGCTCGACGCGACGCAGAAAGAGCAGCTGAGCGAAGCCGAGACGTGGCTGCTCTCCAATCCGCACGTCAGCCAGCTATTGGCGACCGATCCATTGCGCTTGGTGCTCGGAGATTTCGAGCTCTCGCCGCCCAAGTCTTGGATGGCGCGGCTGTTCAGCGCGGCGCCGGCCGCGCCCCGCGCCGCGCGTCCTTCGCGCGCTTCCACCACCTCCTGAGGCATGGACCCGCAGGAGCACCGCCGCGCCCGGCTTTCGCGGCAACTCTGGAGCGAAATGCGCGACACCTGTCGCGAGTACGCGCTGTTGGAGCCCAACGATCACGTCCTGGTCGCGATGAGCGGGGGCAAGGACAGCTACACTTTGCTGAGCCTGCTGGCGCAGCTGACGCGCGCGCAGTACCCGAGCGTGCGGCTCACGGCCGTGCACCTCGATCAGCGCCAGCCCGGGTATGACGGCGCCCCGCTGCGCGCGTTTCTGCAAGCCAGCGGCGTGCCGTTCGAAATCTTGTCGGAAGACACGTACTCGACCGTGATCGAGCAGCTGGGACACGAGCAAACCTACTGCTCGCTGTGCTCACGCCTGCGGCGCGGCATCTTGTACACGGCCGCCGAACGCTTGGGCTGCAACAAGCTGGCGTTGGGACATCACCGCGACGACGGCTTGGAGACGTTTCTGATGAACCTGTTCTACTCGGGCAAGCTACAAGCCATGCCCGCTCGCTACGTCACCGACGACGGCAGTCTCGAGGTGATTCGCCCGCTGATCGGCTGCGCCGAAGACACCATCCGCGAGTTTGCGGAGCTCTCGGCGTTTCCGATTTTGCCCTGCAACCTGTGCGGCTCGCAAAGCGGGTTGAAGCGCGACCGCATGACCTCGCTCTTGGACGAGCTTTCGCGCGAATCACCGAATCTACGCGCGGTCATGGCGCACGCGCTGGCCAACGTGCGCCCGACCCACCTGCTCGATCGCGAGCTGCTGGAAGCGTGGGGGGCGCGGCCGCCAAGCGTGCGGCCGACGGCGCCGGTGCCGCGGAAGCCGGCCCACCACAAGGCGCTTCCGGTGTTGGGGCAACCGCGCGCCGCCGCCGCCCCGGCGTGCCCGGCCGAAGATGACCTGAGCTAGCGACTTCTGTTATCGTTCTCGATCGGTGCAGCCTCCTCCCGGCCAAGGGCGCGTCTACGGGTTTCGATGCATCCGTTGCGGCAACGGGCTCGAGCTGCCGGCCGACATGCGCCTCATGCACATTGACTGCCCGTATTGCGGTCAAGACAACCTGCTGCCGCCGGAAATCGTGCAAGCGCGGCAACGCCAGTATCAGCTGGATCAACAGCACTATGCGCTTCAGCTGCAGGAGCAAGAGCGGCAGCGGGTCTTGCAAGAGCGCGAGCGGCTGCGCAAGCAAAGCACCCAGCGGCTGCTGATCGGGCTCGGCGCGGCCGCGTTCGTGGTGCTCGGCCTGTTCGGCAGTTGCATCGCCATCGGCGTCTACGCCAGCAACGAAGAGGCCGAGGCCAAGGCGCGCGCGCAAGATCCCAAGGTCAACGGCCAAACCGCGATCTTGGCGCGCCTGGACGAGCTACGCCAGAAGCACGGCTGCAGCCGCATCTTGGTTCAGCCGACCACGCACGTGAAAGAGACGAGCCGCATCTCGCTCGATATGATCAAGAACGACAGCTGCGTGCATATCTTGGGCACTACCGGCGCCAACACCTTGCTCAGCATGAAGTACGAGGACAAGGTCGCGCTCACCCAACCGCTGCCGGTAGCCGCCAAGACGCTCGACTACCGTTTGTGCGCCTCCGAGACCGCCAGCCACGGTTTTACGATCGAGGCGGTGCCCGCCGAGCCCTTCGCGACCGCTGCCATCGAGTGCCCGCGCACGCCGGCCGAAGGCGGTCCGCGCTCGGGACCCGACGACGCAAAGAAGACCGGCAAGGAGCGGGTGCAAGCGATGCTCGACGAGCTGGTGAAAGCCGGCTGCAAGAGCGTCGTCAGCCAACCGGCGGTAGTCCGCCGCGACCAGACCTTCACCGTGACTTCGCCGAATGACGCGGCTTGCTACAACCTGCTGACCGCCAGCTTCTTCGGTGACGTTCGCATCACCGCCGAGCTACGTGATCCCGCGGGCAAGCGCCTGGTGGTGCCGGACCCAGCCTCCGAGCTGCGAGTGGAGTACTGCGCGCCCAAGGCGGGCGAGTACAAACTTTCGCTCAGCCCCAGCACCGGCGACTACTACGCTTTCGCCGGAGTGGACTGCAACCGTTTCGGGCCCGAGGGCCTCAAGCGCCTGGCCCGCCCCGCGAAATAGCCGGCCGCACGGCCATCGTCGTTAGCGTCTCAAGACTGGCTCGAGGTGGCCGTTCGGACACTCCAGGAGCCCTGCCTGTCCGGTTCGTCCAGCGCCGCCAAACGTTCTCTGCCCCCGAGCGATGACCGCTCCGACGGCGACGCGCGCGCTGCGCAAGAGGCCGAGGACGCGCGCGCCAGCTTCGATTCTACGGCAATCGTAGTGCCCGGTGCCGCCGGCACACCGCGCTACACCGAGGGCAGCGTCGTCGCGCAGAAGTACCGCCTGGTGCGCATCCTGGGTGAAGGCGGCATGGGCGCGGTGTGGGTCGCACAGAATCTCACTCTGGGTGTGCAAGTCGCACTCAAGCTCATCCGCTCCGAGATCGAAGGCAGAGTGGACGGCTTGTCGGAGCGCCTGCTGACCGAAGCGCGCGCGGCCGCCTCCATCGGCCACCCCGGCATCATCCAGGTCTTCGACTTCGGGCTCACCGAGCACGGTGAGCCGTTCATCGCCATGGAGCTCTTGCACGGTGAGAGCCTGGCGCAGGTGTTGAAGAAGCGCGGACGCATCGCCGCCGGGCGCGCGGTGCGCACGCTGTTGCCGGTGATCGAAGCGCTGGTCGTCGCCAACCACCGCGGCATCGTTCATCGCGACATCAAGCCCGACAACATCTTCCTCGCCCAGCAGGCCAATCGCGTACAGCCCAAGGTGCTCGACTTCGGCATCGCCAAGCTGAGCGAAGGCTTCTCCGCCAACCTCACCTGCGAAGGCACGGTGCTCGGCAGCCCCGCGTACATGTCGCCCGAGCAGGCGCGCGGCGAGAACAACGTCGACTTTCGCACCGATATTTGGGCGCTGTGCGTGGTGCTCTACGAAATGGTTGCGGGCGCGCAGCCGTTCACCGGCGCCAACTGGCACGGCTTGATGTGGTCGATCATGGAGGGCAAACCCAAAGCCCTCGCCGAGCACCAAATCGAAGAGCCCGCGCTGTGGTCGTTGCTGCAGCGCGGACTCTCGAAAGAGCGCGAGCAGCGCTTCAGCTCGATGTTCGAGTTCGGACAGGCGCTGGCCATCTGGTTGGTCGATCAGGGCGTCACGCGCGACATCTGCAACTCTTCGTTGAAGTCCACCTGGCTCGAGCGCTCGCCGGACTCGTCGGCGGTGTTGCATTCGTTCTTTCCGTCGGACGCACCGGGCAGCAGCGAGGCCAAGCCGCCAATCCTCGGCACGGCCCAAGCCGGCGCCGCGCCGGTGATCGTGGAAGCTCCGGCCGACGCCAAAGCGCCCGGTGTTGCGCACGGGGTCGTGCTCGAGTCGAAGAGCCGAATTCGGCGCTCGTTCAGCGTCCGTCGCTCCACGCCCGCCGCCGCTCAAAGCTCCAAGGCTTGGCTCGTGGTGACGGTGCTGGGGGCGCTGCTCTCGTTCACGGCCGCCGTTGCCTTCAGCCTGAGTAGCGCGCCCAAGAAGCAAGCGGCGGTCGAGGACGATGAATCGTTGCCCAACATCACCGTGCGCCAACCGTCCAAAGACTTAGGCATCGCCACGCGCCGCGACCTGTTGCCGGGCACGCCCGCGCCGGCCATGCGCCTCACCGACGAGCTGGACGCTCTGCACGAAGCTCGCGAGGCCGCCCGCGTCACCGCGACCTCGAAAAAACCGGCCAAGGCCGCCGCCCGCGCGCCCGCTGCTGCTGCTGCAAAAAAGCCCGCCGCGGATCTCAAGGATCCATTCGGCAAGGGCGGCGAGTAGGGGCTACCAGCCCGCGGGCGTCTCCAGCGCGGTGCCGGTGGCGTTCCAACACTGCACGTGACCGTCGCGGGTGAGTGCGCAGACGAGTGAAGCCGACGCCACGAAATCGACGACGTTCAGTGCGTCGAACCACGTTGGAGCCGCATCGTCCAAGACGTTGCCGCAGCCGATGCGGCCCTGATCATCCAGCGCGCAGGCTCGGGGCAATGTCATGGGCAACCATTTGCGATAGCCGGACCAAGCCGAGCGCTCGAAGGGGGCGGACGCGACCGTGCTCGTCCAACATGCCATTTCGTCCAACGTCGAAACCATACAACCGGCTTCTTGGTGATCCACGCGCAGGCTGCGCGGTGTACCTCGCCAAAAATCAGGCATTCGCGGCTGCCAATCGCCGGGCGCGAACCCCGACGCGCCTAGGGTGAACACGTCCCCATCGGTGATGGTGACGTCGAGGAAAGGACCGGGCCAGGCGCCGGGTGCCGTCACGCCGCGACACAACACCCGGCCGTCGCTGATCGCGCACGCGCCGTAGTCGCCCACGGCCACGCGCGTAATGCCCAGAGTGCCCGGGAAGCACGAATACTCGCCTGCGTCGGTGCGGACACACGGACGCACTTCACCCGGCGGTGCAGAGGCGCTGTCGTCGTGCAGGAACATTTCTCGCGCATCCGCCGGAACGCCCCCGAGCGAGGGCGCGCCCCAAGTCGGCCAGCACTGCAGCTCGGTTGCGCCCAGCACCACGCACACGAGGTTGCTTTCTTTGTCGGAGGCGATCATTCGTGCACAGGGCTTGGCGTCGCCCAGAGGCTCGGGCGCGCCACAGGCACCACAAGTTGCGGTCACGCCAAGGCGTGGGTCACAGACGGGTTCCCCGGGCGTGCACGAAGCGTCGACGCCCGCGCAAGGGTCGGCGGCTCCTCCAGCCCCCGCGACTTCTCCCTCACCGGCAGCGCCGGCTCCCGGTGCCGTCAGCGGAGGCGTGCCGATAGCGGTGCCGGCAATGCCCCCGTCGCCGCGATTGCCACCCGTGGCAACGGGATTGCCACCTGTGGCAACGGGATCGGGCCGCGTGGCGGACGGGACCGGGCTCGTGCCTTGGTGGTCAGTCGCTTTGCCGCCGCAAGCGAACGCAGACAGCGTTGCCACAACCGCCCAGGAACGCGTAAGCCGCACCGATCCTTTTTACCTCGCTTGCGTCCAGAAGCCCATGGTCGCAAAGTCCGCTGATGCTTGGCCTCAACCACAACGCCTGGGCGCTAGCTCTCGTCTCGTGCTGTTTGGTGAGCTGCGGCGGCCAGAGCAGCCAACCCGCCAACCCCACCGCCGCTGCCAGTCAACGGCTGCAAGGTAACTGGCACTTGGTCGGGTTCGCGCCTTCTCTGGAGTTGGAGGCTCCGCTCAAGAGCCTGCTCGACGCTCAGCTGCAAACCCTGAACATCAGTTTCGCCAACGGCGAGTTCACCGCTACCGGCCCGGGTGTCGACACCGGCGGTCGCTACGAGGTCCTTTCGGCCTCGGGGGATTCGCTGAACGGTCGTGTCTACGACCGCGCCGGCGCCGGCTACGGCATCTCGGGCCAGTTCGTGGGCACGCAATTTCGTTTCACCAGCACGGATTCTCCCTGGACTGGCAGCGGCGTGCTCGAGCGCGTCAAGTAAAGTCAGCCCCCGCACCGCTACCCGCCCCGCCCGCAACAATGGCGGCAAACAAGCGGGAAAACGTCCCCGGTGCACTACTCCGCTTCTCGTGTAAAACCGGTTCCACATTTTTTACTTTGAAATGTGGTACCGGTACCATGTCTCGATTTCTCAGCTACAATGGCCGAGCTTGGTGCGAGCGTGTGGGCATGCTGCGCGTCGAGAGTTCTGAAATCGCGAGGTAATTCCGATGGTTGCGCGAAAATTCTTGGCCTGTTTGGCGCTCGGCGTTGTTGGGATGAGCCTCTCGGCTCCTGCGTCCGCGCAGGTGTTCCAAACGGACGCGGCCAAAACGCCCTTGCCGCAGCCGGTCGGCAAAGCCGAGCTGACCCTGATCACGGACTCCTGGGCTTTCAAGACCACGACGCAAGTGAACAAAGACGCCATGGGCGTCGACGTCAACCAGCAGAACAAGACGTACGGCGACTATTTCCCCACCTTCGTCGATGGCGACGCGGCCACCCTGCAAGGGCTTTTCAAGTTCCGCGGCGAGATGCTCGACCAGGTCAAAGACGCCAAGACGTCCCCCGGCTATTTTTCGCCGACCTGCGGCTTCTCGGGTCAGCTCTTGTTGCGCGGCGGCGACTGCGAAGTGACGTTCGGTTGGTACAACGTCGAAGATCCGAACAGCTCCACCGCGCCGGCGGCGAACGAGATCTACCCGTTCATCCCGACCGCGGGCTCGACCATCACCAAGGACCTGCAGTGCCAGGGGCCGCTCAACAACGGCTTTTGCCCGCTGGCCTGGGACGCGGGAGACCCGCGTGATCTGAGCCGCCGGCTCTGGGTGCCGAAGGCGTACGACTCGGGCAGCATCAAGCAAGACCCTCGTTACAAGGGCAAATACGTGGGCTTCGCCTTCATCGGCAACCCCAGCTCGGCTTGCAAGCAGACCAAGTATTCGCTGCTCGGCCAGAATCAGCGCAACGCTCAGGACCAACCCTGGGTCACGACTCTGATCTACCAATCCACGGTGGATCCCGAAGGCTTTTACATGGCCTTCGAAGACCTGGCCATGTCCAAAGAGGATTGGCATTCGACCGGCGTGCCTGGCAACAACGCCATGAACGACGGCGACTTCAACGACTTCGTCTTCTACGTCTCGGGCATCAGCTGCTCCGGTGGCGGTCAGCCGTGCGACACCGGCCTGCAGGGTGCGTGCTCCGTCGGCCGCACCGATTGCGCGGCCGAAGGCACGACCGGCATGTGTCGGCCGATCATCAACGCCGGCACCGAGGTTTGTGACAACGTCGACAACGACTGCAACGGCGTCGTCGACGACGGCGACGGCTTGTGCCCCGACACGCAGGTTTGCGACAAAGGCGTGTGCGTCGGCGCTTGCGGAACCGGCGAGTTCCGCTGCGATCCGGGCTTCACTTGCAAGACCGGTCACTGCATCGAAGACGCCTGCGCCGACAAAGTTTGCGCCGCCGGCCAGGCTTGCCGCGGCGGCGAATGCAAAGACGCCTGCGGCGCCGACGTCGTTTGCCCCGCCGGCCAGGAGTGCCAGCTCGGTCGTTGCGTGGATCCGTGCAAGGCCGTCACCTGCACGGGCGGCAAAGTGTGCGAGCGCGGCTTGTGCGTCTCCGACTGCGCCTGTCGTGGCTGCAAAGACGGCTTGGAATGCGGCGCCGATGGTCGTTGCACCGATCCCAAGTGCGTGGGCAAGACCGAGACCTGCGCCGCCATGGGCTTCACTTGCGTGGCCGGCGACTGCGTCGATCCTTGCGCCGGGGTCATGTGCCCGGGCGGCGCCGAGTGCAAGAACGGCGCGTGCCAGGCGCCCGGCAACGGCGGTTCCTCCTCGACGGGCGGCAGCCTCGGCGGCATCGATCCCATCCCCGGCGGCATCACCCTCGGTGGTACCAACGGCGTCGGCGCGGGCGCCGACGGCTCGGTCATCCCCGGCGGCACGGGTCGCGTCGGCAAAGATCCGGGCTGCGCCTGCGACGTCGTGGGTCGGAGCCCGGCCGGCCAAGCCGCCATGTTGTTGGGTGGCTTGGGCGTCGCTCTGGCGATGGCGCGTCGCCGCCGGCGTGACGCCGCTGGAAGTCGCTAGCTCGTGAAATTCGTTGGCCCAACGAACCGCTTGTCGCTCTAGAGTGGCGCGCCATGGCCATGACCACGACCCCGAGCGGGCTCTCTTACGAAGATACTCAGACCGGTAGCGGCGCAACGCCGGCCAAGGGCCAGACCTGTGTGATGCACTACACGGGCTGGCTCTGGGTCAACGACGCCAAAGGCGCCAAATTCGACAGCTCGGTCGATCGCGGTCGTCCCTTCTCGTTTCCGCTCGGCCAAGGCCGCGTGATCAAAGGTTGGGACGAGGGCGTGGCTTCGATGCAGCCGGGCGGCAAGCGCACGCTGCTCATCCCGCCCGCTCTGGGCTACGGCGCGTCGGGTGCTGGCGGCGTCATCCCGCCCAACGCCACGCTGTTGTTCGAGGTCGAGCTGCTCGAGATCAAGTAGCCGAGCTGCGCTTCACTTCCAGCTCTTCCCAACGTTGGGTCAGGCGTTCGGCTTCGGCGCGGGCAAAGTCGAGCTCGCGCTGCACGGAAACGACGTCGCTGCCGCCCCCCGCGTAAATCGAAGGATCCCCGAGCTTGCCGAGCAGGCTGGACACGAGCTGCTCGGCTTGGTCGATGCGATCGGGCAAGCCTTGAAGCTCGCGCTCTTCGCTGTTGCTGAGCGCTTTCTTCTTGTTGCCGCTGGGCCGTTGCGAGGGCGCTGTCGGCTTGCCGGCGGCGGCGGCGGCCGCGGGCGGAGCCGCCTTGGCCGCGGCCTTGCGCGCTTCGCGCGCTTCGGCCCGCAAGCGGCGGAACTGGTCGTAGTTGCCCGGGTAGTGCACGACCGCGCCGTCGCTCTCGAAAGCCAGGATGGAGCTTGCGACGCGATCGAGAAAGTAACGATCGTGGGTGACGATCAGCGCCGTCACGCCAAAGTCGATCAGCATGCCCTCGACGGCGCCCAGCGTGGCCACGTCCAGGTCGTTCGTCGGCTCGTCGAACAGCACCAAGTTGGCGCTTTGACGGAGCAGGCGCGCGAGCGCCACCCGGGCGCGCTCGCCCCCCGAAAGCGAGCCGACCGGCTGGCGCTGCTTGTGGCTGTCGAAGGCGAAGCGCTCGAGATACGAGCGCGGATCGATGACCTCGCCGCCCAGCTCGATGCGCGATTGATCGCCGGTCACGTTGTCCCAAATCGACTTCGAGTCGTCGAGGCCGCTGCGCTTCTGGTCGAAGTACGCCACCTTGGTGTTCTTGCCGACGTTGATGGTGCCGGTGGCCAACGGATGCTGACCCATGATCGCCTTCAGCAGCGTGGTCTTGCCGGCACCGTTAGGGCCGACGATGCCGATGCGGTCGCCCTGCACGACGAACAGCGTGAGCCCGCGCACCAGCGTGCGCTCGCCGATGGCCAGGGTAGCGTCGCGCAGCTCCAGCAAGGTCTTGCCCGCGCGCGCCACGTCCAGCTCCAGGCTGACCTTTTGCTCTTGCTTGAGCCGGGGCGCGTTGATGGCGGCCTCGGCGCGATCGATGCGGGACTGTGACTTGGTGGTGCGAGCTTTGGGCATGCGCCGCAGCCACTCAAGCTCGCGTCGCAGGAAATTTTGGCGGTTTTGCTCGGCGCGCTGGGCGTGGGCTTGGCGCTCGGCCTTCTGCTCCAAGTAACGCTCGTAGCCGCCGTCGTAGCTGAAAGCCTCGCCATCGGCGACCTCGACCGTGCGCATGGCGACGTTGTCGAGCAAGTAGCGATCGTGCGTGATCAAGAGCACGGCACCGGGAAACTCTTCAATCAGGTGCTGCTCCAGCCACTCGATGGTTTCGGCGTCGAGATGGTTGGTGGGCTCGTCCAAAATGGCGAGATCGGGGCGAGCCACCAAGAGCCGCGCCAGCGCCACCCGTCGTTGCTCCCCGCCGCTGAAGTCTTTGATCGGCACGTCGTGACGCGTGATGCCCAGGTGTCCGAGCACGGCGTGCACGCGGTGCAGCTGGTCCCAGCCGCCCAGGCGCTCGACCTCGTCAGCGGCGCTGGCTTGCTGCTCCAGCAAGCGCTCGGTGTCGGCGCCAGGGTCGCCGAGCGCGGTGCTGGCGGCCGTGTGGCGCGCGACCGCGTCGTTCCACGCGCTGAGGCCCTGCATCACCGCTTGCTCGGCCGTGAGCGCGCCGTCGAGCTTTGGTACCTGGTCGAGGTATTCGATGCGTGCGCCGCGGCGCCGCGCGATGTTGCCGGCGTCGGGCGCTTCGACACCGGCCAGCAGCTTACCGAGCGTGCTCTTGCCGGCGCCGTTGAGCCCGACGACGCCCACCCGCTCTCCCGGTTCGATCACGAGGTCAGCAGAGCGTAGAACTATATGATTTCCGTAGCCTTTTTGTAGGCCGTGGGCGGCGACGATAGACAAGCGGCGGGAGCCTAGCGCGGTCCAGGCCGGCGCGCGAACGGATCCGAAACCGCGCCTCTGGCCTCAGGCCGGCGCGCGCGGCGCGAGCCATTGGTACTGCTCGCGCAACCTCAGGCCGCGCTTGCCCAGATTGACGAGCATCGCGCTCGCCACATAGTCGCGATAGCCATACGATCTCACGATGGTTTGCAGTGGGCTCTGCTTCATGAAAGCCAGCGTGGGGGTGCCCACGCTGCTCGTAGCCGGTCCGACGCTGGCATCCAGCTCGCGACCCAGCTCTTGGAAGCGCTCCACCAACGCTTGGTCGTCGGAGCTTTGGCGGAACAGATCCACCGCGACCAAACGCTCTTCACCGTCGAACTGCAGCCGCAGGTGCGAAATGGGGGCGCTACCGGCGGCGGTGACGTTCTCGCATTCGAGCACCGACGCCACCAGTCCGGCCTTGCAGCTCGCTCCGTGCGCGGCGATCCACGCCTCGACGCCGCTGCGCCGAGTCTGTCCGAGCGTGAAGCCGAGAGCCGGATGTGCGCCCGCGGTGGCCGCGCCCACCTCGCCTGCGAGCTTGGTGCGGCGGACCTTTTCGAACGCCACAGGCTCGATGCTGCCCACCGGGCAGCCTGCGTGCTGAGCCAATGCGCTCAGGAGCGGCAGCCGTAGCAGCGGCCGCCCCCAAGGCGTGTGGGCCACACCGATAACGGCGGTGGCCAGGAGCGCGGCGGCGCCGATTCCCGCCGTCGCCTTCACCAGCATGGGCTTCAGGCTCATGGTGCGCCGCCCGCGCCTGCAGCGGCCGCGCCGCCGGCACGAGCGCCACGGGCGGCAAAAGCACGACCGGCGGCACGACCAGTAAGGCCGGCACCAATGGCAAGG
>JBEQSW010000299.1:0-15718 GCA_040348565.1 Myxococcales bacterium | reverse complement strand
CGCCCGCCGCCTGCTCGGTCGAGGCGGCCGCGACTTCTTGGGTAAAGTCGGTCGAGCGCTGAATGCTGGGCACGAGCTCGTCCAGGCGGGTGCCGGCGCGAGTCGCGACTTCGACGCTGGAGCTAGCCACGGTGCGGATCTCCTTAGCCGCGACTTGGCTCCGTTCCGCCAGCTTGCGCACTTCAGCCGCTACCACGGAGAAGCCCCGGCCATGCTCGCCGGCGCGCGCCGCTTCGATGGCGGCGTTGAGCGCGAGCAAGTTGGTCTGGTAGGCGATTTCTTCAATCAGACCGATGCGACCGGCGATGGCGTTCATGGCGCTCACCGATTCACGCACGACCCCGCCCGCTTCGCCCGCGTCGCGAGCGCTCTGCACGGCCATCTTCTCCATGCGCTTGGCGTTGTCGGCGTTCTGGCTGATGCCGCTCGAGAACTCCTCGAGACTGGAAGAAACTTCTTCCACGGCCGCGGCTTGCTCACTGGTACCTTGCGAGAGCGATTGCGAGGTCGACGAGACCTGCGCCGCCGCCGACGACAAAGCTCCGGAACCATTCCGAATTTCGCCGATCACCCGCGTCAGGCTCTTGAGCATCTCGCCGATAGCGGTTTGCAATCGCCCGATCTCGTCGCTGCGTTCCTCGCCCAATTTGACGCGCAAGTCACCCTGCGCGACGCGTTCGGCGACCAGCACGACCTCGCTCAGGGGACGGGTCACGCTGCGCGTGATCACGAGGCTCAGCGTGACACTGAGCAGCGTCGACAAGGCGATGAAGATGCTCATCGCCCACGACGCACGGGAGCTTTCGTGCAGCATCTCTTCGCGAGTACCCTTCAGGTTCTCGGCACGAAAGATGCGAGCGCTGGCTTCGAGCGCACGGATGTGGTCCTTGAACGGCTCGATGGCGTGGTTGGCCGTGGCCGGATCGTTGATCAAGCCCCGCTCGACGGCATCACGCACCTTGTCGAAGCCCTCGTCGTAGCCGGAAAGCGCCGCGCGCATCGCCGAGATTTTGGCGCGCTGTCCGTCGTCGGAGACGAGACCACCCAGCTTGTCGAGTAGCCCCAGCAAGGTCTGATACTCGACCTTCCACTTGTTCATGTACTCGGTTCGCTTCGCCACGTCGGCCAGGTTCAAGAAGTAGTCCTTCTCGAAGCGACGCAGGTCCAAGGTGGCGGCTTGCACCTGCCCGGACGTGTCGGCGGCCACCACGTCCACCGTCATGATGTGATCTGCGGTGGACGTGACCGCGGCCAAGCCCCAGTAGCCCGAGCCCGCCAGGGCCAAGGCCAAAAACACGAGCGTCGCAAAGGCGAGGCCCATCCTCATACCGATATTCATCCTGGACAACATGCGATTTCTCCTAAACAAAACTCATTGGACAGCGGCGCTCATGCCGACATCGCGCGCAACAGACTTCCCACGTCGAGCACCAACGCGACGCTGCCGTCGTGGAGGACGGCCGAGCCAGCGACGTTCTGGCTGGCCGCAAAGAACGGCCCCAAAGGTTTGATCACGGTCTGCACCTCACCGAGCAGGCCGTCGACGTCCAAGCCCGCGCGCCGACCAGCGTGCTCCAGCACGACGATCGAACGGCGCGCCGACGAGGCCCGACCGCTGCCCAAGAGCGCGGCCAAGTCGACGAACGGCAGCGGCTTGCCGCGCAGCTCGATCACGCCGCCGCCCTTGGAGGCCAGGGCCCGGTCGTGCTCCAGGTCGAGGCATTCGCGCACCGAGTCGACGGGTACGATGTACTTTTCTTGCCCGACCCTCACTCCAAAGCCCTGAATCAGGGCCAGGCTGAGCGGCAGGCGGATGGACACCGTCAAGCCTACGCCCCGCACACTCTCGATCGCGATCGTGCCGCGCAGGCCTTCGATGCTGCGCCGCACCACATCCATGCCGATGCCGCGCCCGGACATGTCCGTCACTTCGCGAGCCGTGCTGAGGCCGGGCAAGAACAACAGCTCGTGCAAGGCTTCGTCGTTGGAAGCGGCCAGCGGCGCGTTAATGCCCAGCTCCCTGGCTTTTTCCAGCAAGCGCTCCTGATCCAGCCCGGCGCCGTCGTCGGCGACTTGAATGACCACGTAGTTGCCGTCGTAGCGGGCGCGCAGCGTGACCCGAGCGGGCCAATGCTTGCCAGCGGCGATGCGCGTTTCTTGGGTCTCGATGCCGTGATCGATGGCGTTCCGGATCATGTGCATCAAGGGATCGCGCAGCGCCTCGACCAGCGTCACGTCGACTTCGACGTCACCGCCCTCGACGCTCAGCTCCACTTGCTTACCGACCCGCAACGACAGCTCGTGCACTGCGCGACGAAAGCGTTCGAAGCTCGGGCCGAGCGGCACGACTCGCAGGCGCATCACGCTCTCCTGCAGCGTCTGAAAGAGCCCTTGAAAGGTCTCGAGCGCGTTGTGGGCCTCCGAGCTGGGGTCGACGAGCGCTCCCAGCCGCCCCTGCGCCACCGCGACCTCGCCGGCAAGGTTGAGCAACTTGTCGAGCTTGTCGACGTCGACGCGCAGCGAGCGCAGTCCCCTGCCGTCGCGCGGCGTGAGAACGTCGTTCCACGCGACCGCCTCACCCGCTTGCGCGTCGTTGGCGAGGAGCGCGGCGATGCGGGCGACCAGCTCAGCCGCGCCAGGGATCGGTGCATCACGCTCTTCGTCGGCCGCTTGGCACCCCAGTCGCAGCAGGTCCAGCGCCTCCAACGCCAACCCGGACAACCAGCGACCGGCCTGGCGGCGGCCGGTCGTGACCGCTTCGAACACCTCCTCGAGCTCATGGGCGACCGCCGTCACCCGCTCGAAGCCGACGCACGAAGCGCTGCCCTTCAAGGTGTGGGCACAGCGGAACATCTCCTCGACCAAGCCGCGATTGGCGGGCTGGGCGTCCAACGCCAAAGCCAGCCGTTCCAGCTCGCCAAGAAGCTCGTCCGCTTCATCGCGAAAGGAGCCCAGCAGCAGGGCGCGATCGATTTCCATCATGCGCCCCCGATCGCCCGCTCGCTGCAGTTGCCGGTCTCGATGTCGAGGTCCACGCGTCGAGCTCGGCTACCGAGCACGCTACTTGCCACGACCGTGATCTGATTTTGCTCCAGCCATTCCAACGCAAAATCCACGTTGCGGCGTCCGAGGTGCATCAAGTCGGTGGCCGCGAACAGCACCCGGGCGCCGCCGAAAACACTGGCGCACAGTCGATGTCGGTCGCTGCCCAGGCGCTCCATCCGCTCCACCAGCAGCGGCATGGCCCGACTACCGTAGCGCGACGACGTCTCGTGGCTCGAAGCCGACGTCGGCAGCATGAAATGGTTCATGCCCCCGTGGCGCAGCTCGGGATCGTACAAGCACACCGCGACGCACGAGCCCAAGATCGTGCGCAGCCGACACGGCTCCGTCGACACCAGGAGCTGACCGGGCTCGACGTACAAAACATCCAGGTCGTCGGCGGCCTCAGCCAGCATGCGCCTGGCTTTCGGAACCCAGCACCTCGGAAGCGAACATCGCTGCCGCGGCCTGGGAGCCAACCAGGGAGAACAGCTCGTAGTCGATGGGCAAGAGCTCTTCCTTCTGCGGCAAAAAGCCGAAAATGAGCACGAAGCCGTGGGTCTTTTCGCCAATCTGCAGCGGGATACACACGCGCACTCCGGTCGAGTCGGCCGGCATGCTGCGCATCAGCGCCAACGGCCGCTGCTCGACCAGGGCGCGACCGATGATGCCCGAACGCGGCGTGAGGCCGGCCAAGTCCTGCGGCTGGGTGCCGAACAGCGCGTAGGGGGTGAGCTGCTCGTCCGCCGCCACGATCGCGAACTCTTCGGAGCCGATCAGGTTGATCACGATCTCCTGAATGCCGCTCAGCACGGCGGCCCGATCGACGCTGCCGTGCAGGGCGTGGCCGGCGGCGTACAAGGTGGCAAGGTTCGCGTTTTGACGTTCCACTTCGTGGAATTGCTCCTCGAAGTGCCGGTGCTCGTCGTCGATGGTCTGCAACAGCTGCAGCACCCCGTCTTGCTCGGCGCGCCAACGCTCGGAGCGCTTGTTCAGCTCGTGGACGTCTTCACGCGAGGCCAGGTCGCGCTCTTTGCCCAAGACCGAAATGGCCAAACCGAGCCGACGATTCGACTCCAGCAGGTCTTCGAACAGGGCTCGCGTGGCTTCGCGGACGCGCTCCACGTAGCGGATGCGCCGCACCTCGCTCACGGTTGCACCCCCAGGATATTGCGGATTTTACCGAGCAACTCCGCGCTATTGACCGGCTTGGTCACGTAGTCGTTGCAGCCGCTGGAGTAGCCGGCTTCGAGCGACGCGGCCTCACCGCGCGTGGTGACCAAGATGATCGGAATGTGAGCCGTGGCCGGGTCGCGTTTGATGGCCTGACAGGCCTGAATGCCATTGCACTTGGGCATCACGATATCCATCAAGATCAAGTCGGGCTGTTCGCTGCGCGCGCGCTGCTGCGCTTCTTCGCCATTGGCCGCCGTCACGATCTGAAAGCGTTCCGACGCCAAGATCATGCGTTCCATCATCAATACCGTTGCAGAGTCGTCCACGAGCAATATCTTCCTCGCCATCCACGGTTCCTTTCGAGCGTCACGCGACGACGCGATCCAATCGGTCGAGCTGTCGTCGCAGCAGCTCGTTCTCGAAGGCCAAGCCGACCTGAGCGGTGGCAAGCTCCATGAGCTCCACGTCCTGCACGCTGGCCGCGCGCCGGCCGTTGTCGGCGTAGATCAGGCCGATGGCACGGCGGGCACCGAGCACCGGAAAAAACACGCCCTGGCCCGAGCGCGGACGGTCCAAGATCTTGCCCAGCTCGGCCGGCAGATCTCCGTCGTCGTAGTCGAGCGTGAAGGCGTGCCCCTCGGCGATGGCGCGGGAAAGCGCGCCGGCGGCTTCCAGGCGCAGGCTGAGCCCCCGCGTGATGCCCGCCAGCGGCTTGCCCGCGCTGGTGGCACCGAACGCCCCCAACGCCACGAGCTGATCGCCTTGCTGCACGAACAACACCGCGCGTTCGACCGAATCGGCCACGATCGTCATCAGGTTCAAGGACACGGTCGCCGACAGCAGGCCCGAGCGCAGGTCGCCCAGCACCCGCCGCAGCCGTCCCAGGCCCGAGCGCAAGTTGTGCTCGGCGCTGTCCTGGGGCGTCTGCGCGCGCAGCAGGTTCGCGCAGCAAGCCGGCAGGTAACTCACCTCGGCGACCGCCACCGCCCCCTCGCCGATGGCCAACGCCATGGTGTCGGGGCCGCCGACCAAGCCCACCACCAGCGCGCGCGGGTGCAGCTCTCGGATGCGACGAATGCCCCCTGGCGTGTGCTCGCCCGGCCGCAGATCCACGACCACCAACGGCTGGGACTCGCCCGGCGTCGGCGCCCCGGCGTCGCGGGCGTCGACGACGCTGACCCGTGCCAGCCCGCCCAACGCCTCCTCGAGGCACTCGAGCACGTCCGATTGTGAGGACAGAATTTGTACGCCGGCTCCCGCCTTGGCACGCGCGGGGCTCGCCACGGGGCGGCCCACGCTCACCGGCGCCTCGACGGCCGCCACCGGAACGACCGCCGCCCCTTGCCGGTTGCGCTCGTCGAACAAGCGTACCGCCTCGAGCAAGATGCCTTGAGTGTCGATGTCGACGTCGGGCAGCACGTCGCCCGGCGCAAAGCTGATTTCGTCGTCCGCCCGAACTTCGTCTGCGATCAGCCGAAAAGTGCCGTCGTTCCAGCCCACCAGCTCGAAGATGGTGCGCTCGACCTTGGCCGCGACCGCGTCGCGCAGCTCTTCCCAAGAGACGTCGCCTTCGTCGAGCAACGCCTGCCCCAGGCTGAGCGCGGGCGCGCTGCGCTGGCGCCGGGACGCGCGCTCGAGCTGCGCGCCGGTGACCTTGCCACTTTCGAGCAGGTAGTTGGCGACGGACGGCGAGGCGGCCGCCCAAGCGCTGGCGATGCGGCCCCGGTGGAACGAGATGTGCGCCTGTTCGCCCCGCCGTTCGAGCTGCAGCGTGCCCGAGCGTTGGCTCATGTGCACGAACTGCAAAAGATCGACGATGGCGATGTCCGCCAAGCTGCCCGAGATGCTCATGTCGGCCCCTTGCGCAGAAAGCCGAGCAGCCCCTCGTAGGCGGTCAGCTTGCGTTGGCTGACATGAAACGCTCGCGCCGCGACCAATGCCGACGCGGCGTGGGCGGCCATCAGGTCCAAAAGCTCGTGGTCACCAGCGTCGAGACCAGGCTTGTGACTCAAGAACGCGCGAATGGAGAGAACGCCGACCACTTCGCCCTGGCGTACGAACGGCACTGCCACCAACAGCTCGGACCCTTCCGCGGGCCCGAACTGGGGCGTTCCCTGCTTCAGGCAAGCGTCGAGCAGGGGCTCGCCACCGCCGTAGACCGGCATTTCCTCGCCATTAATCGCAATTTCGGCGGGTGCAGCTCGCTCGAGGCCTTCGCCCTCGGGAGCGACCAAGAACGCGCCCGTGTCGTCTTTGAGCAAGATCGTGAAGCGCTCGGCTCCCAGCAGGTTCACCGCGATATCGGCGATGGCGGCGCGAACGTCCGGCACCTCCAAAGAGGCGTGGAGCTGATAGGTCGCGACGTAGAGGTTCGCCAGCTGCGAAGCTTGATGCTCCGTCCTGATCAGGAGCTGCTCCATCTCGCCGAGATCGCCTTCCAGGTCGTGGATGCGGTTGGACAGCTCCTGGTTGCGCTTGGCCGTCTCGTGCTCGGCGCGCTCGAGCGAGCGCTGGGCGTCCTCGAGCAGACGCGCGGCGCGTCCCAGTTGGCTCGGCTCCGGCGACGGTGTCAGCCCAGCGCGGCGCGCCCTGGCGTGTGGTGCCGAGTGAGTGTCGGCGAGGCGAGAAGGAGGAAGGGATGACATGAATGAAGCTGCGCCACGACGCTCACGCGGCGAAAGCACACGCGCCCGCGCCCGCGCCGTGGACATCGGCGCGTCAGTGAGTGACGAGCCAACGAACGGCACTCGATAAGTGCGTTTAAGTGCCCAAACTTACGAAGAAAAATCGTTTTTCGCTCGTCCAGAATCCTAGACTTCGAGTCTGGAAATTCGGATTCTGCGCGTTCCCCCTAAAACAGTCTTTAACTGGCTGCGGCGAGGGCTCCGCACCGATTGTGGGTGTAGAGGCGTGTCCGGAATCCCGCACCGACGAGCGCGCGTCAGCGGCCGCGACCGGGGCGAGCGCCCCCGCAAATGTCACAATCCCTAGATGCTGTAGCGCAGCGCGGTCGGCGACGAAGCGGTTTGCTGGCGTGTGACCATGTCCGCCAGAGTAGTCCCCTCCAGAACCGCGACGCTGGCGGCGTGGGCCTCGCGCAACGCCAGGCGGACGCCGCAGGTGGCTTCGTCCTTGCAACCCTCGCAACGGCGATAGGCGGTGCGGCTGAGGCACGGGACGGGCGCAATCGGGCCGTCGAGCACGCGGACGATGGACGCCAGGGTGATGGTGTCGGGGCTGCGAGCCAACAGGTAGCCGCCGCCGCGCCCCTTGCGACTGCGCACGAACCCGTGCTGCTTCAGCTCGGCCAAAATGGCCTCCAGGAACTTCTTCGGAATGTCCTCACGCTCCGCGATATCCGCGATCAGCATGGGCTCGCCCAATGGCCCCGAGGCGAGTAGCGCCAGGGCCTTCAAGGCGTACTTGGTCTTCATCGTGATCAAGCGCCGGGAGTGTAGTGCGAGTCCCCCCGCCGCACTAGCCGGGCTAGAACGCCGATCCGTTTGCAGCCGCCGCGTTCTAGGTCCTCCCTGGTGGGGGCGGCACGCGCCGCCCCCCTCGGCCGAAGTGAATTCGGCCGAGCCTCCCCCCACGCGGCGACGCTTGAAATCGCCAACTCGTGAACTTCGTTACCCCAGCAAACCGTCTGTCGCTCTAGAACGCCGGTCAGTTGCCGGCACTGCCGCGCCGATTGCCAGGCCCGCGGTTCAGAGGGTGCCCCGCCTGCCAAGCTGGCCGCCTTCGACTACCATCCTGCGCATGTCGGACGGCACCATCCCCTCGCTGGCCGCCGCCCATCTACGACTGGGCCGCGCCGCCGTCGGCATCTACTCCGCGGCCTCCGCCATCGCCCTGTCGCTTTTGATGGCGACCCTGTTCACCGAACACTCGCACACCCAGGGCGAGCTTCGGAAACAGGTGCTGCTGCAGGCCGAGGACCGCGCCCACGCCCTGTCCAACCACTTGGAGCTGCTCAGCCGCGAGCTCCGGCGCTTGGGGTTGCGCTCCGAGGTCAACCTGTTCGATCAAGATCTGGAGCCCGAGCGCAGCCTGCTGGGCGTGTCGCACGGCAGCAGCACGTTTTTCAACTTGGGGGTCGCCATCTTGGGCGTCGACGGAGCGGTGGTCTGGGCGGAGCCCAAGCGCTTTCTGCCCGTCGGTCAGTCGTTCGCCGACGAACATTGGTTCGCCGGCTTGCAGCGCGCGCGCTCCCTGCGCATCGTCGCCATCCAGCCCGACCGCGCCGAGGACGCCGCGCTCTACGTCGTGTCCCCAATCGTGCGCAGCCACCAGTTTCAGGGCGCGATCGTGGGCGGTATCGATTTGGCGTCGAGCCACGTGCTCTCCATCGCCGATCACTCGATCAGCGGCGCGAGCACACTGTTGACTACCGCCGACGGCCAGGTGGTGTTCCCGGCGCGGCCGCCGGCGTTCTCGAGCGGCCCGGCGTGGAGCAAGCTGTTCGCCCATCCGAAACACGAAGCCAGCGTCACCAGCGTGGAGGTGGAGGGACGACGGCAGTTGCTGGCGGCGGCGCCGTTGGAAGGCGCGGAGCTGGATCTGCTTTTGCTGATCGACGAGGACACGTTGTTTCACGACGCGCGCGCGCGCCTGCAGGGGCGCGTGCTGATCGGCTTGGCGCTAGCCATTTTGCCGCTGGTCGCGCTGGTCGCGCTGCTGCGCCATTCGCTCAGCATCTTTCGCAGGGGCGAAGAGCAAGCCATGCGCGAAGAGCGGCTGCACCGCGTGGGCGAGGCGGCCAACCTGATCGCCCACGAGGTCAAGAACTCGCTCAACGGCATCCGGATGGCGGCCGAGATGGCTTGCGGCCCCCCCGAGCCGAAGAGTCGCGCCGAGCGGGCGCTGGCCGAGCTGCGCGGCGAAATCGAGCGCCTCAGCAACTTCACCGGCGACTTGATGGCTTTCTCCAAGGGCATCAAGCCTCGACCGGTCCGCCTGGAGCTCAACGAATTTGCTGAAAAAATCTTGTCGTTGTTCGAGGCGCCCGCGGCGGAGGGCGGCGTGCAGCTGGAGCTGCAGCGCGCGCCCGAACCGGTTTGGGTCGCGGCCGATCCCCAGCTGTTGCGCATCGCGCTCTCGAACTTGCTGAATAACGCGCTGGACGCGCTGTCTGCCCGTCGCCCGAACCCGGAGCCGGCTCGAATCGAGCTGCGAGTCGAAGGAGCGCCGAGCACGGCGCGACTTTTGGTGTCAGACAATGGCGATGGCGTCCAGGAAGACATCCGCGCCCGTCTGTTCGAGCCCTTCCATTCGGGCAAGACCAGCGGCGTGGGCATCGGGTTGGCGCTGGGCAAACGCATCGCCCAGGCGCACGGCGGCGACCTCGAGCTGTCGTCGTACGCGCTGGGCGCCAAGTTTTGCCTCACTTTGCCGAGAGAAAGCCCATGAAGGCCAGTGTTCTAATCGTCGATGACGAGCGCGTATTTCGGGTGCTCGCCGAAGAAGCTCTCACCTCGGAGGGCTTCGACGTGCGGCAGGCGCCCAACCTGGCCAAAGCCCGGCTGGAGCTGTCGCGCTCGCAACCCGACGTAGTGGTCTTGGATCGAAGGTTGCCCGACGGCGACGGCATGGAGCTCTTGCGCGAAGAGCGGCGTCCCGACGGCGATGGGCCGCTGTTCGTAGTTGTCACCGCCTACGGCGACATCCAAAACGCGGTCGACGCCGTGCAAGCCGGCGCGGTCGACTACTTGTCCAAGCCGGTGCAACCGACCGACTTGGTGATGAAGCTGCGCAAGGTGCTGGAGGTGCGCGGCCTGCGCGATCAGCTGGCACGCGTGCGCGGCGCCCCGACGTTGACGGCAGAGTCTCCTAGCCCGCGCATGCGCGCCGTGATGGAGACGCTGCGACGCGTGAGCCAGAGCCCGCTCACGCCAGTGTTCATTTTGGGCGCGTCCGGCTCCGGCAAGCAGTTCGCGGCCGAGAGACTGCATGCGCTGACCCACGCCCAAGACGCCAGCGACGCTCCGTTCATCGACGTGAACTGCGCCGCTTTGCCCAGCAATCTGGTCGAAAGCGAGTTGTTCGGTCACGAGCGCGGTGCCTTCACCGACGCCCGCAGCTCGCGCCGCGGCTTGATCGAAATGGCCGACGGCGGCACTTTGTTCCTCGACGAAATCGGCGAATTGCCGGAAGCGTCACAGGCCAAGCTGTTGAAGTTCCTCGACTCCATGCGTTTTCGCCGCGTCGGCGGCGAGCGCGAGCTCGAGGTCTCGCTGCGGGTGATCGCGGCGACCAATCAAGACATCGAAGCCCTGGTCAAATCCGGGCGCTTCCGCGAAGACCTGTACCACCGTCTCAGCGTGTTCGTCGTCCAGGTGCCGCCGCTCTCACAGCGTCGCGAAGAGGTGCCGGCGCTGGCGCTGGCGTTCCTGGAGCAGTGCGCGCAAAAGACCAAAAAGCGCGTGGAAGGCATCGCCAAACCGGCCCTGGCCCTGCTCGAGAGCTACGAGTTTCCGGGCAACGTGCGCGAGCTGCGCAACATCATCGAGCGCGCGGTGATTCTGGCGCGCGGCAACGAGGTCACCCCCGAAGATCTGGTGCTGCGCCCGCCGTCCACCCGCACCGAGCCGCGCGCGTTCTTCCAGGTCGAGCTGGACAGCGGCGCGCCGCCGCCCACCATGCACGCCGTCGAGCACGCCTACGTCATGCGCGTGCTCGAGCACCTGGAAGGCCGCCGCATGGCCGCCGCCCAGGCCCTGGGCATCTCCTACCCCACGTTCCTGAAGCGCCTGCGCGAGCTCGGCATCGCCTCCGAATGACGCCCGGTTCCTCGGGCTGCCAAACCGCAGCCTGAATCGCAGAAGCTTCTGTGCCGGCTCCAGGCCACCTCGTACGATCGAGATTTTTTCACAGGGAGGACGGGAGGACGGGAGGGCGAAACGGAGGCGAGATTTTTGGGGTACGCGCTGCCGCCAGCGAGTCTGCAGCAACGTCGCGGGCTCAACCCCTCCGGCTTTCTCTCGAGGGAAATATTTTTGGTTTTGGTCCTCCAAAAACAAAAATGCGTTCTCGCCTCTTCGGACCTCCCGTCCTCCCGTCCTCCCTGTGAAATCCCAGAGGCTCTCGACACGACCCGCTAGCACGGCAGCAGCCCGAAGCGCTCGCGCGGGGTGGCCTTGCGACGCTACGGGAGTTTCTGCAAGAGAGCTGCAACGCGGCAGCCATACTTGTGTTGAATCATGAGGGGCTGCGGCGCGGCAGCCCCGGGAGCGGTCGAGATTTGGCTCAGCCGACTTTTTCGAGCTCGCTGCGCGAGACCATGGCGGCTTCAACGACTTCGCAGATGCCGTGCCAGGCCAGGAGATGCAGCTCTTGCACGCGTGGAGTGCCCGCGTCGGGAGCTTTGAAGGAAATGTCGGCGGCCTTGGCGACGGCGCCGCCGTTGCGACCGGTGAAGGCCAGCGTGACCGCGCCGCACTCGCGCGCGACCTCGAGTGCGCGCACGACGTTGGCGCTCTTACCGCTGGTGCTGATGCCGACGACGATATCGCCGTGGCGGGCATGGGCGCGCACCTGGCGCGAAAAGATGTCCTTGAAGTCCCAGTCGTTGCCGACCGCGGTCAAGATTGACGTATCGGTGGTGAGCGCCAGCGCCGGAAACGGCTCGCGCTCGAGCGCGAAGCGGCCGACCAGCTCCGCCGCGACATGTTGGGCGTCCGCGGCGCTACCGCCGTTGCCGCAGAAGAAGATGCGTCGGCCCGCCTTCAAAGCGCGCGTGATGACCGAGGCGATCTCGGCCAAGGTCGGCATCGACTCGACGATCAGCTTTTCGTGAGCGCGCAGGCTGTCTTCGGCGATGCGGCGCAGCGTGTTTTCGAAGCCAGGCCGTAGATCGCCGCTTTCACCGTCACCCAGCAGGAAATCCACCGCTTCTTCCACCGCACCCGAGCCACCCTTGGCTGCGAGCACGCGGGACGCGGTACGGCGCGCGGCGCGCGAGCCGTCGGCCGGGCACAGCGACAGCCCCACCATCGGAAAAGCCAGCGCGTCCCGATCGGCGTCGCCCACGAAGCAGATGTTGGACAGGGACACGGCGGCGTTGGCCGAGAGCGCTTCGAGCGCGGTCACCTTGTCCTTGGCGCCTGGAATCACGAACTCGGCTCCCGCTTTGGCGGCGATGGCCATGACCAGCGGGCCTTCTTCGCCCGTGACCAAGGCGACGCGCAACCCGGCCCGGCGCGCGCGCGCGAGCGCGTCCAGGTCGCGGAAGGCGATGCCCTTCGATTCTTCACCCGAAGGGGTGATGGTGACGGACCCGTCGGTCAGCACGCCGTCCACGTCGAGCGCCAAGAGGAGAATGTCCGAGCTCATGGGATCACCAGCAAGTCCTTCCGCCGTCGATGACCAGGTTCGAGCCGGTCATGTACGAAGATGCGTCCGAGCACAGGAAAACGAGCGCCGAGCGGTACTCGTCTTTCCGCGCCATGCGGCCCATCGGGATCAGCTGGGTCAGCTTCTCCACGAAGTCTTCGGGTTGGCCCGCGAAGACACCGCCCGGACAGAGCGCGTTCACGCGCACGCCGGCGTCGGCCCAATACGTCGCGAGGTATTTGGTGAGCATCACCAAGCCTCCCTTAACGACCGAATAGGTGACGGGCTTAACCGGTTGTTCGGCGGGAGCCAGGCCCGGTCGGCGATAAATCCTTTGGTCTGGCGCAATTAGCCCTAAATCCGAGGCCACGTTCACGATCACGCCGCCCCCATGTGCGGCCATGTGGGCACCAAAGACTTGAGCGCAAAGGAACGCGCCCGTGAGCCCGACCGAAAGCTCGCGGTTCCACAGCTCCAACGAATAGTTCTCGAAGCGCGTGGCGGCCAAACCCGCGCCTTCGACCTTGGGATTGAGCGCGGCGTTGTTGACCAGAGTGTCCAAGCGGCCATGCACGGCCAACACTCGCGCCAGCGCCGCTTCGCAAGATGCGCGCGAGGTCACGTCCAGCTCCAGCGCGCTCGCGGGCACACCATAGCGCTCCCGCACCGACTCGGCGACGCGCTCGGCGTCTCCCCCTCGTACGTCGGCGATCACGGGGACGCCGTGGGCCTCGGCGATGGCGGCCGCGTGCTCGGCGCCCAGCAAACCCGCGCCGCCCGTGATCAGCACGACGCGCCCGGCCAAGTCGAACGCCGACGCCTGCCCGTTGGCGGTCATGAAGGATGCCTCGGCTCGCCCGGCAACGTGGGGGCTTCACCGGCTATGCAAGCTTTGACGGCGGCTTCTAGGGCGGGAATTTGGTCGAGGTAGTCCAGCTCGTGGATTTTGCCCTCGACGATGAAGGGTAACACCACCTTGCCGATCATCGAGCCGAGCTCGAGGATGGTGCGAGGGCGAACGATGTCGACGTAGCCGTTCTGCCAGTAGGCGACGGGCAATTTTTGACGCGGCATGGAGTGCGCCTCTGGGTAGCCGGGCAGCTCGATCAGCGGGCGCAGGAACGAGCCCTCGATGCGCCACATCTTGTACGGAGTCTGCTCGGCAGTGCCGACGCTGCGTAGCGCGTCCGCCTCGGGGCTCTGCAGCATCAACTGCACGGCGCGCTCGATGAGCGCGGTTTCGCGCACGGGTCCGGTCGGCCGCAAATGCACGACCAGCTCCGGGCTGTAGCCTTCGTGCTGGCCGAGCCAGCCGAGGGCGTGATGAAAGACTTGAAAATCGGTGGCGGTATCGGAGGCGGCCTCGGCAGGGCGCTTGAACGGCACCTCCGCGCCGTAGCTTCGCGCCACCTCGGCAATCTCGTCGTCGTCGGTCGATACGATGATGCGCGTGATCGACGGACAAGCCTTGGCGTGCAGGATCGAGTAGGCGATCAGCGGCCGACCCGCCACCGGCAACAAGTTCTTGCGCGGGACCGATTTGGAGCCGCCGCGCGCCGGAATCAGCGCCAAAACATCGGGTTTGCTCAAAGCGCACCTCCCTGCGACAGCCCTGCCCGGTCGAGCACCGCGCCGACGTTGACGGGCATGCCGCTGGCTTGAGATTCGAGGATCGACAGAGCCACCGCCAGGCTTTCGGCGCCGGACGAAAGCGAGACGTTGGGCGCCTCGGCTCGCTCCACGCAGCTCAAGAAATGCGACAGCTCAGCCTCGAACAAGCGATTGCGGGGCAGCTCTGCGTAGTCGTGCGTCTCGACCAGCTCCCCTTCCGCCGACCAGCGTTTCAGGCTGCGGCCGCTCAGGCTCCACTCCAGCTTGCCCGCCTCGCCGACCAGGGCAAAGCGCCGTTCACCCGGGCGTTGCACGAAGTCTTGATGTAACCGTACCGGCAGCACGCGCCCCTCGCTGCCGCGAAACTCCAACAGCGAGCTCGAGACGTCGTCGACGTCCACTTCCAGGCTGGACAGCTTGCCGCCCAGAGAGAACACCCGCTCCGGTCGCCCGAGCAACGCCATCAAGAAGTCGATTTCGTGAATTTGCGACAGCGTGACGCCGCCACCGAGCTCGCGACGCGACGCGTACATGCGCCGGTAGTCTTCGTACGGATGAAAGCTCGGTAGGTGCTCGCCGACCACGGCTTCGGCGAACAGCGGTCGCCCCACCAGCCCTTGGCTCAAGATCTCGGCCGTGCGCTGAAACCCCGGATGAAAGCGCAACTGATAGGCCACGTAGCCCACCAGCTTTCGCGACTGGCTCTGCCGCACCAGCTCGGCGACACCTTCCAACGAGTGCGAGAGCGGCTTTTCGACCAGCACGTGCGCCCCCGCTTCCAGCGCCCGCCGAGTAATGTCGACGTGCAAGCTGGACGGATTGGTGACGAACACCACGTCCGGCTTTTTGGCCAGCGCCCCGTCGAGGTCGTCGTGAACAACGACGTCGTACTTGGTCTCGAGATCTTCGCCGGGCACCAGCTGTAGCGTGTCGCTGACGACTTGGCGTTCGCGCCGCACGCGAAAAGCGTGTACCTCGACCTTGGCGCCGCGCAGCGCGCGCAAGTTGCGGAGGTGGCGCTGGCCGATACCCCCCAAACCGACGAATAGGCAGCGCTCGACGGGCGCGCGCACGCGCTTGGCGCCCGGAAAATCCAGCACCACGCTCATGCCGCCTCCGCTTTGGCGCTCTCGATCAGTTGCTGGACGAAGCTCAAGCTGCGCTCGGTCTCCAGCTCCGGCTGCTGCTCGAAGTAGTGTTGAAGCACGAAATCCCCGCGAAATCCGGCCCGCAAGAGCGCCGGGAAGAATCCCTGAAAGTTGGTGTCGCCGGTGCCGAGCGGCTTGCTACCCCCGCCCTTCACGCGGTCTTTGATGTGCACGGCGTGCAGCAGGGGCAGAAGCGGAACGATGTCTTGAGCGACGTCCGCGCCCTGAGCCGTCGAGTTGCCGGTATCGTAGTAAGCGCGCACGCGCGGGCTGCCCACGCTTTGCACGACCTTGGCGTACTCGACGCCGGGGATCTCCATTTCCAAGCCCAGCGTCACGCCGTAGCGCTCGGCCACGTCGACTACGCTGCGCAAGCTGATGACCACCTCTCGCTTCAGCTCGGGCGTGTC
>JBEQSW010000267.1:0-7062 GCA_040348565.1 Myxococcales bacterium | reverse complement strand
GTTTGCGACGCCAAAATCAGGCCGTGAAATCCGCTCGCATCCGCCGCGGCGAGCGTCAAGGCTACGCGGTCGCCGTCGGCGCGGCCCGCCACCGACAAGTCGCCGAGCGCTCCATGGGCGGTGCCGGTAACGGTGCCGTCGGCGCCCGCCTGCAGGGCCAGCGTGCCTTCACCGCTCGCCTGCTTGCCGTCGTCCTGCTTCCATTCTTTCACGCCACCGACCGACAGCTCGATGCGAAACAGCTCGGCTCGAAAGGCACCTTGCCAGGCTCCTTCGAACCAAGGCTTCGCGGGGGCAGGCACGGCTGCCGATGTGGAGCTGGACGCAAGGGCGGACGGGGTGG
The DNA here is from genome assembly GCA_040348565.1 of Myxococcales bacterium. Taxonomy (GTDB): domain Bacteria; phylum Myxococcota_A; class Polyangia; order Polyangiales; family Polyangiaceae; genus PMG-095. The sequence continues at coordinate 6,719 of JBEQSW010000267.1, read as the reverse complement.
TCGCAGTCGGCGTCGGCTTCGGCGCCTGTTGGCAAGCCGTAGCGCTCAGCAGTAGCAGCAACGCCAACCTCACGTTGCCTCGTACAGCTTCTGGATGCGCACGCCCACGTGGCCGTCCACGTTCACCAGCTCGCCGCGCCCTACTTCGCGCCCCGCGATGCGCAGCACCACCGGCTCGGCGATGCGCTGGCCGGTCTCGATCACGTCGCCCGCACCGAGCCGCGCCCACTCGCGCGCGCTCATGCTGACGGCGCCGAGCTCGACTCGCACCACGACCGGCGTTTCGAGCAGGACATCAGTCAGCGTCTCGCCCTCGTTCTGGCTGGGATTGTCGCGTTCCACGGTGAGCCTCGCTTCGGTTGTTTCGCCTACCACAAGTCTTCCATCGGGCCGCACTTCGACGCGAATACCGCGCTCGCCGTGCGGGCCCACCAACACGCCGAAGCCGACGCCGTCCACGTCGATGCTGGCGCCTTCCTCCAGCAGCAGTGCCCCGCCCAGCTCCAAGCCGAGCAGCTCTTGCCGATCCAGCGCCACGCTTCCGACCACCAACGGCAGCCGGAGCGTGAGGTCGCCCAGCTGCTCGAGCCGAGGCTCGTCCACGATGGTGGCGGCCCCGACCACGAACACGCTGAGCGAAAATGGCCGACCGTCGAGCAGCAGCGTGACGTCGACCAACAGGGCTTCTTCGCCGACCGGTGGCGCGCCCAGCAGTCGCGTCGCGATGCCGGAGCGGCGCGCCGTTTCGATGGCCAAGGCCCCGAGCAACCCGGCCAGAGCGGGCGAAAGTGCCGCCTCGGGATCCGAGAGCGTCTCGGCGCGTCGCAGCACGCGCGCCGCCAAGAACGCCGCCAGGGCTGGCTCCGCCAACAAGCCCAGCGCCAGCGACTCTCGGCTGAGCCACAAGGTTTGACCCAGCGCAGGCGCGTGCCCGAGCGCGGTGCGGCGCACCAAAAGCTCGCACGGCAACTCGAGCAGCTCACCGAGCGCGAACGCAAGGCGCTCGGCGTTCGCGCCCAGCGCTTGTCGAACGCCCGTCGCGACCTGAACGGCGGCGCGGGACAGGGGTTCCAGCGCCCCCCACGGATAGGCCGACGGCATGAGCTCTCGCCCCTCTATACCGCGGCTCGAGATGGGGAAATGGTCCCCGGTGCCTCCGCGCCGTCAGATCAGTTCTCCCCAGGGCACTGGACAAAAAACGTAACAGATCCAGCTATTTGCGATTGTGTCCACAGGCCATCCACAAGACTGTGGATCGCGGGGCGGACCGCAAATCGTCTCGCACGGACGGGTCGTGTTATTCGTTCGGCATGCGCAAGTTGACGATCTTGCTCGGCCTCTCGGCATCCTTGGCTCTCGCGTCGCAGGCTGTCGCCGCCGACAAGGTGAGCCTCAAAGCCTCGGCCAAGACCGACGGCAAGGCGGACGCCAAGGTCGACGCGAAGGCGGACGGCGCGACCGTCGGGAGCGACGGAGTGCGCCGCGATCCCAAGGGCATCAAGGGTATCAGCCCGTACATGGAGCAGATCGCCAAGGGCGACCGCTCCTACGTGGCGCGTGACTTCGATGGCGCCATCTCGGCGTACCGCGAGGCCATCAAGCTCGAGCCCGAGAAGGCGCTGGGGCACTACCGCGTCGGCGCCGCGCAGCTGGCGAAGGGCGATCAAAAGGAAGCGGAGGCCGCGTTCGTCAACGGTCTGCGCTTCGTCGGCAAAGACGGCACCCTCAAGGCCAAGCTGATCTTCGCGCTGGCTGATCTGCGCGAGCGCCAAAAGAACAACGACGAGGCGATCGGTCGCTGGAAAGAGTATTCCAAGAACGCCGAGGACGAGAAGGAAGCCATCACTTACCCGGCGACCGCGACCGAGCGCGTCTCTCGCAACGAGGCCTGGAAGAAGAACGTCGCCGACAGCGAAGAAGTGAAGACGCGCATCGCCAAGCGCCTCAAAGAAGCCGACGAAGCCGCGCGCAAATCGGCGTCGGATCCGAAGAACAAGTAGCGAGCGCGAGCTCGAAACCGGACGCGCAGCGAGAGCTCGCGTTCGGTGTCGTTCGTCCACCGCGCCAGGCTCAGGGGTGGAGCTGGTCGTGGCTACCAGGGCGCGCCATCGCAGGCACGCCCGGTGGTGTCAGGGCAAGCGCACGCGCACGGAATGAAACAGAGCCTCGTCGGCCTGGCGCGCAAACTCTTGGAATTGGCCGTAAGCACCGGGTTGGACGCGGCCGGCGGGCAGCTCGATTTCGCGGTCGAGCACGAGCGAGTTGCCTTGTTGGGCGTCGCGCACGGTAACGAGACGCTCGCCGTCTTTGACGGTGCGGGGTTGCGCGAGTTGTTCCAGCTTGGCCCCCGCGGGCAAATCGAGCTTCAGCTTGATGCGCTGGTGGGTGGCGTCCACCAGCAACAGCGGCGTTTGGCGCGTGGGCAAGACCGCGAGCTGGCTGAGTCGCACCCCGAACGGCGGGGAGACGACCAGCGCGCCGCTCGAGCGCTCGGCGAAGCCCTGCACGTGGCCTTGCACGTGAATCAAGAGCGGGCTGTCGAGGTCGTCGAAATGCTCGACCTTGTACTGGCTGAGCTGGATGCCGCGCAGCTCGCGGCCGAGCAAGCGTGACTCGAGCACGTCGCGCAGCTGATCTTCCGGCATCTGGCTGAGCGCGTTGCGCAGACCCGTGGCGTACTTGCCGGTGAAGCTGAGCGTGAGGGTGACGTCGGCGGCGCCGGTGGCCAGCAGCTTGACGTCGCCGGTGTACGCCATGTCGTCGATGGTGCCTTCGGTCGGCGTACGGGTCAGCTCGGGCGTGCCGCTCGAAAGCAGGTAAGCGGGCATGCCGCGCGCTTCGGCCGGCACGTAGCCGAAAGGCGCATATTTCGAGCCCAGCGTGAGCCAAGTTCCGCCCTTGCCGCCGACGCGAATCAGCGGCTGGGTGAACAGGGCCTGCTCCGAAAAAGGGCCGCTGGGCGGTAACGCCAAGCGGTTTTGCGCCGCCGCATAGTCGACCGGAATGTCGAGCGCGCGGCACAGCGTGATGTATGCGCGCCACAAGTTACCATTCTTGCCGACGATGGCCCGGCGACCGTCGTCTTCTTCACCCTCTTGCACGTTGCCGATGACCCAGCGATACAGCTTCTTGGCGCGCTCGTCGCTCTTGGTCGAAGGGGTCACGATGCGGCGGGCGATGCGCACGATGCGCGGATCTTTGGGGGTGAGATCGGTGAGGCCGTCACTCATGGCGCGCAGCGCGCTCGCCAAATCCGCGCCCCAGCCGATCTGCACGCTGGGCAAGAACTCGCTGATGGGCGCCCCGAACGGCTCGACGGGAGCGGCGGGGCTGCGATCCACGCGCCAACGGCGCACGATCAGCGACCCGGTTTCCTTCACCTCCGGCGGCGGAACGTTGTTCTTCGACTCGATCTGCAGCGGCCGATCTTTGGGCGAAACCACCAAAAATTCCGAGCGCGCGTAGGCGATGTTCTCTTCGCGGAAGAACCAGCGCGGGCCGAAGTAGCGCATGCCGCGCTCGCCGTCGCCTTGGTTGCTCTCGATGCGCTCGGTCTCCACGTAGTCGCCGACCTCGAGGTGCGGCAAGGTGGCGGTCGGCTTGCCGTCGACGATCTCGGGCTCGTAGATCTGCCCGCTCTTCTTGATCACGCGCAGGTGCAGCCACAGGCCTCGCCGCAGCTCTTGCTCGGCTTGTTGGGTGATGGCTTCGGCGCTCTGCACCTGGATGATTTCGTGCTCCAGCATGCGGCTCGAGCCGTCCGAGTGCACCCAGACCGCGGAGTAGTCGAGCACGCGGGCGGCGGTGCCGGGCAGCTGCACGCCGGACTTTTCGTAGTCGGCGATGATCTGCTGCGCGTTCAGGCGGTAGGGCTCGAGCTCGGTCGCGCCCTCCACCAAATCCAGCGCTTCTTCGATGATTTCGGTCTCGGCGCCGCCTTCGACGGCCGCCACCAACGCCTGCACCAGCGCGTCGCGCTTGCCGGACGCCAAACCGGCGTCGGCCAGCGCCAGTCGAGCCGAGGTGTTCTTGGGGTTCTGCTTGATGGCCGCTTCCAGCTTGTTCCAGCTCTCTTGCTCGTTGCCGGAGCGGACCATCACGTCGTACACGCGCTCGGCGATGTCTTTGCGCTCGGGGTGACGCGCGCCGATGCGCTTCAGCTCTTTGAGCGCCTCGGCGTAGTCGTGACGCGCCAGCGCGCGGCTGAGCACGATCTCGGTATCGGGATTCAGTTGCCGGGCGCGCTCGGCGAGCTTGTCGGCCATGGCCGCGTCACCCGCGGTCTCCAGCACCGGGATCGCGACCTCGAGCGCGTCGGCGTCGTCGGCGAAGCGCGTCGCCAGCTCGCGCGCCGAAGCCGAGTACGCGGCGTACCAGCCGAGCTCGTTGTACAAGCGCGTGAGCGAGGCCAAAATTGCCGGTACTTCCGGGAATTTGCCGGTCAGGTCTTTCAGCACCCGCGCGCCTTCGGGCATGCCGCTCTTTTCGGCCTCCCACAGGCCCAGCGAAAGCCGGGGCGACCACAGGCCGGGGTCGCGTTTGGCGGCGCGCTCGTTGAGCTGGCGCACCAAATCGCGGCGCTGGCTGTTCTCGTAGATGGGGTCGCTGTCGGTGAAGCGGGCGGCGTTGGCCAGGGCAATGCCGGTGGCGCGCGCCGGATCCGTGACCAGCGGCTCCATCATCACCGAGGCCACGTCGGCCCCGCCGTCTTCGCCGGCCAGGTTGGCGATCACGAAGCGCAACAGATCGTCCTTCGGATCACGCACGCCGTCTTTGCTCACGAAGCGCGCCACGCTGTTCACGGCGAGCGCGTCGGGGCGGGCCAGCGCGTACGGCTTGCTGCCGTCGGTGTCGGTGGGAGCCTCCAGCGGCCGGCCGTCGCGCGCCAGCAGCCGGATCTCCACGCTCGGGTCGGTGATTTCGACCAGCACCCGATGCCGCCCCTTGTCGAGCGCAACGCCGGCGGCCACGTTCGTCCACGTGCCCCAATCGCGCACGTCGTGGGCCAAGACCTGCGCGTCATCGACCCAGATCCGCAAGGCTCGTCCGGCCCAAACCAGCATTTCGGTCGGCTGGTTCAGCGTCACGAAGGTCTCAGCGTAGTAAACGCCGCCGGGCATCGGCTCTTTGGCTTCGATGTCGCAGCCGGTGCGCGTGGTCGCGAGCTGGCGCGGCGGCTCACCCTGGCCCGGCTCGGTCGGGAAGCGTGCCGGCCACGCGCCGGGCGCCTCGGCCGGGAACGGGCGGAGCAAGTCGGGCGCGGCGTTGCGTCCGAACGGACCCGCCAGCCGCACGTCTTTGACGCAGCCATGCAGCTTGACCGACAAGCCCGCCAAATCCTTTTCGCCCTCTGCGTACGCTTCAGAGAGGGCCCAGTCGGCGAGCTCGGCGCGGGCGCGAAAGCCCAGCTGGCCCGGTCGCGCGAGCGCGTCTTGCACGAACGGCTTCCAGCGTTGCCACAGCTTCGGGTCGTTCGAACGGAAGCCCACCGCTTGGCGTGTGGCGTACCAGCCTAGCAACTCCGCGCGCGGGTCGTCGCTGTCGCGGGCGGCCTTCACGGCGCGCATCATCGATTCGGGAGCGCGCCTCAGGTGGCCGTGGGAAAAGTCGTCCAGCCCGCGCCCGAGCTCGGCCAACAGATCGCCGGCTTTGGCTTGGTCCAGCGCTTGGCGGGCTTTTTTGGCCTTTTCGGGGCTACCATCAGGTGACAGGAGCTCCCCCAGAAACCACGCGCTGGTTTGCTTGGCGTCGCGCTCGGCGCCCTTTCGCAGCTCGGCGATGGTGGGGGCCTTGGCGTCGCCGGCGTTGCGCGGTGAGCAGGCGCTGCCGCCAGCACCAGCCAACAGAGCGGACAAGAACGTGAGCGGCAGAACGGAACGACGGAGACTCATGGTTTCACCAGCAAACGAGCGCTGAAAGCCGAATCGGCTTCTTCACAAAAACGTTTCCACGCTTGGTAATCGCCGGGCAAGATGCGCGAGACTTTGACCTGCAACTTGCTGCGCACCACGACTTCGCCGTGCGCCTGCTCGACCTTCAGCGAGTAGCTGCCGAACTGCGACGTCGCGGAGCGCTCGTCGGGCGGCGAGACCACCTTGGCGCCGGCTGGCAGCTTCACGCGATACACGTCGTCGATGGTCGTGAACGCAATCAGCTCCACCGGCTGCCGACGCTGCGAAAGCGAGGCGAAATTGGGGGTCAAACGGAAGCCGCTCGTCACCGGCATGCTGAGCATGTCGCCCTCGTTGCGCGCGAACCCGGGCGCCACCGCTCGCACCTTGATCTTCACCGGCTCTTCGTTGTTCGACAGATCACTGGTGATGAGCCCTTGCGCTCCTTCGTTGATGGACACGCCCGGAAAGTCTCCACCGAGGTCTCGCGTCATGCGCTCACGGCGCGTCGACTCGGCGCCGTAGGCGTCGCGCCACGAGGCGGCGTTGTAGCCGCCCGTCGAGTAGTCGATGTCGAGCTTGGCGCTGCCCTTGCTGTCGAGATCAACCAACAGCTCGCGGTGCACGAAGTTCTTGTCCGGATCCGCGTCCGGAATCCGGGTGAGCTGCGCCTTGCCTTCGTTGACGTGCAGCACCACGGCGCCGATGTCCATCTTCGGCAGCTCGTAGATGCCGGTGTGCTCGGCGGTACCGTCCAGGTACAAATTCAGCGAGGGCACGTAGGCGATGGCGTGGTCGAAGGGGGCAAAGCTCGAGATCTTCGTGCGT
>JBEQSW010000259.1:0-48666 GCA_040348565.1 Myxococcales bacterium | reverse complement strand
CGGCGGGGGCGGCGGGGGCGGGGCTGGAGGGGTTGGCGGGAGCGGGGGCGGCGGGTTCTTGCGCGAGGACGGAGGGCGCGAGGGTGGAGCCGATGAGCGCTAGTTGGAGGGTAAAAATGGCAGGTTTCATGATCACCACCAAAGCGTTCCGAAAAGGGCGAGCAGGTGTTGGTCGGGCGCGTCCGACACCTGGCTGACTTGGCCGCCGGAGTTGAGCGTCACCACGTGGAAGTTCTCGCGGTAGATGAAGCGCGAGTATTGGAGGGTCAAAGCTTCGCGCGCTTGCCAGTCGCTGCGCAGCACGGCGCGCGCGGTCAAGACCGAGTAGGAGTTGTCGTTCTGCCGCGCGTACAGCGGCACTTTGGGCGCGTTCAAGTACGGCACGACGCGATCGACGCGCCCCGCCAACGCCAACCACGACAGCGCCGAGTACGTAGCTTCGCCGCCGAGCTTGTACTTCTTCTCGCCGTCGCGCGCCGGATCGTCTGAAGCGATCTGCGCGTACATGCCGAAGGCGGTGAGCTTGAGATCGGGGCCGTCACCCCAAAACTCGTCGGGCCGGCGCAGCAACGTGCCCAAGCTGACCGAGTACTCGGCCCCGGCTACGAGCAGGTTGCCGTTGCCCTGATCGTTGTTGCGACCGAAGTAGCGATCCATGAGATCGCGACCGCCGCCGGCGTTCAGCACTTGGACGACACCCGCTACGCTGCGTATGTGCTCGGCCTGGGTCTGCGAAACCGCAACCCCGAGATATCCGAAGTCGCGGAAATTAATGCGCAAATCGGCGCCCAAGATGCGCAGGGAGCCATCGGCGTGGTCGAGCTCGGGGTGCAGGACAGGTGGGCCCCCCGCGTAGTCGGCATAGCCGGCGCGCAGGTTGCCGAGGCTTGTCTGGTCGGCTTGGTCGTCGCGCGCGAAGGCCGAGATGTAGTGCAAGCCGGGCGTTATCACGCCGGCGATCTCGGCGCCCAAGTGCAGGTGGTTGACGAAAGTCTGCCCTTCCCAAGGCTTCTGCCAGTTGTTGGCTGGCCCCGTCGGTACGTTGCCCGGAGGACGAGCGAGGTTGGTCTTGATGCCGTGCTCGAGCGTCAGCGTCAGGTTTTGGCCGAGGGGCACTTTGGCGGCTAGGTTCTCACCTACGCCATAGATCGCGCCGATGATGGGCGTACCGTAGTGGCCGGAGCTGTACTGCTCCAAGTTGCCGTAACGGTCGGGAAAGACGCCGACCCGAAAGCTCAGCTTCACCGGGCCGAGCTGGCGCGGCACATAGGTGAGGTACGCGTCGTTGACCCACAGTTGAGCCGCGGGATTGAACGCGCCCGCCGCGCCCATCGACTCCGAGAAGTTCCACGCGCCGAGTGACACGGTGGCGGTCACGCTGGGCAGCGAGTACGAAAACTCGAGCGCCGACCAAACGTACGGCACCACGTTCGTGGTCTCGAAAACGTTGCCGCGCGGCACGACCGGATCGCCGTGCAACGTCGTCGACGACTGCCCATCTTGCGCGTCGTGGCGCTTGCCGATGCCGGCGCGCCCGCCCAGCTGCAGGTGGCCTTTGAAGTCGAATTTACCGCCACTATTGGGCATGACCGGCGCGCCGGAAACGGGCGCAATGCCGCCCGGAAGCGCCGTTTGCTGGCCCGGCACGTGCGGTGAAAGCCCCAGCCCGATGTGCTCGTTGAACTGCTGATGCCCCGGCAAGTAACCGGGCGGCGGCATGGCGTCGTCGTCGACGCTGGCCGGCACCGCGTCTTCGGCCCAGGCCCGCGGCGTAAGCGCCAGCAGGGCCACGAGCGCGCTGAGGGCGCGCAGCGAAAGCCGCCGCATCAGCGATGCCTCCGGTAAAACCCGATGTCGTCAATCCACAGATCCCACTCGCCGCGGCCCATCTGCACCGTGACCGAGAACAAACCGGACGTATCCAGCGAAGGCGACGCCAGACCCCAGCCGCCTTGTTGCATACCGTCGAACGGCACCAAGTACGCGCGCCACGTCGCGTCCACGTTGATGAACGTTCCGTATTTGTCGCAACCGTCGGACGTGTCGTTCTGATTGGTGAACGGATTGCACACGCAGGCTTGGTTGGAGTCGTCCGTGCGCGGATCGGAAACTTGAATGCGCACACCCGACGTGCTGCCCGGCCCCTTGCGGGCCCACAGCACGACGCCTTCCCACTCGCTGGCGTCCGCGCCAGTCGTACACTCCGTGGCCACGTCGGTCTGACCGGGCGTGGCTTGCCCCACCCCGCACGGCCCCACACCAGGCGGCGGCGGAGTGCGGCCCAAGCACGGCGAAATCGGACACGGCTCGACGTCCAGCCGCCGCCGCAAGTTGCGCCCGAAAACCGCGCCGAATTCCGTCAAATTGCCGCTCAACACGTGCACCGCATACTCGCTCGCCACGTTGGCGGATCCGCGGCAGCGCCCGCCCGGAATGCGCTCGCCCGGCACGGGGTCGGTGTCGGGCGCGGGCGTCTGCAGCGCGCTGCGATCGTTGTTGATGTACCAGCCGGTGGCGGCGCCGGTCTCGAAGTCGTCGATCAGCTGCACGTCGTAGGCGTCGAGAGCCGCGCAGTCGATGGGGCCGCTGCCCGGATCGTCGGCGCCGGTCAGCATGATGCCGCCGCATTGTCCGGCCGAGGCCGGGCGCGGCTTGCTGTCGTCACCGCCGCAGCCAGCCAAACACAGCGCCGCCAACAAGCCAAAACCGATGCGGCTCATGGCGTGCCCTCGCAAGTGAAGCGCACGTCGTCGATCCAGACATCGAAATCACGAGCCGGCGTGCCAAATTGCCATTCAATCGCGTACAGCTCGGAGCGCATGAGCTCCGGTCGCGGATCGCCCCAGCCCTGCCGCTGCGCCAGCCACTCGAACTTCACCGTGTAGCGCTGCCAGCCCGCCGCCAACGCGAGCTCGATGCCGAAGTCGTTGTAGCAGTCCTTGCACTTTCGCCCTTCGGGCGCGGTGTAGCCGTCCGGAACTTCGAGGCGCACGTGGCCGGGACCTTTCGCCCAAAAGCTGATGCCGTCGTAGCGAGTGGCGTCGTACGGGCCGCGCGGATCGGTCAAGGACAACCCAATGCCGGCGTAGACGCTGTCTCCGCTCGCCGCGCTGTGGCCGCGCATGCGCGCCGCATATTTCGAAGCGTGCCCGGGCTGAGCGAGCTTGAAATCTCCTTGCGGCTCGAGGGTAGACCCCGACGAGTCGACGAAAGAGAACCAATAGCCGCCGCGCCCTTCACGCACGACCCCGCGCTTGTCTCCGTCCTCGCCGTCTTCGATCAGCCCCGCACCCTCGCCCGGACAAGCGCCCGGAACCAATTGCCGGGCGCGCCCGCTGAAGCCGGTCTCACTGGCCGGCGTGGTGATGCAGCCGTACCCAAAGACGGAAGCGGTTCCACACACAGCTGCGCCGAAGACGAGTTGCCGAAAGCGCATGGCTCAAAGCGCCTTCGCCGCGAGCCAACCCAGCGCGACGCGCTCGGTCGGGTGAACCACGCTCACGAACGGTGACCCGGGCCCGCCGTTTGCTTTTTGCACCCGGCAAGCCGGCGCATTTTCGAATGCTTTGGCGTACTCGCCAATGAGCTTGCCGGTCTCGTCGTCCTTGTAAAAGACGAACCGGTCGTAGTCGGGGTAACGAGCCTGGTTCTCGTCGATGCCGGCCAGCATCCACGGCAAAGCCGCGTTGCCGCCGCGTTTGAGCGTGATTTCGTTCCAGCGTTGGTAGGTGGCGCGCCGCTCTTCCCAGCCCTGCGTCACGTCACCCACGTTGCCCTGCGCGCGCGTCACCTTGATGCCGTACTCCTCCAAGATGGTCGGCTTGCCCAGGTCCCGCGCCACCTTGAGGTGATCGACGATCCATTGCTCGCCGAACTTTTCCGGGGTGCTCCAGTCTTCGGGGTAGAGGTGAAAGGTGCCGAAGTCGATGGCGGGCAGGCCGGTCAACGCCGCGTGGTCGACGCCGTCGTTCGCTTTGTAGGCCCAGTGGTCACCGCCGCCGTCCAAAAAGCCTTCGTCTCCGACGGACACGAGGTGATTCGGATCCAGCGACTTGATGTAAGTCGACATTTCGCCGGCCCAGTCGGTGAGCGTGCTCTTGTCCCAGCCGCTGCTGGTGTCGAACGCATTGCCGCCCTTGCAGCGCGGCTCGTTGGCTAGCTCCCAGGCGAACACGCTCGGGTCATCGCGGTAATTGCGGCCGTTGACGGTGTTTTTGCGAGAAATGACGTGCTTGACCCAGTCGCGATAGGCCTGCTTCAGCTCGGGCGCCGTGAAAAATTCGTGGTGCTTGCTGCGGCCGTACCACATCAAATATTGATCGATGCCGCCGAACGCGCGCCAGTTGTTGATCAAGACGACGATGACTTTGACGTCGTTCTTGGCGGCGGCGGCCAGCACGTAGTCCAAGCGCTGCAAGCCGTCTTCGCCGTCGTTGTAAGCCGGGCGCTTGGCGGCTGGATCCCAGTATTGAAAGTAGACGTTCTCTTTGTGGCCCTCGCCGTCGGCGTTGGGCACCGAGCCGTCGAGCGAGCCGCGATCCAACATGCCCCAGACACGCATGACTTTTAGATCGAGCGCGCGCGCCGCCTGAAACAGGTCGTCGACGACCGGCTTGGGCTTGAAGATGGGGTAGTAGTTGTTGGAGCCGGCAAAGCAAAAAGGTTTGCCGTCCACTTCGAAGCTGGCAGGCGGATTGGTCTGCACGTCGAGCGTGGATTGTGCGTACCGATCCGGCGTCTTCAGACAACCCAGGCTGAGCGCGGCGGCGCAAAGCGTGGCGCCGACGCGGGGTACGGCGTGGGGCCGCACGAGCTTGAAGTCCCAAAAACGATGCACGAGCTCGGTTCTCTCGGTAGCCGCAGTTCTTCGCTACTGAAACGTTTAAGTAGACGTGTTTCTGCAGTGGGTCAATGGCCTCGCGCCCGGCGGGGCCACAAAAAAGGGCGCGACTCGGCAGAGCCGGTCCGTATCGGGGGGTGGCTGTCGCCGGTCGGCGCTGGGGCTCAGTGTTGTCGCAAGCGTTCGCGCAAGTAGGCCAGGGCAAGACCGGAAAGCTCATGCTGGCTCAACCGGTCGGCGAGGTTCTCCAACAGGTCGAAGGTCTCACTGCCCAGCTTGTGACGGAGGTCCGCCTGCAGCGAGACGCGATTTTGCTCGTCTGACAGGCGCTCGCGCCATGCCGGGCTCCACAGCGTCGTCACGTCGGTCAGCAGCCCGGCCTCGGCCAGGCGCGACCACTCACCCGGGTCGAACCAAACCCCACCACAGCGAGCACAGCGTTCGAGAAAGTACGGATCGTTGTTGGTCACACGAGCGCGCCGCAACAGGCCGTGCCCCTCCGGACAAGGGCCGGTGCGGTGGTCCTGCTCGAGCGGCGCCTGTGGCCGTACGTCGCGCGCTTGAAGCAGCTGGATGACGTCAGGCTCCGAGAAGGCCAGCGGCGGTACCCAAAAGCCCGAGCACTTGCTGCAACAAAGCGCCAACGAGTGCTCGATGGGGGTGAGCCTGGCGGCATCACATTTGGGGCAGCGCTCGTTCATGAATCGCCCAACGCCTGGCGCGCATCGCGCGCCGCCGACATTCCTAACACGAGCGAGCGGAAGCGTCCTCTGCTACGTTCGGACCCGGGAGAACGCCGAATTTGCCGATCGAAATCCGGGAAATGGACTTTGCGAACGAGGCGCACGCGGCCGGCTTCTTGAGTGTGCTGGACAGCTACGCGCGCGACGACATGGGCGGCGGCGCGCCGCTCAGCCCCGAGGTGCGTCAGCGCCTCCTGCCGGCATTGCGCGAGCAAGCGAACGCGCTCGTGCTGCTGGCGTTCGAGGGCGACGCCGTTTCTGGAGTCGCCACCTGTTTCTTCGGGTTTTCGACGTTTGCGGCGCGGCCACTGCTCAACGTTCACGATCTCGCGGTGCTGCCAGCGTCGCGCGGTCGTGGCATCGGCCGGGCCCTGCTCTCGGCTGCCGAAGAGCGGGCTCGCGCGCGTGGCTGCAGCAAGCTCACGCTGGAGGTTCGCGAAGACAACGCACGCGCTCGGGGGCTCTACCGCGAACGCGGGTTCCGCGACTTCGAGCTGGCGGGCGCCAGCTATCGCACCCTGTTTTTGGCCAAGGGGCTGTCGACGGCGTCATGAGCACGCCCCGGGTGCGGGTCCGACCGGCCACGCTCGCCGACAGCGAGCAAGCGCTGCACGTCGTCCGCCAATCGGTGATTCAGCTATGTGGCGCCGACCACCACGACGACCCCGCGACGCTGGAGCGCTGGTTGGCCAACAAGACGCCAGAGCACTTTGCGCGCTGGCTGGCGCAGCCCGACGGCCTGGTCGTCGTGGCTGAGCTCGAAGGCACCGTCCGCGGCGTGGGCAATGTCGTGCGCGCCGGCAAGATCCACCTCTGCTACGTCGAGCCGGGCTTCGAGCGCGCTGGCCTCGGCGCTGCCATCTTGCGCGCTTTGGAGGCGCAGGCGCGGGTATGGGGCCTCGAGGAGGTGTCACTCGAGAGCAGCTGCAACGCGCGTGGGTTCTATGCGCGTCACGGCTATCAGCGTGCCGGGGCGCCCGAGGAAGCGTTCGGCGTACTGCGCTGCTTCCCGTTCAAGAAGGCCCTGTCGCGGAATTCGTGAGCGGCCCCCGGCGTGTCAGGCAAACTCGGCGACAGCGCGCACGGGCAGGGTCAAGTCGTTCGCCTCGCCCGAGGCGGGGGCCATGGACGGCGGGGAGCTGGAACCACCGGCTTCACTGCGAAGGGTAAGACCGTTGGGGGCGGCGCCACGGGCACGCAGCTCGCGCGGTGAGAGGCTGTAGCCGCGGCGGATGGCCTTGTTGAAGGCATGCAGGTCGGGAATACCGACTTCGCAGGCGACCTCTTTGATGGGCACGTCGGAGCGGGTCAATAGATGCAGGGCGCGCTCGAGGCGGCAGCGCCGGAGGTAGTCCGTGGCGGTAAGCCCCATTTCCGCGCGGAACAACCGGGTGAGATGCGCGGGCGAGACCCCCGCCGGGGTGGCCAAATCGGCCAGCGACAGCGGCTCCGAAATGCGGGCTTGAATCACACGGCAAGCGCGCTCGAGCGCCACATGACGCCGCGTCTGACGTTGCTCGCTGCGCGTGGTGCGCTCCGATAGCTCCCACAGCACGTCCCAAACGCGAGCCTCGGCTTGGGCCGGACGTGAGCGGAATACGTGGATGGCGTGCTCGAAGCGCTCACACAACGGAGTGAACTCACTGCCGAGATCTTGAAGCGCCGCGATGGGCATCGTGTCGCCAGTGAGCGAGCGCAAGTTGAAGTGCGCGTACAAGTGCTCGGAGCGTCCGCGGTAGTGGTACTCGTGACTGACACCGGGCGGGATGATGCCGACCGAGCCGGGCGTGATCTCCAGCTGACTGTCGCCTACGAGCAGCGTGGCTTCGTACTTGTAGAAGTGAATGCACCAACTTTGCACCACGTAGTGGTCGGCGCTGCGTTCACTGCCGTGGCGTGCAGCCGCCATACACAACAATTCAGGCGCGTGCGACAAACGCAAATCCCACGTAGGCACTGCGTGCGACATGTACGATCGGTACCACCAGCCCTGCACACTGACCAGGGCGGCGCGTTGCAAACATCGTCGTTGCGTGTCTGATTTTTTAGAAAGTTTTGTGGGGCCGCTCCCCTTCCCGCGGGTTTTTGACGGTACCGGTTCCAGAAATCGACCGACGCCGGGTCCCTGACGCCCGCCGCCCTCGCCGGAGCGCGACTCCCCGCTTGGTCATTTAGGTCCAGACATATGGTGTAGCGAGAGTGCTTGAACACCCTTGCTCCGACACGTGGTCCAAACGACTTCATCCCACGGCTGCGCACGAGCCGGAACGGTTTGGTTGAAGACCAGCTTTGGCTCGCGGTGCGCGCCGAGCCGCATGCCCGCGCAAAACCGGCGCCCGTGCACGGCGGAAACCCAGCGCCCGAAAAGACGTTGATTGACTTCACGACCCCGGAGAAAAGTGACACATTGCGCTCACAAACAAATGCGTCTGGCGTCCGCTCTTTGCGCTTTCGCTCTTCTGGGTAGCGCCTGCGGTGATAGTCGAGCTCACGAGGATGCCGCCGTTCGCCACATCGTCTACTGGGAGAAGTGGACGGACTTCGAGGGCGAGGCCATGGGCCGGGTGGTCGATTCCTTCAACGCCAAGGAGCGAGAGCGCGCCAAGGCGGAGCCCGGCTACCGACCGATCGAGGTCGAGATGGTCGTCGTCTCGAGCATCGAGCAAAAGCTGCTGATCGCCTGCGCCGGCAAGAACCCGCCCGACGTGGCCGGCATCTACAGCTACATGACCCCGAGCTACGCCGACAAGGGCGCGCTCATGGAGCTGACCGAGCGCGCTCGCGCGGACGGCATCGAGCGCTCGCAATACGTCGGCCGCTACTACGATTTGGCCGTGCACCGCGGCAAGCTCTGGGGCCTGCCCACGACGCCGGCGGCGGTGGCCTTGCACTGGAACAAACGCCTATTCCGCGAAGCGGGGCTGGATCCGGAAAAGCCGCCCGAAACGCTGGAGCAGCTCGACGAGATGGCCGAGAAGCTCACCAAGTGGGAAGTCACCTTGCCCGACGGGCAAACGCAGGTGCAGTGGGGCTACCTGCCGCGCGTCCCGGCGGCGCAAAAGCGCCTGCTGCAGGTGGGTTTCCTGCCGTCCGAGCCCAGCTGGTGGACCTTCTCTTGGGGCTTCGTGTTCGGTGGGAAGCTGATCGACGGAGACAAGGTGACCACCGCGTCGCCCGAGAACATCAGGGCTTATGAGTGGATGGCGTCCTACTCGAAGAAGCTGGGTGTGGACGCGGTGCAGCGCTTTCGTTCGGGTTTCGGCAGCTTCGCCAGCGCGCAGAACCCGTTCTTGTCGGGCCAGCTGGCGATGGAGATTCAAGGCGTGTGGATGTACAACTTCATCAAGAAGTTTGCCGACGGCATGCCGTGGGGCGCCGCGCCTTTTCCGGCGCCCGCCGACCATCCCGAGTTGCGCGGCACCGGCAACGCCGAGGCCGACGCCCTCGTCATTCCCACCGGTTCCGCTCACGCCAACGAAGCGTGGGCGTTCATTCGCTACACGCAAAAGCAAGAAGTGATGGAGCAGCTGTGCCTGGGCCAGCGCAAGCACTCGCCGCTCGCGCACGTGAGTGACGAGTTTTACGCCAAACACCCCAACCCCTACATTCGCTTGTTCGCGGAGCTAGGGGCCAGCCCCAACGCCTGGTCCGCGCCCAAAACCGGCGTCTGGAACGAGTACGGACGCGAGATGGCCACCGCCGCCGACAAGATCGCGAATTTGAGGCTCACTCCGGCGGAAGCTCTGACTTCGGTGCAAGAGCGGCTGCAAGTCTCCTACGATCGCGACCGCGCGATTTTCCTGCGGAGGTCGCGATGAGCCCGCTCGAGCGACGCAAATTCGTCACCGGTGTGCTGTTCAGCTCGCCTTGGGTGGTCGGGCTGTCGGTGTTCTTGATCTATCCGTTGCTGGCGGCGCTCTACTATTCGCTCTGCGACTACTCGGTGCTGCTGCCGCCGGTGTTCGTCGGCTTCGACAACTACATCGAGCTGTTTCAGGACCAGTTGTTCTGGAAGAGCCTGTGGAACACCACCTTCTTTGCCGTCGGCTCGGTGAGCCTGGGCGTCGTGGTGGCGCTCACGCTGGCCATCTTGCTCAACTCGAAGGTGAAGGGCCTGGCGTTTTACCGCACTGCGTTCTTTTTGCCGTCGTTGATGCCAATGGTGGCGGGCAGCATCCTCTGGTTCTGCATGTACGCGGGGCAGGGCGGCATCATCAACACGCTGCTGGGCAAGATCGGCATCACGGGGCCAGCATGGTTGTCGGATCCAGCCTGGGCCAAGGTCGCCATCATCTTCATGGCGGTGTGGGGCGCCGGTAACTCGATGGTCATCTTCTTGGCTGGTTTGCAAGACGTGCCCATGTCGCTGTACGAGGCGTCGATCATCGACGGCGCCAGTTGGCTGCAACGCCTAGTCAACGTCACTTTGCCGATGATTTCGCCCGTCATCTACTTCAACGTGGTCATGGGCATCATCGGCGGTTTTCAAGCCTTCGCCCAGGCCATGATCATGACCAGCTCGAGCGGCGCACCCGAGCAAGCGACGCTGTTTTACGTGCTGCAGCTGTACAACGTCGGCTTCATGGATCTGCGCATGGGCTACGCCAGCGCGATGGCGTGGGTGTTGTTCATCATCATCTTGGGTCTAACCTTCATGGCCACGCAGCTGTCGAAGCGCTGGGTCACCTACGATCGCTGAGGCATCGCCATGGCAAGCCCCAATCCGCTCCAACGCACGACGCCCATCATCCACCTGCCGCTAGCCATTTTGGCGGCTCTGTTCTTGGGGCCGATGGTGTGGTTGTTCGCGACGTCGCTGCAGCCGCGTGAGCAAGTCGGCAAGGTGCCGCCCGAGCTGCTACCGAGCCAATATTACATCGTCGAAGGTGGCCGGCACCTGTACGTCACCCCGCCGCAGCCCGTCGGCAGCCCCAAGTTGTTGGTGGTGCCTGGCGCAGGGCCGAACCGCGGCGAACAGCTGCTGGTCGAGCCCAAGCAATTTCAAAACGGCAAGCTGACACAAGCCGTGCGCGTGGCCGACCGCGTCGAAGAACAGTCGTTCGACGCCGCGCTGGTGCGCCCCGTTCCGGCCGACGCCGTGCTCGTCAAAGAGTGGCTGCTCAGCAAATACGCCAAGAAACCAGCGCGGGTCTTTTACGTCGCCCGCACCGACGTAAAATCGGAGGTCAAGCCGGTCTGGGGCAACTACGCCGAAGCGATCAAGGCGCTCACCGCGGGTGAGAAGGACAAGGGTCGGCCCCTGTCCGAGCTGCTGGGCCTGTCGGTTTTTCCGTGGACCAAGAACGGCGCGCCCGGTCGCACCATCACGTTCCTCACGTACCTGTCGAACACGTTGTTGGTGGCGTTCTTGGGCGTGACGGGCACGGTGCTGTCCAGCGCGCTCGTGGCGTACGGGTTGTCGCGCATTCAGTGGAAGGGTCGCGAAGCGCTGTTCAGCGTCACGCTCGCGACCATGATGGTGCCATTTCCGGTGTTGATGATTCCGCTCTACTCGGTGTTCCGAGCCTTCGGCTGGATCGGCACGTTGATGCCTTTGTGGGTGCCGGCCTTCTTCGGTAGCGCGTTCAACATCTTCCTTTTGCGTCAATTTTTCATGACCATTCCGAACGAGCTTTCGGAAGCGGCGCGCATCGACGGCTGCAGCGAAATTGGCATTTTCTTTCGGGTGATTCTGCCGCTGGCGCGGCCGGCGCTGTCGGTGGTGGCGCTCTTCCACTTCCTGTTCGTGTGGAACGATTTCTTGGGGCCGCTGATCTTCTTGACGAAGCCAGAGACCTTCACGATGGGCTTGGGGCTGCAGCAGTATCAGTCACAAAACGGTGGCAGTGAGCACCACCTGCTGATGGGCGCCTCGGCCCTGCTGGTGCTGCCCATCATCGTGCTCTTCTTCTTCGCCCAAAAGACCTTCATCCAAGGCATCTCGACGACGGGCATGGGAGGGCGGTAGCCCGACCATGAAACTGCGAAGGCGCGGGCGCTAGCCCGACCATGGAAACTGCGAAGGCGCGGGCGCTAGCCCGACCCCCCCGCCCTGGTTCCGGGTGGCGCCATTCGTCGCCGCGATGGTAGGCTCGTCGTAGAATGGGCAGTGACGGAAAGGCCGCTCGCAAGGCGCTGCGCTCGGCCATCGAGTCATGGTTTTGGCGCGCGACCCTGCCGCCGCCACCTCGAGAGCCCGGCGAAGATACGCCGACCGCTCGCAGCATTCGCACCGAGCTATCTTCGACGCTGTTCAGTGGCGAGCCGGCTGACTGGGTAGCCTATCTGGATGCGAGCGAAGACGCGCGCTACGAGAAAGACGTGCGCATTGCCGTGCACCTCGAGGCCAGCCTGGGGTTGCTGGTGTTCGAGCCCGAAACCGAAAGCTCACGCTGGCTGGCTGAGCTACTGAGCTTCGGCTTCCGGGAGCTGGGAGAGCGCCTGACCCCCAGGCCACACGTTTTGAAGGTCTTTCGGGAGCTTATTTTCGAAAACGAAGCCAACCGGCATTCGCGACTCGTCGTGCTGTTGAGCTCGCAAGTACCTAGCGACGGCACACGCGAAACACGCAGCCAGGACGGCACGAGCGGTGACGTGAGGTTGGTGCTCTCTCTAGCCCTGGCCCTGGCCGCACGAGACAACTACGAACGCGCTCGCCTGGCGCCCAGCGGACAGCGGCTGGGAGTCATCTGGCCGTTGGTGGCGCGCGTGCTGAACAGCTTGGCGTATCCACCTCGGCCCCGCGATCTGTTCGTGACCAAGATCGACGTGCACTCGCGACTCACCTTCATCGCCATCAACGTGCTCTACGACGAGCAGCGACGTGGGTTGCTGTGGCCAACCGAGGTGGGAAGCGCGTTCGCGGCTACGTCGGCCGAGCAGCGGGGCATGTCAATATCCGAGCTGCCCGAGCGAGATCCGTACTTTCGCTCGCTGACCAAGGTCGGCTTCATGCTGCGTCCGGCGCCCTACGCTCGCTACGAGCAAGACGCGCGCATCGTGGCCCGTGATTTCTTGGACCCGCGGTACGTACGCCTGAGCCTGGCCGGTGCCATGCCGGGCGTGCTGCCGACGATGAAGCCCATGCGGCCCACCCGTCAGGGCAACAAGGTCTTCACTCCCGCCCCCACGCTCGGCCAATACGGCATCTTGGACGAGGAAGATCTGGCGGCGTGGAAGACGGTGGCGGGGCCCTTCGCCGACCTGGGTTTTACGCTGCTCCGGCAGCTGGGCATGGGCGAGTTCGGCCGAGTGTACGAGGCGTTGAACGACAACAATCGCGCCTTCCCGGAGCTGGTTGCGCTCAAGGTCGACCGCATCGTCGGCAAGAAGAAAAAGGCGATTTTGGAGGCGGAAGAAGCCATGTACGTGGGGCGCGCGCTGGCGGGCTCACCGCACGTCATTCGCTTGTACGACACGGGCAAGCTGTCCGGTGTTCGCTTCACCTATCACGTGCTGCAGTTGATCGACGGCGACACGCTGGACAACTTGGTGGGCGTCACCGGCCGGGAGCACGCCAGTGTCAGTCGTCCGCCCTCCGCCCGCGGCTCCGAGCTGGAGGCGCAGCTGGAGTTTCAGCGTGCCGTCAACTCCCGCGGCAGCGAGTTGTGGCGCCGGCAGCGCTTGGCCTCACCTTTCACGCAAGCGCTTTCGCCGGCCATGGTGCTGGATTTGATCACGAGCGTGCTTTTGTGGCTCGAAGAGGTGCACGAAATCGGCTTTGCCAACAACGATCTCAAGAACGGCAACTTGATGATGAGCCGCCGCGGCCAGCTGAAGGGCATCGATCTGGATTCCTACAGCGAGGCGCATTCTCCCAAGGACAAGATGACTGATTTCATGTTCTTGGCGGTGTCGCTGATCTTGCTGCTCTTCAGCGCGCCCGTCAGCGACCGCGGGCGCAACGTACCGTGGGAAGAGCTGATCGAGAGCGAAGAGCGGCTACGCGTCGGCCTGGCTTCGGCTTGGCCGTTCGGCGACGTCGAGACTCTCAGCCAAGGCCGAGTATCGCGCGAGGAGCTGACGGATTTGTTCGTGGATTTGGTGCAGCGGAGTCGACAGCTGGTCTACGCCAAACACCCCGACCTGTTCGGCCGCGACATCGCGCGCCTGCTCGACCTGAAACGTCGGCTTTTGTTCGAAGAATTCGTGTTCGACTGAGTGAGCACCCTGGGACTGGTCGTTAGCTGAACTCGCCGCGGATGTACTCTTTGGTTCGCTGCTCTTTGGGGTCAGAGAACAGCTCTTCGCTCCGGCGATACTCGATCAGGTAGCCGGTTCGCCCGCCGGCGCTGGTGTCGACGTACATGAACGCCGTACGGTCGGCGACCCGCTGCGCTTGCTGCAGGTTGTGGGTCACGATGGCGATCGTGTACTTCTGTTTCAGCTCCAGCATCAGCTCTTCGATGCGGCGGCTGGCGATAGGATCGAGGGCCGAGCATGGCTCGTCCATCAACAACAGCTCGGGCTCGACAGCGATGGCGCGCGCGATACACAGGCGCTGCTGCTGGCCACCCGACAGGCTGAGGCCGCTGTTGTTCAGCTTGTCTTTTACCTCGTCCCAGAGCGCCGCCCCGCGCAGCGCATGCTCGACGCGCTCGGCGTAGTCGCCCTTGAAGCCGTTGAGCTTCAAACCGAACGCGACGTTCTTATAGATGCTCATCGCGAACGGATTGGGTTGTTGGAACACCATGCCGATGGAGCGTCGCACCGCGACTGGATCGACGGCAGGAGCGTAAATGTCCTGGCTTTGGAAGTGCACGGAGCCTTCCAAGCGGAAGCTGGGCACGAAATCGTTCATGCGGTTGAGGCAGCGTAAGACCGTGCTCTTACCGCAGCCGGATGGGCCGATGAAGGCCGTGATTTCGTTGTTCTTCACCGCGATGTGCGTGTCGCGGACGGCCAGGAAGCTGCCGTAGTACAGCTTTTGTACCCGGCAATCGATGACGTCACGCATGGCTGCCGCCGTCGTCGACTCCATAGGACGCAAGCCCGACAGCTTGTCGGCCGCGTGCTCCAGCTCCTGATCATGTTCGTCTGCAACGGCTTCGATGGTCATGGTTCCTCTTCAATGCTCTTCTTGCCGACGGGTCACTAGCTGGGCGATGACATTCACCACCAGCACCGATACGACCAGCACCAGCGAGCCCGCCCAAGCCAGGTTGACCTGGTTCTCGAACGGGCTACCGGAGAAGTTGTAAATGAGCACGGCGAGCGAGGCGATTGGCTCGAGCAGCTTGCCTTCGAACCAGTAGTCGCTGAAAAGTGCGGTGAACAACAGCGGCGCGGTCTCGCCCATGGCGCGCGCCAACGCCAGCATCACGCCCGTCAAAATGCCGGGCATGGCCGTGCGGATCACGATCTGAATCACGGTCTGACTGCGGTTGGCGCCCATGCCCAGCGCGGCCAGCTTCATTTTGGACGGCACCATGCGCAGCGCCTGCTCCGACGTGAGCATCACCACCGGCACCATCAAAATGCCGGTTGCCACGCCGCCGGCCAAGGCACTGAAGTGACCCGTCGTCGCCACCACCAAGGCGTAGGCAAATACACCCGCCAAAATGGACGGCATGCCCGTCAGCACCTTCGCCGAAAATCGCACGGTCACCGCGAGCTTCGAGTCTCCACCGTACTCGGCCAAGTAGACCGCGCCCATGAAGCCCAGCGGTAGGCTGAGCAACGTCGCGACCAGCACCACTACCACCGTGCCGAGCAACGCGTTGCCGATGCCGCCCCCGACGGAGCCGGCTCCCGGAGTGAGCTGGGTGAACAGGTCCCAGCTCAGCAGCGGCGCGCCGCGGGCAATCAACATGTACAGCACCGAGAACAGCGGCAACATGGCGACGGCGCTGAGCGCGAAGGCCAGCACCGTCAAGAGCGCGTTGCTGGCGGTGCGCCGGTTCTTCAGTGAGCGGAGCAGGTGCTGCGGCCTCACGCTCTCGGCTTCGTTCGCGATTGCGGATTCGGCGCTCATTCAGTGGAGCCCTTTCAATTCGCGCGTCGTGCGCAGCATGATCAACGAGCCCAGGGCGTTGACGGCCAGGGTGATGAGCAGGAGCACGACCGCCGCGTACATCAACGCGCCGACCTCCACCTTTCCCGCTTCGGGAAAGTGGTTGGCGAGCAGCGCGGCCAACGTGCTACCCGGAGAGAACAAGGACCAGCCGAACTCGTTGGCATTGCCGACCAACATGGCGAGCGCCATCGTCTCGCCCAAGGCGCGCCCGAAACCCAAGACCAAGGCTCCGAAGATGCCGCCGGACGCGGTCGGCAGCACCACCCGGAAGATGACCTCCCATCGGGTTGCGCCGAGGCCGTAGGCCGCCGCCGGCAAGCGCTTGGGCACCGCCGCCAGCGCCTCACGCGAGACGGCGGTAATGGTGGGCAGAATCATGATCGCCAGCACCAACGCGGCGGGCAAAATGCCCGGCCCCGACAGCTCGCTCGAAAACAACGGAAACCCGCCGAAATGTTGGTGGAGCCAGCCCGCCGGCGCGCGCAGCGCGGGGATCAACACGAAGATGCCCCACAAGCCGTAGACCACGCTGGGAATAGCCGCCAAAAGCTCGATGACGTTCTTCATCGTTAGCTCCCAGCGCTTGCCGATGAACCCTTGGCTGGTGACCAAGGCCACCGTGATGCCCAATACGCCGCCGAGCAGCAGCGCCAACAGAGACGTGTAGAGCGTGCCCATGATCTGCGGCAACACCCCGTACGTGTCGTGATTGGTGTCCCAGCGGGAGCGGCCGAGAAAACCGAGACCGTGCTGCGCCATGGCCGGGGCCGCGTGGCGCAGCACCTGCACGACGATGCTGACCAACAGCAGAACCACCGCGACCCCGAAGCTCTGGGCCACGATCCGAAAAGCCCGGTCCGACCAGCTTTGAAAGCGGGTCGGGGGCCGGGCGATCGGTGACCGGAACGCCGCCGACAAGTCGGGAGTCGCGCCTGCTCGGGGGTTGCGGTCGCTCATGGTTTCACTGAATCTGGTCGACCGCCTTGTTGACGCGCTCCGCGATCGCGTCGGGCAGGGCCACGTATTGCAGGCTCTCGGACAGCTTCTGACCGTCGCTCAAACACCACTTGAGGAGCTGCTTGACGGCCGCGCCCTTGGCGGCGTCGTCGTACTTCTTCTTCGTCAGCAGCCAGGTGTAGGTAACGATCGGGTAAACGTCGTCACCCACCGGATCGGTCACCCAGGCGCGCATGTCGGCCGGCAGCTCGACGCCCTTCAGCGCCGAGGTGGCCGAAGCCAGGGTCGGCGCCACGAACTTGCCGGCCTTGTTTTCCAGCGAGGCCATGGGTTGTTTGCTGCTGATGGCAAAGCCGTACTCGATGTAGCCAATCGCGCCCGGCGTCTGGGTGATCAACGCGGTCACTCCGTCGTTCTTCTTGCCAGCGACGCCGCCCTTCCACTCAATCGAGGTGCCGGTGCCGGGGCCGCTCTTCCACTTGTCGCTGATGGCGGACAAGTGCTGCGTGAAAACGAAGGTGGTGCCGCTGCCGTCGGAGCGATGCACCGGCGTGATGTTCTTGGCGGGCAGCTTCACCCCGGGATTGCTGGCTGCGATCTTCGGGTCGTTCCAGGTCTTGATCTCGCCGAGAAAGATGCCGGCGTAGGCTTCGCGGCTGAGCTTCAGCTCGCTCACGCCTTCGAGGTTGTAAGCCAAGACGATCGAGCCTGCCGTCACGGGGAACAACAGCACGTTGTCTTTGGCCTCCTTGATTTCGGCGTCGGTCATGGCCGCGTCGCTGGCGCCGAAATCGGTTTGACCGGCGGTGAAGGCTTTGACGCCGGCGCCGCTGCCGGTGGCCTGATAATTCACGCGAATACCCGCGTTTTTCTCACCGAAATCCTTGAACCAGCGCGAGTAGAGCGGAGCCGGAAAGCTCGCGCCGGAGCCTTGCAGGGTGACGGGTTCCGCTTTGGCTTCTTTGGCTGGGCCCTCGGGCGCGGCCTTGGCGGGCGCCGGTTCCGACTTGTTGCAGCCGAGGACCAGGGACATCAAACCCAACACGGGCAAGAGCACTCTTCGCATCCGCATATCCGCGATCATTCGCTTCTCCTGAGCAGCAGGTTCAGTTGCTTGCGCCCCTCTCCGTACGTTAGCTGGTGACACGTGTCATGGGCGGAAAGCGCATGTTGCGCAAACGTCACTCCGCAACTCCTCGCAGTGACGATGGCAGACAGTGACGCCCGCTCCGTGTCACTCTGTCGATGGGGCGTCGAAGGTCGCCGCGCGGCTGGGGAATTTGATGAATGGGTATCTCGATGGTGCGGGTGGCCTGACGCGGCGGCCACCCGCACCGTCAGAAACTCGCGTCAATCAAAGTGTTTCAGAGCCCCTGGCCGAGCGTGATACAAGGCCCGCGCGGTCCAGTGGGCCGCTTGGCTGATGTGACAGCGAGCCTCCGCAATTTCACTGCGATGTCTTCATATCGTCACACAGCGCGTGTTTTGTGACGCCCCAAGGACGAACTGATGAAACACAGGACTTTGCTCTCCGCTTTCCCGCTCTTCTTGCTCGCTGCGCCGGCGTTGGCGCAAGCACCGGCGGCTCCCGCTCCCGCTCCCGCTCCTGCGGCACCGGCACCGGCACCGGTGGCAGCCGAGCCGCCCGCCGCGGCCCCGTTGCCGCCCGCGCCTCCGCCGCCGGTCGTGGCCGCGCCGATGCCGGTCGCGGTCCCGGTCGCAGTCGAGCCCGCCAAGGAAGAGAAGCCCGCCGATCCGGACAAGTTGGCGGTTTCCAAGACCGGCTTCTTCCAGCCCAGCGCCAACCTACAAGTTTGGGCCATCGCCGAGCACCTCGGCAACGCGCGCACCGACAAGGATGCGTGGGGCAGCTCTTTCCGCATTCGTCGCGCCGAGATGAAGATGAAGGGCGAGATCATCCCCAAGAAATTCGGCTACCAGGTGATGATCGATCCCGCCCGCCTGCTGGATCTCAAGAGCAACCCCGCGGTGAACAGCGTCACCACGACCACCGCCCCCGACGGCACCGTGACCACGACCACGACCACCGTGAACACGCTGGGCACGGCGCCGGCTTACGGCGGCTCGACCATGCTGACCGGCGCCAACACGTCGATTTTGCAGGACGTGCAGCTCACCTACATGACCGACTACGCCGATTTCTCGATCGGTCAATTCAAGATCCCGGTGAGCTACGAAGGCTCCAACAGCGCTTCCAAGCTGATTTTCCCGGAGCGCGCGCTGATCTCGAGGGCGTTCGGCGACAAGCGTGACCTCGGCTTCAAGATCGAGAAGAAGTTCGAGTACTTCGGCTACTTGCTGGGCGTGTACAACGGCGCTGGCCAGAACAACCTCGACAGCAACGACCAGAAGGACGTCGCGCTCCGGCTCGAGGCGTACCCGATGAAAGACGTGACCTTGGCCGTCGTTGGCTACACCAGCCTGGGTGATCGTGACCTGCCTGGCACCAAGGATCGCATCGAGGGCGACATCAAGGTCGAGAAGAGCAACTTCTTGTTGCAAGCCGAGGCCATCCGCGGTTGGGACGTCACCGGCACTGCTGCCGCTCACCAGAAGATCGAAGGGCAGGGGTTCTACGTTTTGGCTGGCTACACCTTCTTCGACCAGCTGCAGCCGGTCATCCGCATCGGCTCGATCGACCCGGAGGTCGGCAAGGACGAGGGGCCGCTGAAGGCCGTCGCGGGCGATCCGAAGTCGTTGGCCCCCAACGACGAGATCAACGCCTACGAGGTCGCCGTGAATTACTACCTGAAGAAACACGAC
This sequence comes from Myxococcales bacterium, assembly GCA_040348565.1. Classification (GTDB taxonomy): domain Bacteria; phylum Myxococcota_A; class Polyangia; order Polyangiales; family Polyangiaceae; genus PMG-095. Next base: position 29,327 of record JBEQSW010000259.1, on the reverse strand, counting down.
GCGAAGGTCCAACTGAGCGGCAGCTTCTTCGACCCCGAACAGCGCGAGTCGAAGACGACGTTCGACTTGATCTTGGCGACTCAAGTCGCCTTCTGAGCGCGCCCCGGTTTGTGACGGCGAGCACCGGCCGGTTGGTCGGGGCTTGCCGTCGCTAACCTCATGAAATGGCTCCGTTTCCGACGGATGGTCGTCGTTGTGTCGGAGCCAGTTCACCTAAACGTCACGAATCTGTTTCGAGCCCGCCGCGCCTGCACGAGCGGCTTCAGTTAGGAGAACCCCGATGTTTTTTGGAAGACGCGAATTGTTGGTTCTGGCCGCTGGCCTCTCGTTCGCTTGCAACAAGCCGGCTCCGGCAGGCGACAGCAAGGGCAACGCCGCGAGCCCGGCGCCGGTGCCGAGCCAGGCTGGCCCGATTTCGCTCAATGGCGCGGGCGCGACGTTCCCGAACCCGCTCTATTCGAAGTGGATCGCCGAATACAACAAGCAGTTTCCGAACATTCGCATCAACTACCAGCCCATCGGTTCGGGCGGCGGCATCCGCCAGATCATCGCTGGCACCGTCGACTTCGGCGCCACCGACGCGCCGATGAAGGAAGACGAGTCCAAGCAGGCGCCCGCCAAGCTGTTCCACATTCCCGCCACCATCGGCGCCGTGGTCATCAGCTACAAAGTGCCCGAGGTGACCGAGCCGCTCAAGCTTAGCCCCGACGTGTTGGCCGACATCTACCTCGGCAAGATCAAGAAGTGGAACGACCCCAAAATCTCCGCTGACAACAAGGACGCGAAGCTCCCCGCCAAGGACATCTCGGTCGTCTATCGCACCGACGGCAGCGGCACGACCAACGTGTTCACCGACTACTTGTCGGCGGTCAGCGCCGAGTGGAAAGAGAAAGTCGGCGTGGGCAAGAGCGTCAAGTGGCCCACCGGCCTCGGCGCCAAGGGCAACGACGGCGTCACGGGGCAGCTGACCACGACCCCGTATACCATCGGCTACATCGAGCGCGCCTACGCGACTCAGAACAAGCTGCCGATGGCGGAGCTGAAGAACAAAGCGGGCAAATTCATCGCCCCCACGACCGCCGCTATTTCGGCCGCCGCCGAGGGCGTGGAAATGCCGGCAGAGCTGTACGTCTCGCTGGTCAACTCCAGCGCCGAAACCGCTTACCCCATCTCGGGCTATAGCTACCTGCTCGTCTACGCCGACGCCAAAGACGGCACCAAGGGCGAAGCCATCGCCAAATACTTGTGGTGGGCGCTCCACGACGGGCAGAAGTTCTCGGAGTCGCTCGACTACGCGCCGCTGCCAGCCAAAGTCGTCACGCTCGTCGAAGCTCGCCTGAAAGAGCTCACGGCCGGCGGCAAGAAGCTGCTCTAGGTCAGCATGACCATTCAGTCCGACGTTTCGTTGATCCGGCCGCGCTCCAAGCTGCGCTTGGCGCTCGGCCGTGAGGCGAACTTCGGCGACCTGGCGTTTCGGCGCATCACGGCGCTGTTCGCCGGCTCGGTGATCGTGCTGCTGGTTTGGATGGCGGTCGAGATGGGCCTGGCCTCGAAGCTGAGCCTGGCTGAGTTCGGCTTGGGCTTCTTGACCGGCAGTGACTGGAACCCCGTGCGCGACCACTACGGCGCGTTGCCGTTCGTGTTCGGCACGGTGGTCTCGTCGATCTTGGCGTTGTGCATCTCCGTGCCCATCTCGCTCGGCATCGCCATCTACTTGTCCGAGCTGGCGCACCCCAAGCTGAAGACGCCGATGGGGTTTCTGGTCGAGCTGCTGGCGGCCGTGCCGAGCGTCGTCTATGGCCTGTGGGGCATCTTCGCGTTGGCGCCCTGGCTGCGCGAAAGCGTGGAGCCCATGCTCGCAAAAACGTTGGGGTTTTTGCCGCTGTTTCAGGGGCCGCACCAGGGCTTCGGCATGCTGGCGGGCGGCATCATTCTGGCCATCATGATTACCCCGACCATCTCGTCGGTTTCGCGCGAGGTGCTGCGCGCCGTGCCTCACGCATTGCGTGAAGGTGCCATCGGCCTGGGCGCGACGCGCTGGGAAGTGGTGCGCGTGGCGGTGCTGCCCTACGCCAAGTCGGGCTTGGTCGGCGCCGTGATTCTGGGGCTCGGCCGCGCCCTCGGCGAAACCATGGCCATCACGATGGTGATCGGCAATCGCTCCGAGATCTCGCTGTCGCTGTTCGCGCCGTCGTACACGATGGCCAGCGTGATCGCCAACGAGTTCACCGAGGCCACGGGCCAGCTTTACCTGTCGGCGTTGGCCGAGGTCGGGCTGCTGCTGTTCTTCGTCACGGTGGCGCTCAACGTGTTTGCACGGCTGTTGGTCTGGCGGGTCGGCAAGCTGCCGGAAGGGGGGCGGCTATGAACCTGGGCGCCGCGACCTACGTTCGCCGCAACTTGATCGACCGCGTGGTCCGCGCCCTGTGCGTCGTGGGCACGGTGGTCGCGCTCATTCCGCTGTTCAGCGTCCTCTACTACGTGCTGGTGCGCGGCATCGGCGGCATCAACCTGGATTTCTTCACCGAGTTGCCGAAGCCCGTGGGTGAGACCGGCGGCGGCATGGGCAACGCGCTCTTGGGTACGCTGAAGCTGGTGGGGTTGGCCGGCTTGTTCGGCATTCCGCCCGGCGTTTTGGCGGGCATTTACCTGGCCGAGTTCGGTGGCTCGAAGTTCGGGCGCACGGTGCGGTTCGCGGCCGACGTCATGTCCGGCGTGCCCTCCATCACCGTCGGCATCTTCGTGTACTCGCTGGTGGTGGTGACGACCAAGCAGTTCTCGGCCCTGGCGGGCGGGGTGGCCTTGGCCATCTTGATGCTGCCGATGGTCACCCGCACGACCGAAGAGCTGCTCAAGCTCGTGCCGGAGTCGCTGCGCGAGGCGGCGCTCGGTTTGGGCGTGCCGAAGTGGCGCGCCACCTTGCGGGTCATGCTCAGAACCGCGCTACCCGGCATCGCCGTGGGCGTGATGCTGTCGGTGGCGCGCGTGGCGGGTGAGACGGCGCCGCTGTTGTTCACCGCCTTCAACAACCGCTTCTGGTCCAGTGGCGTGATGGAGCAGGAGGCGTCGCTTCCGGTAAACATCTACACCTACGCGGTTTCGCCCTACGAAGCTTGGCATCGTCAGGCTTGGGCAGCGGCACTGGTGCTGCTGGCCACCGTTTTGATCCTCAACATCACGGCCCGCTTTCTCGTGCGCAGCCGCGTGGGGGCCCGATGAACTTGGAACCTTTGACCAGCGTTGCGAAGAAGGCCGCTCAAAAAAAGGCGGACAACACGGAGCCCATGCACCCCGAAACACGTCCGGTACACGACGGCGCTAAGTTGGAGGGCATGGAGCCTGCAGCGGCGCCGGGGCCGGAGATCGCCAGCCGTCCGCGCTGGGACGAAGTCAGCGTCAGCCAAATCACCCCCAAGATGCGCGCCGAGGGGCTGCACGCCAGCTTCGGCAGCTCCGAAGTGATCAAGGGCATCAGCTTGCCCATCGCCGAAAAGCTCGTGACCGCCATCATTGGCCCGTCCGGCTGCGGCAAGTCGACGTTTCTCCGCTGCTTGAATCGGATGCACGAGGTCGTGTCCGGCGCCACGACCAAGGGCAAAGTGCTGCTGGACAGCCAGGACATCTACGACCGCGACGTCGACCCGGTGCGGGTGCGGGGACGGGTCGGCATGGTGTTTCAGAAGCCGAACCCGTTCCCTACCATGTCCATCCGCGACAACGTGCTGGCCGGCCTTCGGCTAAACGGCGTCAAACTGAAGGACCCGGACGGCCAAGTCGAAAAGGCGCTCCGGGCGGTCGCGCTTTGGGACGAGGTCAAAGACCGCATGAGCAAAGCCGGAACCAGCCTGTCCGGCGGCCAGCAGCAGCGCCTTTGCATCGCTCGCGCCCTGGCGCTGGAGCCCGAGGTTCTGCTGATGGACGAGCCCTGCTCGGCGCTCGACCCCATCGCCACGGCTCGCGTGGAGGAGCTAATCCACGAGCTACGCGAGACCTACACCATCGTCATCGTGACCCACAACATGCAGCAGGCGGCACGAGTGGCGAATTTTACGGCCTTCTTTTACTTGGGGCAGCTGGTTGAGTACAATCGGACCCAAGTCATCTTCACTCGCCCCAAGGAACAGCGGACCGAGGACTACATCACGGGGCGTTTCGGCTGATGGCTTTCTTGGACATTGATATGGCCGATCGCCGGCACACCGACCGGGAATACGAAAACGAGCTCGCGCAAGTGCGGGAGCGCATCTTGCTGATGGGGGCGCGCGTCGAAGAAATGATGACCGCGTCGCGCAAGTGCTTCGTCGAGCGCAACGCCGACCTAGCCAAGGCAACCATCCGCAACGACCACCAGATCGACACCCTCGAGATCGAGATCGACGAGCTGTGCTTGCAGGTGCTGGCGCGGCGCCAACCGGTGGCGTCCGATCTCCGGTTCATTACCGCCACGCTGAAGCTGGTGACGGACCTCGAACGGATCGGCGATCTGTGCGTCAACATGTGCGAGCGCGTCCAAGAGCTGTGTGAAGACCCGACTTACCCGACGCAGGGTCCCATCCCGCGCATCGGCGAAGCGGCTCAGGCCATGCTGCACGACGCGCTCGACGCCTTCGTGGCGGGGGACGCAACCAAGGCCGAGCAGGTGGTCGACCGCGACAACGTCGTCGACGCCTACTACGCCCAGCTGTTCCCCGAGCTGGTCGCGCACATGATGAGCGATCCAACCGTGGTATTTCGCTCCACCCGTATGCTGTCGATCGGCAAATACATCGAGCGTATCGCCGACCACGCCACCAACATCGGTGAGCTGGTGGTGTTCATGGTGCGCGGCCTGGACGTGCGCCACACCGGTCCGGCGTCCAACAACCCGACCGCGTAGAGCGGTCGGCTCCCAGCGCGGGGAGTCAAGTCAAAAGCAGGCCTACCGTCCACCTCTGCTGGCACTGTCCGGCTTGGCGGACCCTATATGACGACGAGATGACTTTTCGTCATTATTCATGACGATCGCGGTTCCATTGATCGAAGAGCCTGCCTAAGGTCCCCGACGCTTTCGAGGACGCATGTTTGGCATTGGATCCAGCAAGAGCGACCGCTCTTTTTACGAGGCGTTCGAACGTCACGCGGCCCAGATCGTGACGGCGGGCAAGCTGATCACCGAGATCGTGCGCCATCCCGAGCGCGCGGTCGAGCTCGCCAAGGCGATTCACGACGTCGAAAACGCCGGTGACATCATCACCCACGAAACGATCGCACGCCTGCACAAGACGTGGATTACTCCGATCGATCGCGCGGACATCCACTCGCTCATCACGGCCCTGGACGACGTTCTGGACCTGATCGAAGCCGCGTCCGAGCGGGTGGCCCTGTACGAGGTGAAAGAGCTGCCCGAGTTCGTCGTCACGCTGGCCGACTCCTTACAGTTGGCCACCGAGGCGGTGGACAAGGCCATCAAGCTGTTGCCTCAGGTCAAGCAGCCGAAGCAGATGCTGGACCTGTGCATCGAGATCAACCGGCTCGAGAACCAGGCGGACAAGGCCTACCGACACGGTTTGGCGACCATGTTCAATGGCGGCTTCGACGCGATCATCGTCATGAAGTGGCGCGACATCATCGACAACCTCGAGTCCGCCACTGACAAATGCGAGGATGTGGCCAACATCCTCGAAGGCATCGTGCTCGAGTATTCCTGAGCGACGACTGCCCGATGGAAGCCCTGATCGCAATCATCGCGCTGGCGTTGGTGTTCGACTACATCAACGGGTTCCACGACGCTGCCAATTCCATCGCCACCGTGGTGTCGACGCGAGTGCTGTCGCCGCGCCTGGCAGTGGCCTGGGCCGCGTTCTTCAATTTCGTCGCCTTTTTCTTCTTCGAATCGCACGTAGCCGGCAACATCGCCAAGGGGGTGCACGCCAACGTCGTGTCGCTCACCTTGGTTGGGGCCGGGCTGATCGGCGCTATCTTGTGGGATTTGCTGACCTGGTGGCTTTCACTGCCCACCTCGTCGTCGCATGCCCTCTTGGGCGGCATGGCGGGCGCCGCCGTCGTGAAGGGCGGTTTCGGCGCCTTGGACGCCAAGCTGTACTTGCAGGCCGGCATCTTCATCTTCGTCTCGCCCTTTCTGGGCATGGTGCTCGGTGCCATTCTGATGCGAGTCGTGATCGTGCTGTTCGGGCGTCGTTCCCCCAGCGGAGTCGACAAGACCTTTCGGCGACTGCAGCTGCTTTCGGCCTCGCTCTATTCGATTGGCCACGGTGGCAACGACGCCCAGAAGACCGCCGGCATCATCTCGGCCGCCTTGATCGCCGCTGGCCAGCTGACCAGCGAGCCCGGTAAGTCGCCTCACGTACCCATCTGGGTGATTTTGGCGTGTCACGCCGCGATGGGGCTAGGCACCTTGTCGGGCGGTTGGCGGATCGTGCAAACGATGGGCATGCGGATCACCAAGCTGGCGCCCGTGGGCGGCTTTTGCGCCGAAACGAGCGGGGCCGCCACCCTGTTTTTGGCGACGGCGCTGGGTATTCCCGTCTCCACGACCCACACCATCACCGGCGCGATCGTGGGCGCGGGCAGCCAACGCGGCTTCCACGCCGTGCGCTGGGGCGTCGCTGGCCGCATCGTTTGGGCGTGGGTGCTGACTGTTCCGGGCGCTGCCCTGATCAGCGCATTGTCGTACTTCGTAGCCACCGCGCTCGGTGTGGCGCCTTAAAAATTCCAAAAAAAGCGCTCGCGAACCGCGACGCATGGCTGTAGGGAGACCGAGTGCGCCGAGCTTCCGAACGGCCGATTCCCGATGACGAGCTGACCGCGGCCGACCTGCGGGAGATCTGGTCGATCCTCTCGCTCGACGAGCGCGTACAGGGCTTTCGGGTTCTGCCTCGCGAAGAGGCGGAGAACCTGCTGTTCGGTTTGACCGACTCGGACCTGACCCAGCTGGTGTTGGCGTTGAAGCCGAGCGACCGGCGTTACTGGGTCCGGCTACTACCGCCCGACGACATCGCCGACTTGATTCAGAGCGCTCCTGCCGAAGAGAAAGAAGCGCTGCTGGGCTTGCTCGACGAGCGCACGCGGCACGAAGTGAACGCGCTGCTGGCCTATTCGGAGGACGAAGCGGGCGGTCTGATGAACCCGCGCTACGCCCGCGTTCGCCCGGACATGACCATCGACGAGGCCGTCAGCTACCTGCGCAAGCTGGCGCGCCAAAGCCTGGGCACTTTTTCTTACGCCTACGTGCTCGACGAGCAACAGCGGCTGCTCGGCGTGATCTCCCTGCGCGAGCTGTTCGTCTCCAGCGGGGAGCGCAAGGTGCGGGACGCCATGCAAACCGGCGTCGTGACCCTGCAGGAAAACGTCGACCAGGAGACGGTGAGCCGGGTGTTCGCGGAGACGAACCTCGTGGCCATCCCGGTCGTCGACGACGAAGGGCGGATGAAGGGCATCGTCACCGTCGACGACGTCGTCGACGTCGTCCAAGAAGAAGCGACCGAAGACATTCAAAAGTTCGGTGGTATGGCCGCCCTCGAGGCGCCGTACCTGGCGACGGGCTTCTTGGAGATGGTGAAGAAGCGCGGCGGTGTGCTGGCTGTGCTGTTCGTGGGCGAGATGCTCACGGCCACCGCCATGAGCCAATTCGAAGACGAGATCGCCAAGGCGGTGATCTTGGCGTTGTTCGTGCCACTCATCATCTCGAGCGGCGGCAACTCGGGCTCGCAGGCTTCGACGCTGGTCATTCGCGCCATGGCGCTCGGTGAAGTCGAGCTGCGCGACGTATTCCGGGTGCTGCGTCGGGAGCTCGGTGCGGGCCTTGCCATGGGCTCGGGCCTCGGCATCATCGGTTTTACGCGCGTGGTGGTTTGGCAGCAGATTTGGCCGATTTACGGGGCGCACTACCTGCTGGTCGCTACCGTGGTGGCGCTGAGCTTGGTGGGGGTCGTGATGCTGGGCACGGTGACGGGCGGCTTGTTGCCGTTCTTGCTCAAGCGGGTCGGTTTGGATCCGGCGAGCTCATCCGCGCCGTTCGTGGCGACCATCGTCGACGTGGCGGGGCTCGTCATTTACTTCACGGTCGCGGGCGCCTTGCTCCACGGCACGATGCTGTAACGGCTCAGTCGCCCAGCAGCGCCGCCAGCGCGCCCGCCGCTAGCAGGTCGTCGAAGGCGTAGGTGGCGCCGTGCTCGAGCAGCTGCTGAGCGCTGAACGAAGCCGTTCCGACCCCGATCGACTCGGCGCCGATGCCGCGTGCGGCGTCGACGTCTTTGGGTGTGTCACCGATCACGACCACTCGGCATGCGCTGACTGGCACGCCCAGCCGCTGCGCGCCGCGCAAGGCTCCGGTGCGGATCAGCTCGACCCGCAGCTCGTGATCGCTACCAAAGCCGCCGAAATCGAAGTGGTGGTACAGGCCCACGTGCTCGAGCTTGAGCCGCGCGCCGCGTTCGAGGTTGCCGGTGCCCAAGCCGAGGGCCATGCCGCGCGCGCTGGCGGCGGCCAGAGCTTCCGGCACGCCGACGTGGACGCGGTAGGTTTCTGGCGTCGAAAGCAGCAGCTCTGCCTGGAGCTCGCCCAAGTAGATGTCGAGCACCTGGTCGATGGCTTCGTCGGTCGGGGCGACCCCGATAGCCTCCAGCCCCAGCCGGGTGATCGAGCGGTCGGTCATGCCGTCGAAGCGGATGAGCGAGCAGGCGTCGGCCCGGCCGTGCGCGCGTTCGAAGGCGCGCTCGACCGCGCGTCGGCCTACGCCTCCGGTCGTGACCAGAGTTCCATCGATATCGAACAACAGCACCGTCGGGCGAGCCACGTTGGTTCCTTAGTGAGGGGCGAGCGGGCGTGCCATCACAAATCGTCGTGGCGGTTTGAACAGTTTCCGCGCCCCCGGGTACCCTCCGGTATGAAGCGATTTTCGAGCCGCTTTGCCGGCGGCGCCGCGCTCGCGCTGGTTCTGGTCCTGACCGCCGCGCCCAGTCGGGCCGCCAACACCGTGCAAGACCCCGCCACCTCAGGGTCCTCGGCGCCCGGTCACGCGGGAACAGCTCGCGACGGCTACGACGGACCGCCGCTGCTCTTGGGTGGTGGCAGGAAGATCAAGGTCGGCGGCTACCTAAGCATGGGCGGCGCCTACACGCGCATGATGGGGTTGGACAGCGGCCTCGCGAGCCTGGAGGCGGCGCTGTTGTTGGACCATCGGCTGAGCCTGGGTGTCGTTGGCTACGGATTCACTCGTACGCCTCGTGGACCCGCGGCGCTGGATGGCACGCGCCAGCAGTTTGGGGCCGGCTACGGCGGATTTTCACTGCGTTACTCGGTATTTGCGCCGGGCCTACCGGTCTACGGCACCTTCGGGCTCGTGCTGGGCGCGGGCGCCGTCAACCTGCACCGTGACGACGGCTGGGACAACGAGGCTAGCTGGGATGACGGCTTCGACCGTGACGACCCCGACTGGAAAGCCGGGCGCTTCGATCCATTCCTGTTCGTGCAGCCCGAGCTTGCGCTGAACGCCAACGCCACGCGCTGGCTACGCCTCGGGGCCAGCGTTGGCTATCGCTTCACCGGCGGCGTCAGTCGCTTCGGTCTCGGTGAGTCCGACCTGAATGGCATCGTCGCCGGCGCAAACATCGGCGTCGGCTGGTTCTAGCGGGCAAGCTAGCGGCGCACGAGCTCGGTCAGACGCACAATCGCGGTGTCGATGGTTTCTTCGGACGGCCCGAAGGAGAAGCGGACGTGTTGGTTGAAGCGCGAGGCGCGACCGACACGACGCTGGCCCGGATCGACGTCGAAGAAGTGGCCGGGTACGACGATGACCTGCTTTTCGAGGGCGGCGCGGAACAAGTCGTCGCCGGTGTTCAAGCCCTTCGGCAGATCAGCCACGTTGCCCCAGACGTAGAAGGTGCCTTCCGGCTCGCGCTCGATGCGCACACCGAGGCCACGCAGCGCGTCGACCAACTTGTTGCGTTTACGCCGGAAAACGGTGCGAATGGCTTCGGCTTCTGCGCGCGCGTGCTCGGCGTTGAGGATGCCGAGGGCGGCCTTCTGCATGGGGCGCGAGCCGCCGCCGTCCAGGAACGACCCGGCGCTGGCCATCGATTCGATCGTCTTTTTGGGGCCGATGCTCCAGGTGACGCGCCAGCCCGGGTAGCGCCAATTCTTGGTCAAGCCGTCGAAGAGCACGACCGGATCCTTTTCGACGTCTTCCACGAACTCGGCGGCGCTGAACAGCGCAGGGCCTTCTTTCCACACGTAGTGCGAGTAAAATTCGTCGAGCAACAACGTGCACGAGAGCTCGCGCGACAGGCCAACCCAAGATGCCAGCTCCGCGCCGGTGATGGCCTTGCCGGTGGGGTTGCACGGATTGGAAAGCAAGAGCGCCCCCAAGCCACGCCCGGACACCTCGCGCCGCAGCTCGTTCAGCGAAAAATCGTAGCCGCGCTCCGAGTCGAGCAGGATGGGAATCGGGGTGAAGCGCCGGAAGATGTCGAGCAGCTCTTCGTACGCGGTGTAGTCGGGCAGAAAGTGCCCCAGGTTGATCTGCCCGATGGCGGCGCAGGCGCGCATGATGGAAACGCGACCGCCGCCACATACGGCGACGTTTTCTGCGCTGTATTTCGAAGGCATGCCACGCCGGAACAGATCGTTGTACAGGCCGGCGATCGCTTCGCGGGCTTCCCACAGGCCCGCTACCGGCGCGTACTCTTGATGTAGGTTCTCGATCGAAATCTTGGTGACGCGCTCGGGCGCGCCCGGAAGTGGGCCCGTTTCGGGCTGGCCCTGACCCAGGTTGCACCAAGCCGGGTCTTCCGGTTTGAACCCGGCGCGCTGGGCCTCGGCCGTGACGTAGATCACGCCCGTGCGAGGAACAGGTCGAAACGCGCTCAGAGGTTCGGTGGTGGACATTTCTGGGAGCCGGAACGTAGCACCGTGCCGTTACCCGGTGTAGGCAATGGATACGATGAGACTTTGGGTCTTGGCGGTCGTGGGGTGCGTCGGGTGCGCGAGCGGCAACGCCAAACCGAGCGCGATTCCGCGCCGTGCGGCGGTGGCTGCCGAGCCGACCGAGGCCGAGCGCCGACCCTACGCGGAGCTGGTTCCGGCGCCAGCGGTGGCCGCCACCTCGCCCGGCATTTGGCTGCAGGTGGCGAGCCCTAGCCAGCTCGTCGGAAAGTTGCCGGACGCCGTGCAGTCCAAACCCGTCCTGCGGGTCTTCAAAGACGTCATGGCGCTCGCGAGCGGCGCCCTCGGCCCCGATGTCGCAGCTATCGTCGATCTGTCGCAACCGGTCGATCTCGTCATGCCCATCGATGCTTTGGGGCTCAGTCCGCCCCTGGCGTTCGCGCTGCGCGTGCGCTCCCCCGAAATGATCGAGCGCGGAGAAGCCGGCCTGACCTTGCGGCGCGTGGGGGCCGGCATGTGGCGGCTGGGCAGCGAGCTGTCGGCGCCTTCGGACCTCGAGCCGCAAGAGGGCGAAGAAGAGGAGGAGCCGGAGGACGAGGAGGGAGAAATGGCCGAAGCCGAGCCGGCTCCTTCTCGGCTGCCGTGTCTGTTGGCGCACGCGGCGCCGCCCGTTGGCTATCGTGTGCTGTGCGGAGCCCAGCTCGACTTCGTGGAAGCCTCCGCGCCGTTCTTGCTCGGCGAGCGGCCGAAGGTGAGCGCCGACGTTCACGTCGAGCTCGGCGGTCCTGCCTACCGCGGCGTGCTCGACAAAGCGCTTGCCCAGGTGAAGGCCGAGGGCAAGACCGAGCTTCAGACGCTGTCTGGCAGCGAAAAATTCGGGGAGCAAGTTGGCCTGGCCATCGTGGAGGCGCTCGGCGCGCACGACCAAATCAGCCTGGACGTTCGTTTGGGCGCGGCCGGCGCGGAGCTGCAGTTGGACGTCGCGTTCCCCGAATCGGCCGCCAGCGCAGGGCTCCAACAGTGGGCGGCTGCGCGCGCCAATAACCACTTACCAGCGAGCTTCGGGCTGCTGCCGGGCGACAGCGGCATGGCGTTCTCGTTCTCCGGCCTGGGCAAAGACACGACGCGCTCGGCCTTGGAGCTCGTGTTGGGCCAGATCACCAGCGATATGGCGCAGGAATTCGTGCTTTCGGAAAAAGAAGTGCGACAGCTCACCGAAGCGTTCATCGGCATCGTGCCCGCCGACGCTCATTTCAGCGTCGCGGCGGGAGCCGACGCCAACGCCATCGAAAGCGTGTTGATGGGCGACGCCGTGCGCCAGGCCGACGCACTGCAGCGCGCGCTCAGCCCAGCCGCGGTCAAGGAGCTACAAGCCGCCGTCGGAGGTTGGATCGCCATTGGCCTGGACGTGCCACCCAAGGAATATTTGCCGGCGGTGGAGCGGATGCTGCGCGCCGACGCCATTCCGATGCGCCGCCGGCCGGGCATGCCGCGCAAGGATAGCGAACGCGAGGACAGCCACACGAAGCGAGCCCCGCTGACGACGCGCGGTTTGCCAAAGGGCACCCTGCATCTGGTGAACAGCGTGCGTCCCGCCAAGACGTTTCGTCCGCCTATCGACGGCTCGGAGCCGCCCATTTTGCCGTACGACGCGCACTGGCTGATCGTGCCCGACGGTCAGCGTGTGTGGATCGTGATCACGCGCGATGAGGCGCTGGCCGGAGCGCGTGCGCTGTCGCTGTTGGGGGGCGGGCCCCGCTTGGCGGAGCGGGCCGAGCTGCAACCGGCCGTCGCGCGACCGTTGCTGTTGGCCATGTCTTACAGTCTGGCCGGCGCGCGCCTGCAAGGCTTGGACTGGGACTCGGTGCGGCAGCGCGAGCTCGCGCGCACGCAATTCCGACAGAACGGTAGGGTCATGCACGGCGCCAACACGCCCATGCTCCTCACCGTGGAAGTGCGGCCCCAGCCGACCAGCAGTCACGGCTTCGGTTTGCGCGCGCAGCTTCGAGTCAACCAGGCGGCCATGTCCGAGCTGGCGGACTCCTCCGGCAGTCCGGAGGAGTAGCCTTCAATACTTCGAGCGCTTGGCCATGCCCAGCGCGGCCGCTGGCCACCACTCACCGGCGCGAGGGCCACCGTTGCACGCGCCGTCGGATTCACCCGGCCGCTTGAGCCAGAGGAAGGCGTCGCACAGGGGCTCGCCGGTGTCGATGGTCGGCGGAATGCCGAGCGCGCGCCCGTCGGGGTTGCACCATTCGTTGCCGGGCGCCGCGCCATTACCGTTGCGCGCGGTGTCGATCACGAAGTGCGCGCCGTTCGTCAACGCCGAGACCTGCTTGCCGAAGGCGATGGTTTCGTCGGTGGCCACGTAGTTGGAAACGTTGAGCGAGAAGCCGTCGGCGTATTCGAGGCCCGCCGCGTTCAAATGCTCGGCAATTTGCTCGGGTTTCAGCCAACGGGCATTGCCCGCGTCCAAGTAGACGTGGATATTGGGGCGCGCCTTGAAGATGCGGATGGCGTCGGCCAAGAGCTTGTGACGCTCGGCGTGCTTGGCCTTGACGGTGCACTTTTCGAGCAAGCTCAGCGCGTCGGGCTCCAGGATCATCACGGCCGGCCCGTCTTCAGCGCCGGTCGCGACCTTCTCGATCCACTCCAGGTAGGCGTCACCGTTCTTGGCGCCGCCCTTGGAGTGCTGGCCGCAGTCGCGGTCGGGAATGTTGTAGACGATGAACAAGCCCATGGCGCCGACCTCGGCGTACTGATTCATCTTCTGGCGTACGAACAGCTTGACCGCGCCGCTCCACTCGCCCAACCACTCCGCCTGCGGCTGGCTCGCGATTTTGTCCATCAACGCCGCGTCTTCCGGCCGCTGCGCGCGCCAAGCGTCGGCCTGCTTCACCGCGTGCATGCTGGGGTCGACGAACAGCTTGTTGCCCACGAACGGGTTGGGGCCCGGCTGGTGCTTGGGCACCGCGAAGATGTTCGGCCGCTCGTGCCCGCACGCGACCGCGGCCAAACCCAAGCACAAGGACAGCCCGACCAGCAGGGAACGCATCGGCATTTCTTAGCAGCCTTCCCCGAAATTACCGGGGATGCTTCGCCCATTGGCTAGCACTATTCGTTCAAAAAGCAGCGGCTTTGGCCCACAGGAATCGGTCCCGAGGAGGGCCCGGGGGCGCCGACGCGCAGTGGGTACAGGGCGGGCGCTTCTTGGGCGCAGCGCGCGAAGACCTCGGGGCAGCGCGGGTGAAAGCGGCAGCCGCTGGGGGGGCGAGCCGGCGACGGCACTTCCCCGGCGAGAGGCTTGCGCTCACCGCCGATGCCGGCGCGGGCGACTCGCGGAATCGAAGCCAACAGCGCCTTCGTGTAGGGGTGGGCGGGAGCTTCGAACAAGCTCTCGGTGTCGCGCAGCTCGACGATTTGCCCGACGTACATGACGGCCACGCGATGGGCAATGTAGCGAACGACCCCCAAATCGTGAGTGATGAAGAGGTACGAGAGGCCGCGCTGGCGCTGCACCGAACGCAGCAAGTCCAGGATTTGCGCCTGGATGGAGACGTCGAGCGCGGAGGTGACTTCGTCGCACAACAGCAGCCGTGGCTCGACCGCCAATGCGCGCGCGATGCTGATGCGCTGCCGTTGCCCACCCGAGAATTCGTGCGGGTACCGTCGGCGCAGCTCGGTGTCGAGCCCGACTTGGCTCAATAGCTCGCACACCTTGGCGTCGACGTTTTGGCGCGTTGCCTTGCCGTGGAGCAGCAGCGGCTCGCCGAGCGTTTCGGCGATGGTAAAGCGTGGGTTCAGGCTGGCGTACGGGTCTTGAAAGACCAGCTGCAGCTCACTGCGAAAGCGTCGCCGCGCTTGGCGCGAAATGCCGGTGATGGTTTGGCCGTTCAGTTGCGCTCGGCCCGAGGTGATGGGGTTGAGGCCGACCAAAGCCTTGGCCAGGGTGGATTTGCCGCAGCCGGATTCACCCACCAGCGCCAATGTTTCACCGGCGAACAGCTGGAAATCGACGCCGTCGACGGCTTTGAGCGTCCCCCCGCCCACGTCGAAGTGAACGCGCAGATCTTCGACGGTCAGCAGGGCATCGGCCTGGCTCATGCGCGCTCCGTCATCTCGCTCACGGGAATGATGCAGCGGCGCAGGCGGCCTTCGGGTGTGCTGGTCAACGCCGGCTCGCCCTGGCGGCAGCCTTCGCGCACCCGCGCGCAGCGAGGCGCAAAAGCGCACTCCGTCAAAGGTTTGCCGGAGAGCCGCGGGGGCAGGCCCGCGATGGGGTGCAATTGGCCGCCGCCCGGGACCTCCACGCGCGGCGTGCTGCGCAGCAATGCCTCGGTGTACGGGTGAAGTGGCCGGCTCAACAGCTCGGCGGTCGGCCCCTGCTCGACGATGCGGCCGGCGTACATCACTACCACCCGGTCGCACAGCTCCGCCACTACGCCGAGATCGTGGGTGATGAACAAGATCGACATGCCGCGCTCGCGCCGCAAATCGCGGAGCAGCTCCAGAATTTGCGCCTGAATCGTGACGTCGAGCATCGTGGTTGGCTCGTCGGCGATCAAAACTTCGGGGTTACACAACAGCGCCATGGCGATGCAAACGCGCTGGCGCATGCCGCCCGACAGCTCGTGCGGATACGCCCGCAGCCGCTCTTCGCCCGGAATTCCGACCTGCTTCAGGATCTCGAGCATCCGCTGGCGCGCCGGTTGTCCCTTCAGGCCCAAGTGAAGCTCGAGCACCTCACCCAGCTGCTCTTCGATTCGGAGGTAGGGGTTCAAGCTGGTCAGCGGATCTTGAAAGATCATGCTGATGCGATTGCCGCGCACGTGACGTAGCTTCGAATTGGGCAAGCCCACCAGCTCTTGCTGGCCCAAACGGATGCTGCCCGTGACCCGCCCGGCAGGCTGCTCGTGGAGGCCGAGGATGGTCAGGCTGGTCACGCTCTTGCCGCAACCGGATTCCCCCACCAACCCGACTACCTCACCGGGAGCCAAGTCGAAGCTGACGCCTTCCACGGCCCGCACCGTACGCTCGCGCGTGACGAAGCTGACGGAAAGGTCGCGCACGCGGAGCACGTCTCGTTCCGGCTGGTCGTTCATGTGCGAGCCTTGGGGTCGAGCGCGTCGCGCAGGCCGTCGCCGATGAAGTTGAGGCTGAGCAACGTGAGGCCCAAGAACGCGCTCGGCCACAGCAGCAGCCACCAATACGAGCGCACCGGGTTCACCACCGCGACGCCGTCAGAGACCAGCTGGCCCCACGACAACGCCACCCCCAAGCCCAAGAACGACAGAAAAGACTCGAGGATGATGACCGAGGGCACCATCAAGGTAGCGTAAACGACGATCACGCCGACCACGTTCGGCAGCACGTGCCGCAGCAAAATGCGCAAATCACTCGCGCCCAGCAGCTCGGCGGCCAGCACGAACTCTTGGTGTCTCAGGGTCAAGACCTGGCCGCGCACGATGCGCGCCATCGTCAACCACTGCACCAAGCCCAGCGCCAGAAACACCGGCAGCATCTCGCCGCGCGCCGTTTCGGAAAACATGAGCATGATCAGGATGACCAAGAACATGTACGGTAGGCCGTACAGAAAATCGACGAGGCGCATCATCGCTTCGTCCACTTTGCCGCCGTAGAAGCCGGCCACGGCGCCATAGCCGACGCCGACCACGACCGAAACGGCGGTGCTGGCCAAACCCACGAGCAGCGACGTACGACCGCCGACCAACACGCGCGCGAATAGATCGCGCCCCAACGTGTCGGTCCCGAACGGGAAGCGCGCGCACGGCGCCAGGTGCCGAAGGGCCGGCTGCGTGTGATCGGGATCGAGCTTCAGCAGCACCGGCAAAAGCACGCAAGCCAGACACATCAGCACGATCACGAGCGCGCCCGCGACCGCGACGCGGTTTCGGAGCAGCCGAGCCCGTGCCAGCTGAAAAGGGCTGCGTTCAGGCCCGTTCGAGGTCATCCACGCTCTCCGCGTACGCGCGGGTCGAGCCAGGAGTAGGCCAAGTCGACCAGCAGATTGAACAGGATGACGAGCCCGAAGTAGACGATGGCGGTGCCGAGCACGACCGAGTAGTCGCGGTTGATGGCGCCCTTCACGAACCATTGGCCCATGCCCGGGATCGCGAACAGGACCTCGACCACGAACGAGCCGGTCATGATGGCGGCCGCCGCGGGGCCCAGATACGACACCACCGGAATGATAGCGCCGCGCAGGGCGTGCCGGCCGATGACCCAACTTTCGGGCAAGCCCTTGGCGCGTGCCGTGCGCACGAAATCTTGCTGCATGACCTCGATGATGCCGCTGCGCGACAGCCGTGCGATCACGGCTGCGCTCGGTAGCGACAACGCGATGGCCGGCATGATCAGGTGCCGGTAGCTGCCCCAGCCGGCCACCGGCAGCCAACCCAGCCACAGCGCGAATACGATCATCAAGCTTGCGCCAATCACGAAGCTGGGTAGCGAAACGCCGACCAGGGCCAGGCCCATGCTCACGTAATCAGCGGCCGAATTGCGCTTCAACCCCGCCAAAACCCCCAACGAAAGCCCGAAGATCACCGATAGCGTCAAGGCCAAAAGCCCGAGCGAAAGGCTGACCGGAAACGCGGGCGCGATCAGCTCCTCGACCGAGCGGCCCTGCACTTTGATTGAGGGACCGAGCGTGCCTTCGACCAGCAAGCGCCGCATGTAGATGCCGAAAAACTGATTGGCGTTCTTGGGCACCCCGTAGTGTGCCCGCAGCGCGGCTTCGACCTGGGGGCTGGTGGCGCGTTCGTTGGCGAAGGGATTGCCGGGCGCCCGGTACATCAGCAGCGTGGTGGCGAAGATGAGCAGCACGAGCGCTGGCACCAAGAACACCACGCGGCGCAACACCAGCAGCGGCAAGTAACGATACGCCAGCCCAGCCGCCAGGGCGCCGCCCAACACACCGCCGGTTGCCCCGATCGAGAAGCGCAGCACGACGCCGAGCGCCAAGCCGAACAGCAGGCAACCCAAGACTCGCGTCAGGCGCGGCGGTGCCCACGCGGTGGCGCCCAACACCACCAGCCCTGCCAATAACGTCAGGACCTCGCTCACGGGGCGCTCCCCTTCATGTACAGGTCACGCAGCGGGTGTAGATCTCGCAGGTTGGGGCGCTGGCTGCCGTCGGAGCCGGTGACCATCGGATAGAAGCCGCCGACGCTGGGCTTCACCATCCCGGCGACCACGTAGAAATACAGCGGAATTATCGGGTACTCGTCACGCACCAGGATGGCTTCCGCCTCGGCTAAGAGCGCCAGGCGCAGCTTCGTCATCGCCGCCAAGCGGGTCGGCGCGTCGCCGCTGCTCTTCACGCTGTCGGCCAAGCGCCGGAGCTTGTCCGGCTCATGCGCGTGCTCGAGCAAGAAGTCTGGAGCCGTCAAGAATCGGTCCACGTTGCCGGCCGCTTCGATCAAGCGGTCGTACACGGTGCTGCCCCAGCCGGTCTTGTTGTTGCCGCCGTTGGTCAGCCAAATGTCCAAAAAGGTGTTGGGGTCTTCGTAGTCGCCGATCCAGCCGTAGCGCGACAAATCGTAGTCCATGGAGCGCGTGCTCTCTTGGTACGACTGCCATTCTTGGTTGTAGGCTACGGCGTTGACGTTCAGGTTTCGGCGCAGCTGATCGGCCACGACCCCGGCCAGCTTCTTGTGCGACTCGGAGGTGTTGTACAGGATGCCGAACTTGGGGAAGCCCTTGCCGTCGGGAAAGCCGGCGTCGGCCAGCAGCTTGCGTGCCTGCTCCACGTCGTAGTGAATGAGGCTGTCGGGTTGTTCGTAGCCGCGCAGGCCCGGCGGCACGACGTGGGTGGCCGAGATTTGGCCCATCTGCAGCACGCTCTTCGTGATGATGTCCCGATCGACGGCTAGGTTCAGGGCCTTGCGCACGCGCACGTCGTCGAACGGCTTTCGGGTGCAATTGATGCGATACAGGTAGCCAATCAGCGCGGGGCCGACGTAGAAATCCGGGCGTTTTCGCAGATCGGGGCCGAGCTCTTGCGGGTAGGCGCCGCTAGGCAGCCAATCGACCTCACCCGTCAGGTAGAGATTCAACGCGGTGGTCATGTTCTCGAGCGCTAGCGCGTCGATGCTGGCGAGCTTCACGTCGCGCCTGCCCCAATAGGTAGAGCTGCGCTCCAGGCGAATGTGATCGCCGACGCGCCATTCGACGAGATTGTAGGGGCCGTTGCCGACGATCTTTCCCGGCAAGAACCAGTCGCGGCTCGAGCGCTCTACCGCCCAGCGCGGCACCGGAAAAAACGGGTAGAACGCCGTCAGCTCCAAGAAGTAGGGCGTCGGGGCGACCAGCTCGACCACCAAAGTGTAGTCGTCGGTGGCGTACACGCCCGCGTCGACGCCGAAGTGTTTTTCGGCTTCTTGGTAGAGCGCGCGCCGGCGAGCGCCTTCGGCCAAAAGCTCCGCGCGTAGCTCGCTCAGCTCGGCGGACGTCGCGTCTTCGTCTTTGCGTATCAGAAACGCGCGCAGCTTGGGGTTGGGGGTGCCTTTCAAGGTGGCGTGCAGGTCGAGCGCCTTGTCGAAATCGCGGATGGCGCGCTTGGGGACAGCGCCGGGAAAGCGCGTGAGCAGCTCGCCGAGCGCCTTCTGCACTGGGCCCTGGAGCGCCTCGGCCTGCGCGCCGTAGGTGTTGCGCGCTTCCGCGTAGCGCACCATGTGCATGATGTACGCGTATTCCGCGCCCAAAGTGGGATCTTGCAGCCGTCGCCAAGAGTAGGTGAAGTCGTGGGCAGTGACGGGGCGCCCGTCGCTCCAGCGCGCGTCGTGGCGCAGGTGGAACGTGTACTGCTTGCCGTCGGGGGTGATGTCCCAGCTTTCGGCCACGCCGGGCGCGGGCTCCAACGAGCGCGAATCGAGGCGCGCCAGCCCCTCGAACACGGCCTCGGTGATGCGATGCTCGGGCTCGCCGGTGGCCAGGTGTGGATCGAGGGTCTTGGGCTCGGTGCCGTTGACGAGCCGCAGCTCGGCTCGCCCGCGCGTGGAGCGCGACAAGGTGAGCCCGACGACCAGCAGTGCCGCCAGCAGCACCAACAGCGCGCTAATCAGGTTTCGGCGCATCGTCGTACAGGTGACACCAAACGGAGTGCGGGCTGGGGGTGCCCTTGCCGCTCACCAGGCGCGCTTCGGGCACCACGCTGCTGCAGGGCTCGAAGGCGTCGGGACAGCGCGTATGAAAGCGGCACCCGGACGGAGGATGCAGCGGCGAGGGGATTTCACCCTTGAGTAATATCGGCGACAGCGGCACGTCCGGATCCGGCAAGGGATTGGCCGAAAGCAGCGCGCGCGTATACGGATGCTGGGGCGCGCTGAACAGCGTCTCGGCATCGGCCAGCTCGACCAGGCTGCCCAAGTACATCACGGCAATGCGGTCGGCAATGTGCCGGACGACGTTCAGGTTGTGACTGATGAACAGATAAGTGAGACCCAGCTCGTCTTGCAAGTCGCCGAGCAGATTGAGGATTTGGGCTTGGATCGAGATGTCGAGGGCCGAGACCGCTTCGTCGCACACGATGAACTCGGGACCGAGCGCCAGCGCGCGCGCGATACAAACGCGCTGGCGCTGGCCCCCCGAGAACTCGTGTGGGTAGCGGCTGCGGTAGCTGCCCGGCAGCCCTACGCGCTCCAGTAGCTCGGCGACGCGCTTGTCCAAGTCGGCGCCGCGAGCCAGGCCGTGCACGAACATGGGCTCGGCAATGGCGTCGCCCACCGTGCGCCGCGGGTTGAGCGACGAATACGGATCCTGAAAGATGATCTGCATGCGCGGGCGCAGCCGCCTGAGCTCGGCGCTGCCCAGCTTTTGCAGCTCTTGCCCGGCAAAGCGCACGCTTCCGCTCGTCGGTTCCAGCAGTCGCAGCAGCATGCGGCCGACGGTGGTTTTGCCACAGCCCGACTCACCGACGAGGCCCAGCGTCTCGCCCTTCTTGATCGAGAACGATACGTCCTCGACCGCGCGCACTTGCTCCACCACGCCCCCGAACAGCCCGCCGCGCACCGGAAAGTATTTGCGCAGCCCGGTTACCTCGACGAGCGCCTCCGCGGCTTCTTCTTTCGGGGCGCTGACGGCTGAGGCAGCGGAAGGCATGGCGGCTTCGGCGGACGTTACCACGGCTCACCAGAGCCCGTCGAAAGCCTAGGGTTGGCGTTGCGCGCGCTCGGGGTCGTGCAGCCAGCAGGCGGCGGTGTGCGCCGGGGCGATGGTGAAGGCGGGCGGCTGCAGGGGTTCGCAAGGCTCGAAAGCGTGCTTGCAGCGCGCGCAAAACGCGCACCCGGGCGGCAACATCTTGGGAGAGGGCACACGGCCGGGGATGGCTTCCAGCCGTTTGCCGACGGCGGACGCATGGGGCAAGCCGGCCAGCAACGCGCGCGTGTAGGGGTGGGCGGGCCGCTTGAAGATGTCGCGCACGCTTCCGTGCTCGACGATTTTGCCGGCGTACATCACGTCGACTCGTTCGGCAAAATGCGCGACCACCCCCAAATCGTGGGTAATGAGCAAGACCGCCATGTTCAGCTCGTCTTTGAGCGACTTGAGCAGCGCCATGATCTGCGCCTGAATGGTCACGTCGAGCGCGGTCGTGGGCTCGTCGGCGATCAACAGCTTGGGCTTGCAGGCGATGGCGATGGCGATCATCACCCGCTGCTTCATGCCGCCCGACAGCTCGTGCGGGTATTGCTCGGCACGCTGCTCGGGGGAGGGGATACCGACGCGGCGCAGTAGGTCCAACGCTTGAACCCGCGCGGCGGCGGGCCCCAGGCGCTGGTGCAGCACCAACACTTCCTCGATTTGCCGCCCAATCTTGAAGACGGGGTTGAGCGAGGTCATCGGCTCTTGAAAAATCATGCCGATTTGCGCGCCGCGGATGCGTCGCATCTCGGGCTCGGGCAAGCGCGCCAGGTCTTTGCCTTCGAAGCTGATGCTGCCGCCAGCGACGCGCCCGGTCATGAGCCGCATCACGGCCAGGGCGGTGACGGATTTGCCGCAGCCCGACTCGCCCACGAGCGCTACGGTTTCACCGGCGCCAAGCTCCAAATCGACTCCCCGCACCGCGGGCACGCTGCCCGAGTCGGTCTCGAACTCGACGTGCAAGTCGCGAATCGAGAGCAACGGCGCGCCGGGCTCGGGGACGGCCGCCATCAACCGGCTCGCTTTCTGAGGCGCGGGTTCATGGCATCGCGCAAACCTTCACCCACCAGGTTGAAGGCGAGCACTACGATCAAAATGGCCGTGCCCGGGATGGCGAACAGCCAGGGCGCGTCGAGGATATAGCTGCGGCCGTCGGCCAAGATGTTGCCCCAGGTGGCGAACGGCGGCCGTACCCCGAAGCCCAAGAAGGACAGCGCCGACTCGGTCAAAATCGCCTGCGCGACGTCGATGCTGGCTGAAACGAACACCGGCGCCATGGCATTGGGCACCATGTGGCGGAAGATGATGCGCCATTCCGGCAAGCCCAGCGCTTGGGCGGCGGTCACGAAATCACGCTCACGCAGCGATAGGAACTCGGCGCGCACGAAGCGCGCTGTGCCCATCCAGCTCGTCATGCCGATGACGATCATGATGTTGTAGATGCTGGGCGGCAGCAGCGCCACCACGGTGAGAATCAAGAAAAACGTGGGGAAGCACAGCACCACGTCGGTAAAACGCATGATCAAGCCGTCCACGCTGAACGGCCCCCACTTGCGCTGGCCGTAGAAGCCGGCCACGCCGCCCAGGCTCACGCCGATGACCAGCGAGATGCTGACGGCCACGATTCCGACCGACAATGAGATGAACGAGCCTTGCAGCATGCGAGCGAATACGTTGCGCCCCAGCTCGTCGGTGCCGAACGGATAGATGCCCCACGTGGGCAGCTGCGCGGCCTGCAATTCAGCAGATGCTGCGCTGAACGGCGGGCGGAGCTTGTCGGGCAGGCGCACCGTGGTCGGATCGAAGACGACCCACCATTCCGTGAGCAGCTTGCCGAGCAATGCCAGGACGACCAGCGCCACCAACACGTACAGCCCCGCCACCGCCAGCCGATCCTTGCGGAAGGTGCGCCACACCTGCTGAAACGGCGTCTCGGCGGGGGCAAGCCGCTCGGCGGAGGGCATAGCGTTGCTCATTGGACGCGAATCCTCGGGTCGACGACGGCGTACAGGATGTCGGACAGCAGGATGCCGAACAGCGTGAGCGCGGCGGCGATGAAGTTGAGCGTCAAAATCATCGGAAAATCTCGGGCCAGAATGGCTTCGTAGCCGAGCAAGCCCAGGCCGGGCCAGGCGAAGATCTGCTCGAAGATCACCGAGCCGCTGATCAGCCCCGGCAGCAAGAAGCCGAACATGGTGACGAACGGCAAGAGCGCGTTGCGCAGCGCGTGCCCGTACACGACCGTGTCTTCGTCCAGTCCTTTGGCGCGCGCGGTGCGCACGTAGTCTTGGTCGATGACGTCGAGCATTTGCGAGCGCACGTAGCGCGACAACACCGCGATGCCGGTCAGGGCCGCCATCAACGACGGAATCACCAAATGCCAGATGCGATCCATACCGCGAACCGCCGCGGGCGCGCCCTCGGAGCCGAAGGTGCGCAGGCCGATCACCGGCAGGTGGAACGTCTGCACCACGGCCATGATCAGCAGGTACGAAAGAAAGAAGCCGGGCACCGAGATCAAGGCGTAGGCGATGAACGTCGTGGCGCGGTCGTAGCTCGAGCCGCGTTTCAGCGCCGCGTGGATGCCGGTCGGGAACGACAGCGTCCACACCACCAACGTGGTGCACACGAACAGCGGCAGTGAGTTCAGAAACCGATCCCAAATCTGCGGCAGGACCGGCAAACCGTTTTGGAACGATTTTAGGTTGCCGGTCAGTAGATCGCGCAACCAGTGGAAATATTGCAGATAAATCGGATCGTCGAGGTGGAAGGCTTGGCGGATGCGCGCGATGTCCGCCGCCTTCATCATCGGGTTCATCGGATCGACGGCGGTCGGCTCGCCCGGCGCCAGGTGCACGACCGCGTGCGAAATGATCGAGATGAACACGAGCAAGAGCAGCCGCTGAAACAGTGTGCGCGTCAGAAAGCGCCACATCAGCGGACGCTCCTGGCTTTGCTCGGTGACGGATTCATGGGGCTACTGGGCCGAGTATTGGGGCACGTCCGGGAACTTGCGCCACTTGTTGAAGAACTGCAGCACCGAGCCCGACGGCGGCGTCTTGATCTTTTCGATGGTCTCGCGACCGTCGGGGCTCCGATTGACGATGGCGATGCGTTTGTCGAAGACTTGGGGTTTGAGCGGCTCGTACAAGAACGTGTACGGCTGGTCTTCGGCGATGATGCGATGCAGTTGGTGAGCCAACCGCACCTGCTCGTCCGCGTCGTACGTCGCGCGAATCTTCATGATCAGCTCGTCGGCGCGGGGGCTCTGGTAGCCGACGTGGTTCTGCTCGTAGTGGTGGGTCTGGCTCGAGTGCCAGATGGTGTGCAAATCCGGGTTCATGCCGCCGCCGCCCCAAGCCAGCACGATGGCGTCGAAGTTGTCGGTCTCCACGAATTCTTCGAGAAATACCGTCCACTCGAAGGCTTGCACTTTGATGTCGATGCCCAGCTTGCGCCACGCTTCCTGGGCAATGGTCATGATGGCTTTGCGCTGGGGGTTGCCGTTGTTGGTCACCAGCGTAAACGCGAAAATTTGCCCGTCTTTTTCGAGTAGGCCACGCGCGTTTTTGTGCCAGCCGGCCTGACCCAAGAGCTCCAGCGCGCCTTTCGGGTCGTAGGGAAGGGGCGGCAGCGTGGTGTCGTTGAACAGCGTGTTCGAGTAGTACGGTCCCGTCGAGCGCTTGCCCTCGCCGGACAGCACGTATTTGATGATGGCGCTCACGTCGACGGCCATGCCCAGCGCGCGACGCACACGGGCGTCTTGGAACAGCGGTCGGCGCATGTTGTAGCCGATGTACGAGTAGTAACCTTCGTTGCTGGACAAGACCTGATAGCGGTCGTCGTGCCGGTAGCGCTCGGCCTGGTGCGGCAAGGCATCGTACATGTCCAGGGCCCCGGCCCCGAACTCCAGCTCCATCGTCAGGTAGTCGGGAATGGCGCGAAAATACAGGTCGCGATACTCGGGCTTCCGCTCCCAATAGCGGTCGGTGCGGGTGAGGTGAATGAACTGATTCGGCTGCCACTCTCGGAGCTGGTAGGGGCCGGTGCCGATCGGGTGGCGGTTGAAGTCACTGGTGCGAATCGACAGCTTCTTGCGCTCGTCGCTGGACAAGCCTCGCGCGTTGGCCTCGCGCGCGAGGGCGGCGTCGTCCAGCGCGTGGCGAGGAATGAGCCCGATCGTCCAGTCGAGGATGGCCGGGGCGTACAGCCGTTTGTAGACGACCTTGGCCGTAAGCTCGTCCACCACTTCCACGGCTTTGATCGACTCGAACGAGCTGGCACGCGGCGAGCTGTTGCGCGGGTCGACGATGGCTTCGTAGGTGAACTTCACGTCGTCAGCCGTGAGCGGCACGCCGTCGTGCCAGCGCACGCCCGCTCGCAGGTGAAAGGTGATGATCGGGTTGTGCTCGCCGACCGGCAACAGCTCCGGCAGCTTGGGCTGCACCGCCGCCATCAGCTCCGGCTTTTTCAGCTTGAAGGGCGCCAGCGACTCGAGCTTGGCGAAGTAGGCGCTGCCCAGCACCGCTTCTAGCCGGTCGAACAGCTGCGGCTCGACCTTGGAAAGACGAATGCGCACCCGCTCGGGCACGGTGATCGAAAGCTCCACGTCCGTGGGCTCGTCCTTACCCTTGGCGTTCTTGACCAGCACCGTCTCGGTGGCGTCGCGCACTTCGCCCGGGGCAAGCTCCACGCCCACGATGCTGGCCTCCACCCCGCCGAGCAGCCCCTGCCGCCACGCCGCCTCGACGCGTTCGCGCAACAGGGCGCCGGTGGCGGGCGCGCCGTCTTTCAAGCGCCGCTCGGGTAACACGGCGAGGTAAGCGTCTTCGCTCACGTCCCAACGTTGGGCCAGCTTGGGGACGAGCTTCAAATTCTCGTCCGCCGTCACCAGCCCTTCGAAGATGTTGTCGTCCATCACCTGCGAAGCGCCCTGATCGGAGGAGATGATCGGGTTGAGCTGCTTGGCCTCACCGATGCTGGCGCGCAGGAAAGTGACCAGCCGCCCCGGATTGCCCTTGGCTTGGCTGGCGTAGGTGGGCACCCATAGCGACGACTGCAGAAGTAGCGCGAGAATGGCTAGTGGCAGCGCGATGAGCAGCCATTTCGTCCGCATGAATGCCGCCCGGACTATGCCCCCCGCGCTCGGCGCCGGTCAAGATTGCCCTGGGCCCCGAGCGGTGACACGATGGCGTGCATTGTCGAGCGACGACGCCACACGCAAGCTGCGTTCCGGCTCGCGCGTTCCGCAGCTGAGCGTGGAAGGGCTTTCGGTCGAGTTGCCGGTGAAGCAGGGGCTGCTGCGGCGCACCGTCGGTCAGCTGAAGGTGCTCGACCGCGTCGAGCTACGCGTGCTTCGAGGCCAGACCGTAGCCGTGGTGGGTGAAGCCGGCGCCGGCAAGACCACGCTCGGTCGGGCCATCGCGCGGCTCGTTCCCAGCAGCGCGGGACGGGTGCTGCTCGCCGGCAAGGACTTGGCCGCGCTGGACGATGCCGAGCGGCGTCGAGCCCTGGCCCAGATTCTGCTGCTGACCGCGGAGACGGTGGGACAACCGGCGCACCTGGCGGCGCTGCGCGCGGGTGCGGTGAAGCTACTCATCTTCGACGAGGCCTTCGAAGCCATCGACGACAGCGCGCGCCAACCGTTGCTCGCCGAGATCCGTCGCCTTCAGGACGAGCAGACGCTGTCGTGCCTGGTGCTCACCCCCAGCCTGCAGGTCGCGTCCGCCATCTCCGACGAAGTCGTGGTGATGCACGAAGGTCAGCTGGTCGAGAGCGGCGCCAGCGCGGACTTGGTGAGCCATCCCCACCACCCGTACACGCGCGGCTTGCTCGGCGCTGCGACCGAGCCTGCGCCGTCCGCCCCCGGAGCGCGCGCGTCCGGTTGTCGTTTTCGAGCGCGCTGTCCGGAGGCGTTTAGCCGCTGCGCCGCGGAAGAACCCACGTGGTTTGCCGTCCCGGGCGGTCTTTGTCGCTGCTTCTTGCACGATCCGGACGGCGCCGAACGCTAGCCCGCGCCGCCTCGTCACAGATCGAGGCGCAGCCCGAGCCCGGCGGCGTGCGGGGTTGCCCAAGGCGTGACGCGCGCAAAACCGGCGGGCTCTTTTTTGCCGCCGATCACGATCATGGGAATGCCCACCCCGGCGAGGACCGCCGCCGTCGCCAGTCCCCCGTAAATCGTGGCGTCGAAGCGGCCGCAGTCGACGCCGGTGTTGCGCGACTCGCCGCCATCTATCGAAAACAAGCCGTTGCCTTCGCAGTCGGACTGCGCGAGGTCCGCGACCCAGGCCGCGAGCAACGCGATGGGTACGAACGACACCATCACGATCCCGCCCGCCATCATGCCGGTCGAATGGCGACGCATGGCGGGGCCGGCTAGGGGCTGGCGCGGATTGTCCGAGGTTTGCGAAGGAGGCTCGGCCAAGGGCGGGACCACCGCGGGACCGGCCACGGCTCCGCTGCTGGTCGTCGGCGCCGAAGGCGGAGCCGCGCCCGCAACCGGGCCTCCGACCGGACTTGCATCACTGGCGGCATCTGGGGGCGGAGCGACGCAGGCGCCCTCTTCACACACTCGGTCTCCCTTACAATCAGTATCTTTGCTGCATTGAGCATGAGCGGTAGCCGCCAATAACAGGCTACTGACGCTGCCAACCAAAACCCCCCAAACCATCCTCTGTCGCATCGTGCTCACACTATCCCACCGCTCGTTTGAAGAAACCAATGCTATCCATCGTCGAAGGTTTGGCCTATCTTGGCGGGTCGAGGAGAACGAGGGAATGCGAAATATCACTATGCTTGGGATGCGGATGGGTGCGATTTGCGCGGCGGCGGCGCTGTGCACGGGCTGCCCGAATCCGAATACGTACGGTACGCCCCGCACGACGCCGGTCGGGAAGATTCAACACTCGCTAGCGGCGGAAGGGTTTGGCTTCAGCGCCCACGATGCGGAAACCAATACGGATTCCAGCGGGGCCATTCCGACGTTTCCGACTTACACGATGCGCATCGGTGTCGCCGACACCGTCGACATCGGTGCCCGCATCGCGAACTTGAGCTCCATCGGCGCGGACGTGAAATGGAACTTTCTCAAGAGCGAGTCGTTCGACATGGCGATCGACCCCGGCTTTCAGGGCTTCTACTACTCGGCCTCTTCCGGCGGCCAAAACACGTCCATCGGCGTCATCTACCTGAATGCGCCTTTGATGCTCGGCATCAACCTCGGTGATTCCGTATCGATCGTTCCGACCTTGGGTGTCAGCTACGGCATCGCGACCGCGTCGACCAACGGCTCCGCCGGTCGGGACTCGGCCACCGGCAGCAGCGGCATCATGCTCCGCCCCGGTCTCGGTTTCGACTTCCGCGTTTCGGAACGCTTCGCGATCCATCCGGAAGTCACGTTCTTGAAGACACTCAAAGGCTCCAACGAAGACTCGTCGCTGATTTACGTTTTCGGCTTGGGCTTCAACTTCGGCAACTTGCCGAAGTACGGCGCCGCCGCGGCCGCGAAGGAGTAGTCGCTACAGGTCGAAGCGCAGCCCGAGCCCAGCGCCGTGTGGCGATGCCCACGGCGCAAGGCTCGCGGTGCCGACCGGCTCTTTCTTGCCGCCGATCACGATCATCGGGATGCCTACGCCCACCAGCGCGGCTGCGGTCACGAGTCCGCCATAGATGGTCGGATCGAAGCGTCCACAGTTGATGCCCGGAGCGTCCCTGCTGCCGGAGTAGTAGGTGCCGTTTTCGCACGCTTTCTGCTCGATGTTGGCCACCATCACCACCAACAGCGCGATCGGCGCGAACGACACCATCACGATGCCGCCGGCCATCATGCCGCTCGAGTGTCGCTGCATCCGCGGCTTGTCGTCTGGGACCGACGGGTTGCGTGGCTCCTCGTAGGGCGGGGCGGGGGCGGCTGCGGGCGGTGGCGCTGCTGCTGCAGGCGGTGCCGCGGCGGGCGCGCTGCCGGTCGCGGCGCCCTCCGGTGCGGCGAGAGCTGCCGGCGGCGTCGCTTTGGGGGTCACGCACGCGCCACCTTCGCACACCCGATCGCCTTTGCAGTCCGTGTCTTTACTGCATTGCGCCTGTGACAACGAGGTCACCAGGCAACAACACAAACCCGTCAATACCGCCGCCACCCGTTTCGAAAACATTGGCGCTGACGTTAGTCCGACGCCGCGCGCGCAACAAGGCCGAGCTCTCAGCCACTGAACCGACGCGCACTTGTGTCGTGGAGGTTCGCGAAGCGACATCGATTCGTAAAGTGTGACGCCTATTGAAGTGCTCGTGGC
>JBEQSW010000222.1:0-6694 GCA_040348565.1 Myxococcales bacterium | reverse complement strand
TGGTCGTCGCCGGGCGCTGGCTCGTGGCAAAGTCCAGCGGTGCGGATTGTAGTGACAGGAGCGAATCAGGCAGTCGTAGGTGGCGCTGAAACGTACCTCACGTGGCTCTTGCGAACCTTGCTGGGGCGCGGGCACGACGTGGCGTTCGCATTCGAGCGCGCAGCCAGCAATCCCGAACAAGCGGTAGATCGAGGGCTCCCGGCGATGCAGCGTTGGAATTCGGGTGCCATGAATCGGGCAGAGTATCTGTTCGAAGTCGCTAACTTTCGCCCGGATATCGTTTTTCTACAGGGGGCGTCCGACGAGTCGCTCGACCTCGCGCTAGCCGAGCGATTCCGGGCCGTCCTTTTTGCGCATGCTTTCTATGGCACGTGCGCGACCGGTTGGAAGGTCCACCACCTGCCGACGCTGCAGCTTTGCACGCGGCCGTTCGGTTCGGCGTGTCTGCCCATCAACTATTTGCGCGGTTGCGGCGCACGAAGTCCCATTCAGCTATTGAACGTGTACGCGGCGCAGCGCGCTCGTGAGAAAGTCTTGCATAGCTTAGCCGGTGTGGTCGTCGCCAGCGAATACATGCGCCAAGTTTATCTGCAGAACGGGACCGACGATCGCAACGTGCGCGTTCTGCCGCCACCGGGCAATCTCGAGCCGGACGCGATTCCGCCAAGCTTACGTGATATCCCGAGTCGCGTGCTCTTCTTGGGTCGATTCACGGCTGGCAAAGGCGCGGTACGTGCGATCCAAGCCGTGGCTCGCTGCCAGGGCAGCTTGCGCGATCGGGCGATCTCCCTGACGATGGCCGGCGATGGCCCGGAGTTGGCCCGCTGTCAGCGGCTTGCAAGAGAGCTGGACGTATCGGTCGACTTTCCCGGCTGGGTCGACTCCGAGCGGCGGCTCACACTGCTCCGCAACGCCGACGTGCTGATCGTGCCCAGCCAGTGGCCGGAGCCGTTCGGAATGGTGGGGATCGAAGCCGGGTCGCTCGGCGTACCAGCGGTAGCCTATCGCGCCGGTGGCATCGTCGATTGGCTTGAGCCGGGCGTGAGCGGCGAGCTCGCAGAACCGTTTGGCTCTCGAACGCTGGCAGGGGCACTCGAGCGAGCGCTGAGGGACCCCGGCCATCACCACCAATTGCAGCTCGGTGCCTGGCGCGCGGCCCATGAATTCAGCGGTCGGCGTCACGTGACCGGGCTGGAGCAGTTCTTTCGAGAGATTTCGCCGTCGGCCTAGCCACCGTCAGCTGGCTCCTAAGCCGCGGGATCCCCCACCGCGCCCACATACCACTCATAAAACCGCCGCACGCCCTCTTCCACCGACACTTTCGGATCGTAGCCAAGAAGCGCCTTGGCCTTGTCGATGTTGGCAAACGTGAAGTCCACATCGGCCTTCATCATCGGCTCGGACTTGAAAGGGGCCTTCTTGCCGGCGAGCTGCTCGAAGAACTTGATGAACTCGGCGACGAGGACGGGCTCGCCGCGCCCAATGTTGATGACTTCGTAGCCGAGGCGCTTGTCGAGTGCGGCGACCACGCCCGAGACGACATCACCGACGAAGGTCCAGTCGCGGTGCATGTTGCCGCCGTTGAACAGGGACATCGGCTTGCCGGTGCGGATCGCGTCCAGGATCTTGTAGGTCATCATGTCCGGTCGACCGCGAGGGCCATACACGGTGAAGAAGCGAAGCGCGGTGAAGTCGACGCCTTGCATGTGGTGATAGGAGTGCCCGAGCAACTCGGCCGAGCGTTTGCTGGCAGGGTAGGGGGCGAGGGGGCGATCGGCCGTGTCCGTCTCGACGAACGGGATGCGCTCGGTGTTGCCGTACGCCGAGGACGTCGAAGCCAGCACGAAATTGGGGTTGCTATGCCGCTGCGTGGCGTCGAGCAAGTTGAGCGTGCCGGTCAGGTTGCACTCGTAATAGAGCCACGGATTTTCGACGGAAGCGCGGACGCCGGCCATGGCTGCTAGGTGCGCGACGCCGCTGAAGGCGTGCTTTTCGAACAAGCCGCCGAGTAGCGCGCGATCGCGGATGTCGCCTTCGACGAAGGTCAAGCTGCCGCTGTGCTGCGCCGCGCGTTCTACGTCCGCAAGGTTGGCGCGTTTGCGCGCGGGGTCGTAGTAATCGTTGAAGTTGTCGAGCCCGACGACGTGGTCGCCGCGCTCGAGTAGGCGGATTGCGGTGTGGCTACCGATGAAGCCAGCTGCCCCAGTAACCAAGTACGTGCGCGAGGGATCGGTCATGGCAATTGTCCTGCAAGAGGGGGATAGAGCTCAAGTCGGTAGAGCTTCCACGGCGTCGGCTTGTTCTGGCTTTTTATGCGCCGGGGCGTGATCGGGCGCGCCGCTCGATTCGAGGAATTGGTGAAACAGCTCGTTATTGCCAGCGATGAGCTCTTCCGGCGAACCGGAGGCCACGATGCTGCCTTTGGAGAGCAGGTAGATCTCATCGGCAATTTGCAGGGCACCCACCATGTCGTGGGAGATGATCACGCTCGTGACCCCGAAGTTCTTGCGTGTCTCGAGGATCAAGTCGTCGACCAGGCGGCTCGTTACTGGGTCGAGCCCGCTCGTGGGCTCGTCGTAGACGATGATCTCTGGCTCGAGCATCAACGCACGCGCGAGGGCCACGCGCTTTCGCATGCCGCCGGATAGCTGACTCGGGAAGCGGTTTTCAACGTCCTTCAAGCCGAGTGAGTTGAGCTTCTTCGTGACCTCGGCTTGAATTTCTTTGTCTTTCTTTTTCGTGTGCTCGCGCATCGGGAACGCGACGTTGTCCATCACGTTCATCGAGTCGAGCAGGGCTGAGTACTGAAAGACCATGCCGAACTTGCGGCGCATCTCGTTCAGTTGCCGGTCGTTCATGCCGGTGATGTCTTTGCCCGAGATCAGCACCTCTCCCGACGTTGCCCGCTCGAGGCCGATCAAGATACGCAGCAGTGTGGTCTTGCCCGCGCCGGAGCCGCCGATGATGACCGCGATGTGCCCGCGGCCGATCTTCATGTTCACGTCGGTGAGCACTTTGGTCTCCCCGAAGCTCTTGGTGAGGGAGGTGACCACGATGTGGGGCTCGCCGCCCGCTTCCGGGCCGTGCGCGTGCGTAGATTGGTCTGGGGCGGCGGTCGCACCCGAATCGGTCGCTTTCTCGGCTACTCCGCGCTCGGCCACCCAGGCACGATAGAGCGAGTTGCCCGAGCCTCCACGAGAAAAGCGTGCCTGCCTTGACTTCGGGGCCGGAAAAGAAAAAGTTTAGTCCCATGACCGAAGAGCACCTGACCGCGCTGCTCAGCGCCGCTGAAGCAAAGAAGGACGACAAGGGCTGGGTTGCGGCTGCCGATGGCCGCCTGTTTACCCTGTACGTCGCCTATGGCGGCGCCGGGCTCACGGTGGGCCGCGTCGAGGCCATGCGCATCGACGGCAAGCTCGTGCATGCGCGCACCAATCGCGGTGAGCTGTATTTGCTCGCGTTGAGTGACGTGTATGCGGGCGCCATCGAGGGCCCGACCGCGACCTCACGCAAGGCCGGCTTCGCCTGATCCGTCAGATGCGTTCGACTTTCAGTCGCTCAGCGTAGCGGCGACGCACGGAAGTCTTCCAGGGCGCCAGCGACGGCGCGAACCATCCACTCTTCTAGCTCCGGAAAAATGGGCAGCGCGAGCGACTCGCTCGCGGCTGCCTCGGCTTCCGGAAAGTCACCGGCGTGATGACCGAGGTGCGCACAGGCCCCCTGCAGGTGGATCGGGTAGGGGTAGTAGCGCTCGGTGCGAATGCCGCGCGCCAACAAATGCGACTCGAGCTGGTCGCGCGACGGCGTGCGCACGACGAACTGGTTGTACACGTGCTGACGGTTCGATAGCTCACGCGGCAAACGCAGCGCGGTCGATGCAAGCTCGGAGTAACGCTGGGCGTGCTGGCGGCGACGCGCGTTGAACCCATCGAGGTGCGGCAGCTTCACGCGTAGGACCGCGGCTTGCAGCGCATCGAGCCGATAGTTGCCGCCCAAGCGCTGGCTATGGTGCTTCACCGAGAAGCCGTGCCCACGCAGCGAGCGCGCGATGCCTGCCAGGCGCTCGTCGTTCGTGGTGACCAAGCCACCGTCGCCGAAACCGCCCAAATTCTTGGTTGGGAAGAAGCTGAAACAGCCGAAATCTCCGAACGAGCCGACACGCTTGGCTTCGAAGGTCGCGCCGATGGCTTGGGCCGCGTCTTCGATCAGCGCGAGCCCGTGCTGCTTGGCGAGCGCGCCAAGGGCGCGGAGATCAGCCGCTTGACCGAACAAGTGCACGGGCAAGATGGCCCGGGTGCGCTCGGTGATCGCGGCTGACACTCGCTCAGGATCGAGATTCATCCCGTCAGGTTCGATGTCGGCGAACACGGGCGTGGCACCGACGCGCAAGATGGCGCCGGTCGTGGCGAAGAAGGTGTACGGCGTAGTGATCACTTCGTCACCGGGCCCAATGTCGAGCGCGGAGAGGGCTACCGTGAGTGCATCGGTGCCCGATGAAACGCCGATCGCGTGCCGCACGCCGAGGTACGTCGCAATCTCTTGCTCGAAGGCCGCTACTTCCTCGCCCAGGATGAAGCGCTGCGAGAGCACGACGCGGTCCATGGCTGCACGTAGCTCTGGCAACAGCGCGGCAGTCTGCGCGGTGCCGTCGAAGAAAGGGATGTTCACGGTAAGGGCAGATCTTCAGGGTGATCGAGGCAGCTCAAGGTTCCGCTCGGCTGTTCGCGGTAACGAAAATGGCTCTCGGGGCACAGCAAGTTCCCGTCTCCGTCGCGCGCTTCGAGCCGATGCCCGTGTCGACTCACCCAGCCAATGCGCCGCGCAGGAACGCCGACCAACAAGGAGTAGTCCGGGTGGGCACCGCTCACGGTCGCGCCAGCCCCGAGCAGGGAGTAGCGTCCCAAGTCCGCGCCACAAATCACGGTCGCGTTCGCGCCGAGCGTCGCGCCTCGGCGCACGCGCGTCGTGACGAACGCGTGCTTGCGCGACAGCTCCGCCCGCGGATTCTTGACGTTGGTGAACACGCACGAGGGGCCGCAAAAGACGTAGTCCTCCAGCTCGACGCCGTCGTACACCGAGACGTTGTTCTGAATTTTTACGTGGTTACCGATCTTGGCTCCACTGGCGACGAAAACGTTCTGCCCAATCGTGCAGTGCTGACCGATGCGCGCGCCGGACATCACGTGCGAGAAGTGCCAAACACGCGTGCCCGGGCCGATCTCACTGCCCGGGTCCACGAATGCGCTCGGGTGAATCGACGGATCGCTGCTGGCCGGGGGGGCACTCA
This sequence comes from Myxococcales bacterium, assembly GCA_040348565.1. GTDB lineage: Bacteria > Myxococcota_A > Polyangia > Polyangiales > Polyangiaceae > PMG-095. The sequence goes on along the minus strand of JBEQSW010000222.1, from coordinate 1,407 downwards.
TCGCGGGCGCACTGTAGCGCGCTTTGGCGTTGCCGCGCGCTTCGGGCAGCGCTAACCGTGCTTCATGACCGAGCAAGATGGCCTCAAAATCGGCTCTCACGTGTTCCAGTCCCGGCTCATCGTCGGCACGGGCAAGTACCAAAGCGTGGACGAGACCGCCGAAGCCTTGGCCGCCTCGGGCACCGAGCTGATCACGGTTGCGCTACGGCGCGTCGACCTCAAGGACAAGAGCTCGGGCTCGCTCCTCACGCTGCTTCAGAGCAAGCGCTGGAAGCTGCTCCCCAACACCGCGGGCTGTTACACGGCGGATGAAGCGGTGCGCACGCTACGGCTCGCGCGCGAGCTCGGTATGGCCGATTTGGTCAAGCTCGAGGTCATCGGCGACCCGAAGACGCTGTATCCGGACAACGAGCAAACGCTCGAAGCCGCGGCGATTTTGGTGAAAGAGGGCTTCACGGTCTTGCCGTACTGCATCGACGACCCGATCGTTTGCCGCAAGCTGGAAGACCTCGGCTGCGCCGCGGTGATGCCCTTGGCGGCGCCCATCGGCTCGGGGCTCGGTATCCGAAACCCTTACAATTTACGGATTATTTTGGAGCACGCCAAAGTGCCGGTGATCGTGGATGCAGGTGTGGGCACGGCGAGCGACGCGGCCGTCGCGATGGAGCTCGGCTGCGACGGCATCCTGCTCAATACCGCGATCGCGCACGCCAAGAAGCCCGTGCTGATGGCCGAGGCCATGCGTGACGGCGTGATCGCGGGGCGCAAGGCCTTCTTGGCGGGGCGCATGCCGAAGCGGCTGTATGCCAACGCGTCCAGTCCCGAGGCGGGGTTGATCGAATGAGCGACGGTCGGCAGTGAGCTCGATTTCGACGGACAAGCCCCCCGCGTTCGACGGTTATCAACGACGGCTCTTGGTTTTCCTGAGCGTCGCGAGCTTTTTCGAGGGCTATGACTTCTTCGCGCTGACTCAGATTTTGCCCAATTTACGGGCCGATCTGCACGTCGATCAGTTCGGCGGCGGGCTTTTGGTCGGCTTCATCAATTGCGGCACCATCTTGGCGTTCGCGCTGGCTCGTAAGGCCGACCGTTGGGGGCGTAAGCCGCTGCTGACCGCGACCATCGCGGGCTACACCGTGCTCACGTTCTTGTCGGGCCTGTCGCCGAACGTGTACGTGTTCGCGCTGCTCCAGATGTTGGCGCGCATCTTCTTGATCGCCGAGTGGGCCACGAGCATGGTCATCGCGGCCGAAGAGTACCCGGCGCGCGGGCGGGGCACGGTGATGGGGGTGGTGAGTGCGGCCGGCGGCTTCGGCGCGATCGTGTGCGCGGGCGTGGTGCCGCTCTTGCTGCACACGGCCTACGGTTGGCGCAGCGTGTACTTCGTCAGCATCGTGCCGCTGCTCG
>JBEQSW010000195.1:0-3793 GCA_040348565.1 Myxococcales bacterium | reverse complement strand
GTGGGCAGCGCGTCGAACGGTAGCCGCGCGCCATCGGCGGCGCGGAACATGGGCTCCCAGCTGAGCGCGTCGAGACCCAAGTAGTTGAAGCCCGTGAGGCTGACGAGCCGGTCGACGACCTTGTGCATGGCGGGGCCGAGCGCATCCAGCCTCACCTCGCCTTCGAGCGGGCGGCGGTCGGCCAGCGCCGCACCGATTTCGGCGTACGCCAGAGCTTGCTTGGTGTCGCGCGAAAGATCGGAGCGCGTGGCGTCGTCCAGACCGGCGGCTTGCTTCACGTCGTAGCGCGCCACGCCTCGACTGGGCGCCGAGATGGCGATGGGCTGCCGTGAAAACCAGCGCGTGGCCGGAATCGACAAAAATGCAAAGCCGCCTTCGCCCGCGACGCGGTCGAACAACGCTTGCTCGCGACGCCGGGTGAGCTCTTGGTCTTCGGGGCCGGCAAGCTTGACGTTGGGGCTGGCAACGCGCAGCGGATGGGGACGCTCGGGATCGTCTTGGCTGAGCAACCAGTCGGCGCTGGCCCAAGCCTGCGCGCTGCCGTCCGAGGGCTTCGGCTGATCGGCGCGCGGTTGTTGCACGCTGGCGTGCCCGGGCCGAGACGTGCCAATCGCGGACAGCAAGCTGGTCTTGCCCACGCCGCCTCCGCCGTGAATCACGACCATGCGCCGCGCTTGATCGTGCTCGTCGCAGAAGGAAAGCTCGAGGTGGTCGAACGGGCCCACGCCGTGGAGCTCCGCACGCAGCAAGTACATGACCCGCTATCTTAGCGCAGCCGTGCTCTCGGCGCGCTTCTTCAGTGCTTGATTCATATAGACCGAGCCGCGCGCGGACAGGGTCAGGGCGTTTCCGGCGAAGCGTAGCAAAAAGCCCGAGAAATTTTGACCTTGGACCAGCAGGGTGGACGTTGGGGACCGCGCCTGGAGTTGGAAGAAATGCTCGGCCTCGAGCAAGGCGGGCAACAGGAAGCGCCCCCGCCAGCGCAGCTCGACGTTTTCAGTCACTTGCGTGACCTCGGGCTCGAGCTCGTAAATTCTGCCCTCTGGCAGGCTCATTTCTAGCTTCAGCTTTTGGCCGACGGCCAGCGTGCCACGCACGGAGGTGAGGAAGGGATTCCACTGCTCGTAGCTCGCAAAGTCGGTGAGCACGCGATACACGTGCGCGGCGGGCGCCGCGATTTCGACCTCGAAGCGCATCTCGGTCTTGGGCATGTGACGGTTCGACCTACTTGCCCAAGAAAGGCTTGGGCTCGCGGCGCTTCTTCACGGCCGCCATGGCGTCGTCCACGGCCTTGTCGTCGCGCAAGCAGGGATAACAATCCAAACGCTTGTTGGGGCCGCAGCCGAAGCGGCGTGACAGCTTGGCCAGCAGCGCCAGCGAGCGCCGGTCGCCCTTTTCGGTCACGCGCGGCAAGAGCTCGTGGTTTTGCTCGCAAGTTTCGGCGATGCGCAAGTCGAGCGCGATCGCGAGCTCGGGCGAAGCTTTGGCTCGCACTTCCTTGCTGAACACCAAAGAGCGCGCCAACTCCGTCGCGCCGTTACGCACCACGGTGCCGGTCCACATCTCGTACAGCAGATCCGCGCTGAGCGGGCCGGGCGCTTCGGCCATGGCGGTGAGCGCGTCGGGCGCGGTCAGCGGATCTTCGGCGGCGCGCCGCAGCTCGGCCAACGTCGCGGCGTCTTTGAACAGACCCGGATCGCGCGTCAACTTTTGCCGCAACAGCGCGATGCGCGCGACTTCACGTTGGCGTCGGGCCGAAGCGAGGGCCAGCGCTTCGTCTTTGGTCAGCTCCTCGGCGTGGCGCGCTTCGAGCGCTTCGGTGTCGATGGAGCTTGCGGGCAGGGCGGGGGCTTGCGTGGCTGGTGCTTCCGGCGCCGCCTCGACCGCGGAGGCGAGCGCGCTCGGGAGCGCGGGGGCCGCTTGCGCGCTCGGGCTGGCGCTGGCCGCCACCGCTGGCGCGTCTTCGTCGGGCCTGCCGAGGGCCGCGGCCACGAAGGCCGAGCCGAGCGAAAGCAAGATGACCATGGGCGCCAGCAGGCTCCACAGCGGCACTTCTCCGCCCGCGAAGTGGACGCGCTGCTTCAACGCCATCAGCACCGAAGGCGCGGTGGGTAGGGACAGCGCCGGCAAGGCGGGCGCGCGCAAATCCGCAACGTGCGGCTGCGCATGCAGCTCGCGCGAGCGCAGCGCCGGCGGATCACTCGGCGGCCAAACCGCGCCGTGGGGGATCACCTCGGTGGATTCTGACGGCTCCGAGTCGCTGTTGCGCAGCGCCGGCACCGAGTCAGGCTCGAACGCCGCTTCGGCGTCGGGCCCAGATGGCGTGCGAAAGCTGGGCAGCGGCGCCTCCGAACGCGGACGCACCGGCGCCGATGGCGGCGGAGGTGGCGGTAGCGAGGGCGGCGGAGGCCGTGACAGCGGCGGCGGGGGCAGCGGCGGCTGGTGTGAATCGGCCAGGGACGCGCGTTGCATGGCCTTCAGGCGCGTTTGAATGTCGGTGTCGATCTGGGTGACGACCGGCGCTTGCGACAGGTCTTCGTAGTTCGGCAATCGGCGCGACTCGGACTCTTCGGGCAGCAGCGCGTCGCCCGCGGGCGCGCGAATTTGCACGGCTTCCGCCGGAGGAGGTGCGACTGACCAGCCTGAGTCAACCAGGGACGCGCGCAGGTCTTTGGGGTCGGGGCCCCGTCCGCTCATGTCTGCTCCAGGCTAGCACGGTCGACCACGGCTCCGTGGCGACTTGATGGCTGCATCGGGCGCTCCGCCTGCGGCTGCGCTTCAGGCGCATGGCGAAGTAGCGCCACTTCAATAAACCGTTACGAAGATGTGGGCACGACGCCTTCATAGGCGCGGCGATCGGCCTGGCTGACCTCGGGCTCGGGGCGTGCTTCCGTCAGCTCGGGGCCACGCAGGATGGCTTCGGCGTCCTGCGGCACGCGCCGGATGACGTGGTCATGGCCGACGCAGGCCAGCGTCGTGTAACCCTCCGCTACTAGCTCCTCGCCGCCGTTGCCGGCCTCGGGACGCAGCAGCCGATAGTCGAAGCGCATCTGCACTCGTTGCAGATCGGCCAAACGGGTTTCGATGCAGAGCAGCTCGTCGAAGCGGGCAGTCCGGCGATAGCGAACGTGCGCTTCGACTACCGGCAAGTGGATACCGAGCTGGGTCCACGAGTGGTAGTCGAGGCCGCGGCGACGCATGTACTCCACGCGCCCGACCTCGAAGTAGGAGATGTAGGTGCCGTGATGGACGATGCCCATCAGGTCGGTTTCTCCGAAGCGGACCCGTACCGTGTGACGGGAGACGCAATGCGTGGGGAGATCGCCTTTCAAGAGGCGCGGGAAATTACATAATACGTACGGGTATTCGCAAGCCCCGCCTGAGGCTTCCGACGTAATGCCGCGTATTTGGCACGTATTTCGGCGACGAATTGTGCGGCGCCACGCCGTCCTCGCGCTCCAAATGCTGAAATTAGAACCGACCGAGCAGCTGCGCGCCACCAGGAGAGGGCGCCAAGGCCACCGACGGCTCGGTGCTTGGGCCGCTGGTCAACACCAAGACCAAGCCGCCCGCCACGGCCGCGACCCCGACGGCCAAGGTCACGTTGGCAATCGTGGTGTTCAGTTTGCCAGCGTCGATATCCGCCTGTTGCGCGTGAGACGGACACTGCCGGTCGGGCGGGGGACACACCTTGTCGAGGTCGGAAATCTTGCCGGCGCGCAGCGCGAAGAACACGCCCGACACGCCCAGGCTGGCGACGCCGATGCCGCCAATCACGTAGCCGAACACCGGG
>JBEQSW010000188.1:0-12001 GCA_040348565.1 Myxococcales bacterium | reverse complement strand
AGCGCCAATCATCGTTGCCCCCGCCTAACGAGCTATCTGGCCTCGACCTGCTGGTCGTCGAGGACGACGACGATTCGAGGCTGCTCATCCAAGGCGCCGTGGAGGCCGCCGGCGCTTCGGTCAGCGCTGTGAGCTCGGCCAGCGCCGCGTTTGCCTTCCTCGAAAGTCGACGTGATCGACCAGGTCGAACGGCGCTGCGGGGCATTTAGGCGCCCCAGAGCTCACGGCGTGCGCTGCCGTCCTGGCGAAAATGAGCGCACGCGGCGGCCGCACCGGCTGCAAGAACCCGCACGCCGGACGCCTAGTAGGCGCTCCCACCATGTTCTGGGCATTCGGTAGACATCACCGCTGCAACCGGTACACTTCATGTAATCCGTGGGAGTTATACCTTGCTGCCGGCGTCGCGCCAGCAGTGGCGGTCGCGACGCACCATGTTCGAGCAGAAGCGGGCGCGCAGGCGCGTCCAAGTCCGGTGAATTCCGGACACGTTCGATGCCGATGCGACGGGAGCTGTGGCGCATCGCCACGTCTCCAACCTCACTCCGTTTTGCCGGCGCTCCCGACATGAGCGTGGCTCGCTGTTGCCGCGTTCGTGGCGGGCGAGCATCAGACCAAGGTCACCGCGCGCTTGCCGAATACACTGCCAAGAGCGCTTCTGGCAGCCCAATATCCGCACATGCCGTGCACGCCACCCCCCGGGGGGGTGGATGATGAGCACAGAAACAGCCGCGGGTTGGGCGTCGAATACGGGTCAATGCTCGCCACGGGGCGAGTGAACAGCTGGCTGAGGAGCGCAGAGCCGCCGTTGATGTCGCCGCCGACGTAGTTGGCGTTGTAGCGTTCCAAGGCTTCGCTGTTCATTGTCGCGCGCGCGAGCACGAGCTCGCGGAAGCCTGGCGCGAATTCTTCGATTTGTTCCTCGATGAGCGTCGATGCGTCCTGGGTGGAGCCCAGCGGTACGTGACAATAGGCCCACGCTGTGTGTTTTCCTGGTGGCGCTCGTTCGGCATCGAACAAGCTGGGTTGAACGAAGATCACGAACGGGCGATCGGATAAATGCCCACGCTGCACGGCGGCCTCGGACTTTGCGACGTCTGCCAACGTGCCCGAGAGGTGCACGGTTGCCGCCTGTCGGCAGCGCGGGTTTCGCCACGGCACCGGCCCATCCAGCGCCCAATCCATCTTGAATACTCCGGGGCCATAGTGAAAGGCGTGCAGACGCTGGCGGTAGCTCTTTGGCAGCTCGTGCCCTGCGATGTGCAACAATTGTCGTGGCGTAACATCGAACAAGTAGGCCTTGGCACGCGGCAGCTCGGTAAAGCGCTCGACGGCGTGTTCGTACGTGAGCTCTCCGCCATGCAAGCGGAAGATCTGGACCAAAGCGTCGCTGATGGCCCGCGAGCCACCGCGCGCTACGGGCCAGCCTGCGACGTGACCCGCTAGCGCGAGCACGAGACCAAATGACGCGGTGGCGGGGGCGCTCAGCGGCTGCATGGCGTGCGCGCCCATGCCGGCGAGAAGGGCTTGCGCGCTCGCCCCTGAAAAGCTGCGCCTCGCGAAGCTTTCCAGCGAGCCCAGCGCCAAAAGGCCGAATTTGGCCAACAACAGTGGCGCGCGCGGAACCCGCAAGGGCCCCAAAATCTCGTAAAGCAGCTCCGTAGAGCGCTCGACGAAGGGTGACATCAGGTCGAGGTACGGCTGCTCGTCATCGCCCAAGCCCTGCGCGGTTTCGCTGAGCGACCGAGCCAACGTGGACACCGAACCGTCACGCAGCACGTGAGCCAGGGCGAGCGGCGGCTCGCACCACTTTACGCCGTGCCGGGGCAGGTCGAGCGTTCGAAAGAAAGGTGATGCGACGCCCAGCGGGTGCACCGTAGAGCAGACGTCGTGCAGGAAGCCCGGCAGAGTCAGCTCGGCCGTACGTGTGCCACCGCCGGGCTCGGGGTGCGCCTCGATGACCAACGTCGAAAGGCCCGCCTGCTGCAGCACGATTGCCGCCGAAAGGCCGTTCGGCCCGGAGCCGATCACCACCGCGTCGTAGCTCTCGTGTTGCCCAAATTTCGGCATCTTCGTTCACCTAGAGCCCCGCTAGAGCGCGCACACCGCGCGCACCGTAGTGACCGAAGACCCAGCCGACGAGCGACGCTAGACCGAGCTGGGGCGAGCGTCTGCCGTGCACGTGGGGCGGCTCTTCCGACGCCGCCCACAGGTTTCCTTGGGCGTTGATCTCCTGCGCCGCGCCAAAGTGCCAGCGGCCGAGCGCGTCGTGAATGACGTTTTCGACCAGACGCGGAAACAGGGCGTGCAGCCCCAAGCCAAGCGCGGCGATGCGCGGCACGTGGAGCTCGCGCCGCGGTCGCTCGGCCAGGCTCACCAGCTGGAGTGCCACGTGCTCGGGCGACTGCGCGGGAGGCATGGCGTACGGCTTTCTTCCCACGAGGTTGGCGCCGAGCTGAAAATGCGGCGTGTCGATGGCGTACGGCAGCAGGGTGCACACGTGGATGTCCGGCTGGTCCGCGAGCTCGGCGCGTAGCGCCTCACTCAAGCCGCGCAGCGCAAATTTACTAATCACGTAGCTGGGAACGAACGGCTGCCCCACCTTGCTCAGGATGGACCCGACGTTGATCAAGATACCCTGCCCCTGACGGCGAAATAGGGGCACCACGGCACGCGCACCGTGTACCGCTCCCCACAAATTGGTCTCGAGCACCCGGCGATGGGCCTCGAGCGGCGTGGTGGCGAGCTCCCCGAAGACGGTCACGCCTGCGTTATTGACCCATACATCGATGTCTCCCGTGAGCTGTTGCGCGCGGTTGGCCAGCGCCGCCACGTCGCCTTCTTTCGTGACGTCCGTCACGACCGACACGACTTCTGCGCCTGCTTGCCGGCACAGCCGTGCGGTGTCCTCGAGCGAATCGGCGCGTCGCGAGGCGATTACCAAGCGCGCCTTGCGACGAGCGAGCTCGAGCGCCGCAGCGCGTCCTAAGCCGCTCGACGCCCCCGTCAGCACGACGACTTTGCCGGTGAGCCTGGATTTGAGGATTTGCATGGGCTGCGCTCCTGCAAGAAATGTGGAGCGTGCGTTCGCTCCGTCAGCACCGTCGCGCAGCCCCTAGAGCTTGGGCCGGGCCCCGGTCACAAGCTCTCGAAACCGTGCCGCCCGTCCGTGGATTCACGCTCACCGAATTGGGTGACTGGGATCGAGAAGTCGTGACATTCGTGTGGTGTCGGTCGGCAATGCGACTTAGACATTGGAACTTGCCCAGCTAGCTCAGGCCGAGCGCTGCGCGGATTCTCGATTGGTGCTGCGCACGGCACGCCGCTTGCTGAGGAGGCGCGTATGGCTACGACCGAAAAGAACAATAAACAGTCCCCGCAAGCTAGCACTCGTTCAAACTCGCAAAAGCCCACCAAGAGCTCGAGCTCGGCGGGCAACGCGAATCAACGAGAGCAGGGCAGCGCATCGGGAAAGAACGAAGCTGCGAAGGCGCCGCGCAAGCAAAACGGCGGCTCGTCGGCGCGTCGCTGAATAAAGGACAAGACCATGCTCAAATCAAATCTGCTCTTCTGTTGGGGGTTGGCGCTCATTGGCACCGCGTGCAATCACGAGAACGACCGCGCCATGACGCCCGCCAATGGCACGACTTCCGGCGAGCCCAATGCGTCTGACTACAACAACGCCGGCACGCAGTCCGGTGACCCAAGGGGTTCGGATGGCGTTAGCCCCGACCCTGGCTCGGGCTCCGGCATGACGCCTGGCAGCGGCTCGGGGACCACTGGCGGTACCTCGCGTTGAGCACGCTCGCCGCCTCGCGCCACCCCCGATCCCGTTCGCGAGGCGGCGCTGTGTCACTGCGCCTGGCGCCCCACAGCGGGCGCTTCGACTGGCTTTAACCCCCCGCTTCGATTGCTCGGCAGAGCCCGCAACAACGACTCTACGGGGCCAGCGAGTTGAGCAATCCGACGACTGCGCCCAAGACCCGCCGCCTCTCATCGGGTCCGACATAGAAGTCGACCAGCGCCAACACTGCATAGGCGGCTTGCTCACCGACAAAACCAGGCTCGTCGACCTTGGCTGCCGCAATCGTTGCGTTTTCGGCGGCCAGCGCCGCTGACTCTAGGCCTTTGGCGGCGCGCACTGCGTACGCGGCCGCTAGCGCCGTTGTTGAATCGTAGATCGGAGGTAGATCGCGAAGCTCCTGGCTTTGCGAGACGCACTTCTCGTGCACGAGCACTTCCGCCGCGCACACCCGCACAGCATGATCGGCGAGCCGATAGCGCAGCTCTTGCTCATCGAGAGCCGGCGCATGCTGTCGAAAAAAGGTGAGCAGCGTGGCAAAAACAGCTCCCTCGCGCGCGCTTAGAGGCTCGAGAAAGCCTGCGAGGGTCGCACTCGTGCCGTGCAACGAGGCGTGCGTCATCGCGTCCTTGCCCCGCTGGGCCTGGCCACGTCAGTGCGCGAATCGCCCCTTGTCTGCAGCTGATCGTCGTCTTCATGCTCGTCGTCGTCGACGATATCGGGGAGCGTATCTCTGACCGGACGCTGCTTGTTTCTGTTTACCGATGACGGAGGCCGCGCAGTGGGACGTTCACGGCGGCACTGAGCGCTACACACGTCGCTGCCGCAGTCAGCGCAGCGCTGGGAGCTCGACTTCTTCACCGCCGTCATCTCTCTTAAGAGTGAGACAACTGGAGCTAGACGGCTCACGTTTTGTGTTCTCGATGTGTCGTTGGGCGCAAATATCCTGGCTGTGTCGGAAATCCCCGCGGCCGGACAGCACGGATGACGCGCGCGTCGCGTCGCCATAGCGCGGCCCCGAGCGGCAGTTGTGTCGCGTGGGGAATAGTACGGACGCGGTGCATGGGTCCGACATGACGCGCGTCCATGGCTCCGTCGACCCCATCGCGTGGTGACGGGCAACTCATCCGCAGACTGCATGCTTCAGGCCATGCGCCGTCTCTCCTCAGAGCCCTTTGGCCCGCCGCGTTAAGAGACGCCTGAGGCACGACGGCGCGAGCTGGGCTCATGGCAGCGATTTTGCCAAGGTCTGTGACTGGCACGGCGCCAGCGCGCGCTCTGCGGCGTACCGGAACGATAGTTGCACTGCGTTGTACGTCCGATGGTGAGAAAACGAGTCGGCAGAAACGAAGCGCTGACGCAGAGCGACAGCGGATGTTCTTCCGAGGAAGTTTGAGCCTCAACGCGATTGCGGTTTGGTGCCCTCGCCATCGGACATCTGTGATGCAGTCAGCTGCGCATTTCCTGCGCGGTCCTACGTAAGCGATACACGTCGCCGTTCCACAGCCGGAAAGGAAGCTCGCCATTGACGAGCAGCTCGAAGCCGTTCTGCTCGGCGAGTGCTCGTGCATCCTGTCGATCCCGTGCACGATCGCCTCGGTACGAGAAGCTCAGGATCAAGAGCTCGCCCCCAGGGCGTAATACGCGCGCCGCTTCTCGAAACATGGTGACTGCGAGCTCCCAGCCGGCTTGCACCACGTACGGGAAGCTGTCCACTGCAAGCACCAGATCGAAGGACGAGTCCGAAAGCGGCTGAAGATCGAGACCCGAAGATAGCGCAATGCTCACATTGGGCAGACCCGCGGTCTGACGTCGAGCGGCGGCGACCATCTCTCCGGACACATCGATGCCGTGGATGTGCCGGACTTCGCCAGCCAGGGCAGCTTCCATGCGCCCCACGCCGCAGCCCAGGTCGAGAACCGTGTGCCCTGAAGCGAGCAAGCCGTAACCGCGAAGCAGATCGACGATTTCACTAGTTGCGGTCGACAACAGCTCCGGGCTGCCCAGCGAATACAAGGCAACGCTAGCCGCCTCGGACTGCCTTACTGACCAGTCGAACAGCTTTCGACAGAACGCTACGCCTTCGGCGATGGACGCGCCCTGGGGCGGGCAGTCGACCCCTGACTTGAGCATGGCGCCGATGCGTCGGCATCCGCTTTCGTGCTGATTGAACAGCTCGCTCAGCGCCGTCGCCCCGCTGGAGCGGCCGCGGAGCTCGTTCACGAGCGCGCCCACCGTATCGGCGTCTTGCATCAGCATCATCAGCTCCATGAGCGCTATCGCTGGCGAGATCTCGCCTGCCTCGCAACGCGCCACGATGTCGTGCGTCGACTTCATCGCCTTCGCCTCAGCGGCGCCAATGCAAGGCGCGAGCCAAGCTCACAAGGCACGACACGACCCGCAGAGCTGCACGCCTCGACGTTCAAGCTCGCCTCAAGCGCCCGAGGCTCCGAGCAGCGACTGCGAGTAATGCTCGAGCTCGCCTATGAGCCTACTTTGCCGCTCATCCGGTTCACGGCCGCACCCGACATTGAATAAGATCGACGTGGCAATGGTCTGATCGTGTTTCACGACACCGATCCTGAGCCAGTTCCCGCTTTCGAGGAATCGTCGAATTTTCGTGTCGCTGCCATGCGTTTCGACGCTGGAGCGGGATCGTGGTCCACGCCGGCGCCCATAACGCCGCACGCGTCGGATCACGACCTCAAAGATCAATATCAGAACCGCAATGAGCTGGTCGTGTCCGACCGGAGCGGCCTGGTGCTTTTCACAGCGGACTCGGCGTCGCGGAGGCTACGACCGTATTCGGTGACCATCAACCCAGTTTGCCCTCTCAAAGTGAGATTCCGCCCTGGCTAGGGTGGCGTTTCGGTCATCCCCTGGTCCGGGGTGCCGAGCGCGCGAGACGCGGAGTCTGGGCGCGCCGGTGCTAAGGTCGGTGCGCTCTTTTCGGGCGCACTCTCGTTACGCTAAGCGCGTGGACATCAAGCTCCTCACCGATTCGATCATCCGTCAGACGACCGTGCTCATCGCGCAGCTCTCGGCAACGGCCGGGATCCGCGCGCCACTCGCGCACCTGGCCGATGAAGTCTTCCTCACGCTGTCCGAAGAGCTCGAGGGCCAAGGCTTGTCGCGCAAGGTGGTGGCGGACATGTTCGGCATGGCGCTCCGCAGCTATCAGCGGCGCGTTCAGCGGTTGCGGGAGAGCGCGACCGTGCCCGGCAAAACGCTCTGGGAATCGGTGCTCGAACAATTGCAGCGCGAGGGCCGCGCAACGCGACGCGCGCTGCTGGATCGATTCCCGAACGACGACCCAGAGGCGATCGGCGCGGTGTTGAACGATCTCACGCAAAGCGGGCTGGTCTCCCGCGCGGGCAACGGTGCCTCGACACTGTTCACGGTCACTCGCGATGAGGATCGCAAGCTGCTCGCGCGCGAGGGCAAGCTCGAGACCGCCGCGGCGTTGGTTTGGCTCGACCTCTGTCGTCACCGGGACGCTCAGCCGAGTGAGCTTGCGCAGCGCCTCGGTCTCGACGAAGAAATCGTGTCGATGTCGCTCACGGCCTTGAAAGATCAAGGCCGCATCAGCGTGGATGCGGCGGGGCAGCTCAGTGCCACGGCCATGGTCGTGCCCGTCGGCGCGGAGGCAGGCTGGGAAGCCGCGGTGTTCGACCATTTTCAAGCCGTTGCCACCGCGCTCACGACCAAGCTGCGGCGCGGTAAGACGCGCTCGGCCAGCGCGGATACGACCGGCGGCACCACGTTGACGTTCGAGATTCGTGCCGAACACCCGCTCGCTCCGCGCGTGCTCGGTCTACTGCAGCGCACGCGTGCGGAGCTGAACGAGCTGTGGACCGAGGTCGAGAGCTGCAATCAGCGCTCGCCGATCGCCGACGACGAGCTCCAGCGCGTGACCTTCTATTTTGGGCAAGTGGTCAAGGAAGCGGAAGAAGAATCGTGAAACGGAAGGTCGCCGCGGGGCTCGCGCTCATGGTCGGGCTGTCTCTGGCCAGCTGCAGCCCGAAGCCCGAGAGCTCGGGCACGAACACCAATTGGCTGAAAGCCTGCATGCAAGACGAGGATTGCAGCGCCGCGGGCAGCTGCCTGTGCGGTTTGTGCACCGCCGCCTGTGTGAGCGATGTCGAGTGCGCGGATGGCGTGTGCGGAACTGCGCTCGCCAGCGCGTTTCAATGCAACGTCAGCGCGCCGCAGCGCATCTGTTTGCCCAAACCGCCGGCGGCCGGGACTTGCTCGGAATTTCCGATCTCCCACGATGGCGATCTCTCGGCCACTCCGGCGCCTGTCTGCGATGTTGCGGGCGCGCTGCTGTGCGAAACCTTCGACGCGCCGCTGCCGGCAGAGGATTCGACTTGGATCTCCGAAGACATGAGCGCGACGATCGAAAACTGCCGCGCTGAGCAGGGCGCAGGTGCGATTCATTATCGGACGCAAGCCTCAGGCACCTCACAGACCAGAATGCGCCTCGCGCAAACCGTCTCGTCCGGGGTGCTCGCGGCGCGCTTTTACGCCTACATCCCAGCGCAAGTCACGATTCCCGAATACCTCGCGCTGTTCGAGCTGTGGGATCGAGATGCGGGCATGAGCGGCAAGATCAGCGTCGAAGCCAAGCCGGATGACGTGCTCGAGGTGCAGGTGAGCCCGAATGGCACGACTCACCCCTCTCTTGCCGGCGCGCTGCTCCGCGATCAATGGCAGTGCCTCACACTCACGGTCGATCTCGGTAGCACCGGCTCGATCTCACTTTCCGTCAATGGCTCGTCGGTGATCGAACGGCCTGCCGCAGTCACGTTGCTGCCGGGTCCGATCTCCGTGGCGGTCGTCGAAGCCCTGCCGTCCACCGACGCAACCGGCATCGACCTCGCTATCGACGATCTGGTCGTCGCCACACAGCCTCTCGCGTGTCCCTAGCGTGCGGGTTTCATGGCAAGGTTTGCTCGCAACGGAAAATTCTAGCAACGCGCCGGCGGCGAGCCGGTCATCTTCTGGGAAATCGCGCGCTATGCGACTTGGGGGCGCGTGCAACCCATGTCGATTCGCCGCTCGCTCTTTTCGTCCGCTTCAGTGCTCTCGCTCGCTTTGCTTGCGCCGCTCGCGGGCTGCTCGAGTTACGCCGGCTCGGAGCCGATATCCGAGCTCTCGGCGCCTGTGACGACGCCGGGGCTCTTCTTTCAAGGGGACAACTTCTCCGGCGCAGAGCGGGGATTCGGGGCCGCGATTGAGGAGAGCTGGGGGCCCGCCATTCCGGGTGTCGAGGGTAAAACCTACAGCTGGCCGACTCCGTCCACCAATACCCTGCCAAGCGGGATGAACATCGTGCGGCTGCCGTTTCAATGGGAGCGCTTGCAGCCCACCCTCAATCAGGACTTCGACGCCGCGTACTTGGCCAAGCTGCATGCGACGGCCAACGCTTGGCGCGATCTCGGCGCGAACGTGCTGCTCGACGTGCACAACTACGCTTATTACAAGGTGACTGGGCGTGGCACCGAGGATCCGGGCCAACACATCGGCTCTTCCGAGGTGCCCGTTGCGGCGTTCGTCGATTTGTGGCGGCGGCTCGCGCACGAGTTCGGCTCCGCGAGCACGTCGGCGCCGTTCATCTTCGGCTTGATGAACGAGCCCCATGATCTCACCGCCGCGACTTGGGTCGACGCTGCGCAACGAGCGGTCGATGCCATCCGCGCGGATGGCGCGAAGAACCTGATTTTCGTGCCGGGCACCGATTGGACCACGGCCAATGACTTCTCCTGGTCCGACAATCGTACCGTGCTGCAGACCGTGCACGACCCGCTCGACAACTTCGCGATCGAGGTGCACCAGTACTATGACGGCACGTGCACTGCGAGCGGCTACGTCGACAAGCTCAAGCCGTTCGAAGACTGGGCCGTCGCGAACCAGCGCAAAGCTTATCTCGGCGAGCTCGACCTGACCGATGACACCGACGCATGCCACCAAGCATTCGCCAATCTGATCGATCATCTGCACGCGACTGCCGCCGGAGCTGCGAACGGGATCTGGATCGGTTACAGCTATTGGGAGGGAACGAACGTAGCCAAGGGCTTGCCTTTCATTCAGCCTCATTTGCCGACCACTTGCGGGAGCGGCGCAAAAGACGGACTGGAGACCGATCGTGATTGCGGCGCGACCTGCCTGCGCTGCCCCAATGCGCAAAGCTGCGCGCACGACTACGATTGTCAGAGCGGCTTTTGTAGTGCCGGGCTCTGCGCCGCCACGGGAACGGGGGGCGGAGGTGGCGCTGGAGCTGCGGGTAGCGGAGCGAGCGCGGGCAGCGCGGGAGCAATCAATCTCGGCAGCGGAGGCGGCGCGGGGAGCTCGCCAGCCGGCGGCGCGAGCGCCGGTATTGGCGGCAGCAGCGCGAGCACTGGCGGCAGCAGCGCGAGCACTGGCGGCGCGACGGACGGGCCCCAAGCGGCCGCTGATAGCCAATCCGGCTGCTCTTGTCGCAGCGCGCACGGGCGCTCCGACGCATGGAGCTGGCTCCCGCTCGCGGGCCTGCTCGGCCTCGCGCGCCGCAAGCGCGGCTTCAGTCCATCCGGAGCGTAACAGCGGAAGCGCCAAGCGCACCGGCGGCTCATCGACATTTCCTGCAGAACCGGCTCTGCTTCTGCTACCTGTCGGCCATCATGGTGGGAGGTCTCAAAAATTCATTGGTGGCGGTCGCGCTGGCGGGGGTGGCGACCGTCGGTTGCGGTGCGGCGCCTCGAGTCAAAGCGACGCCTGATTTTCACGAGGGAGCGCTACAGCACGGCAAGGTGCTTTTCGTGCCGCTCGCGGTCTCGGAAGAGCTCGGCGACGAGCGGACCGGCATCGTGCTGAGCGATGCAACGCGCGCGCTGGCGAGCGAGACCGCCTGCGAGAACGTGCACGAATCGCTCAGCGACCCCGCGCTGGTGTGTCTCAATCAGGAGCGGGCAGGCGCGTTGCCTGCGTATGCTCAGGTGCAGTTGTTGTTCGCGCGCGACCAGCCAATCCCTGCCGACGTGTGGCAGGCGCTGCGCCAAGCATCTGGCGCGCGGCACGCGCTGTTGTTCCGACCGGAAGCCGTTTCTTCGTCTCAAGAGGTCTCCCGCAAACAAGTGTCGGGCTCGCCGCTGCTGTTCCTCGGCAGCGGAACCTTACTGGCCACGACCGCGCTGGTTTCCGGTATCGTCGCTACCCAAACGGTTCGCACCGAAACCAGCAATGACACCGAGCTGACCTACGTGGTCTCGGCCTCTCTCGTGGATATGCAAAGCGGCAAACTGCTCAAAGTCGGCGTGCATTCCGGCAGCGACTCGCGCAGCGTAAAGCACAACCTTGGCTTCGCCGAACCGCCCCCCGCCGCCCCCATCCTCGAAAAAATCATGACCCGGCTCGGCGAAACCCTGCTCGACGACTGAGCCAATGCCAACACGTCCGCGACCACCACGTCAGGAAAAGAGTCGCGAGCCAGGTCGGCAATGGCAATCGAATCAGCGACAACGTTGCGGCCGCGCGAGCTGGCGGCGGCGAACGACGACGCGCCAGTACACCATGGCGACGTGAAGCGTCTGCGCGACTGAGCTGCACAAGCCCGCTCAGCGGGCAGCCCCGGCGTTCAACCAGACGACGATCGGTCGACTGTCGCCGGCCGTCGCGAGATCGCGAGCGCCGTCCTCGTTGAAGTCGCCGCTGACGACGGCAATCGGCATGTCGAACCGCGGCGCGAGAAACCGCTCACCCGCGACGAAACCACCGTGCCGGTCGTTAGCAAGCACCATCATGCCACCGACGGTGCTGGTGCCCAGAACCGCCATGTCGACCCACGAATCCCCGTTCAAATCTGCTAGAAACACGCCGCGCGCCGAGTCGGTAACGATTACTGCCGGTTCGGCGAAGGTGCCGTCGCCCCGATTCTGCAGCACGCTGACGCCCCGTGCTCCGGGGTTGGCGACGACGATTTCCGGGAAGTCGTCGCCGTCGAGGTCGGCCACGTCGACGCTATTGCTGGAGGTCACGCCGACCGTGTGTTCCTCACCCACGGAGAAGACGCCGTGGCCATCATTGATCAGCGTCTCGGCTGCGCCCACCTCTCCCACGTTGCCCGACAGCGCAAGATCGACGCTACCGTTGCCGTCGAGGTCGGCGGCAGCCAAGCCCACGACTCGACCCAAACCCGTCAGCTCAGAGACGACGAACCCGCCC
>JBEQSW010000186.1:0-20956 GCA_040348565.1 Myxococcales bacterium | reverse complement strand
TTTTGCGGGGGAAAGCGGCGGTTTCGGGCGGGGTTGGGGTGTTGGCGAGGGGTGCCGCGGGCGGATGGGTGGCGCGGAGCGCGGCGACGAGGTGAAGCGTGCGGCGATGCCGCGTTGACGGGCGTGGTGGCGCGCGGCGGGGAAGGTGTCGACGTGCGTGTGGTGAGCGGTCGGCGCTTTGTCAGTGTGTGTTGCGCGGAGAGGTCGTTGCGGCGCAGTGCTCGATTGGGCGTGTGAGCGGCGGCGCGGCTCGCGCGTGGTGCAAAGTGTCCTGCGCTCGGAGTTGGGAGAGGCGCGCGCGTGTGTGCGTTGTTGTGGGCACGGAGCGCGAACGCGTGTGTGTGCGTTGCTTATCGCCCCGATTGTGGGTGGCGAGCGACGAAAGTTTTCGGTGGTGAGAAACAGGGAGCATCGGTATCGCGCGCGTGTCATACCGGGGGTCCTCGCGGACGTTCCCGCGTGCAGCTCCCAGGAGGAAAGCGTGAAAGACTCAGCTTCCACGTGGCTGTGGCCATTGTGTCTGTCGTTGTTGTTGGCTTGTGGTGGCGCACCGAGCGCGCCCGAGCAGATAGGTGAACAGCAGGCATTTTTGGCTGGATCCACCGCTAAGGGGCCGATTCCGGCGGGCTTGCCGGCGCGCGTTTTGGTCGGCTTGTTCGAAGACTCGGGCTCCACGTGGATGAAGAACAGCGGCGTGCGTTGGGACGCGCGCTACCGCTATTTGACCAAAGGCTGGGTCAACAATTGGGGCTACGGCGCGTACGACGGCAGCTTCGCGCTCAACTACTTTCGCGAGTGCGACGCGCAGGGCATGGTGCCCGCGGTTCAGTACTATCAGGTGTTCGGGGAAGCGGGCGGCGGAGAATCGGCGACGCTACAGAAGGTGCAGAACGCGACGACGATGCGTTCGTACTTCGGTGACTTCAAGCTGCTGATGCAGCGCGCGAAAGACTTCGGCAAGCCGGTGATGATCTTGCTCGAGGCCGACGGGTTTGCCTTCTTGGAGCAGCAGACGAACGGGAACGCCAACACGTCCGCCGCCATTGCGTCGACGGGCATGACCGAGCTGCAAGGCTTGCCCAACACCGTGGCCGGCTTTGGATTGGCCTTTTTGCAGCTGCGAAAGTCCGTCGGCGCCAACAACGTCGCCCTTGGCGTGCACGTGTCGGCGTGGGCCAGCGGCAAAGACATCTCCGTTTCCAGCGTGACCGACGCGCTCCAACCGGAGGTCGACAAGGTGTACGGCTTCTTGGCGCCGTTCGGCTTGGCTACGAACGTCACCGGGCAACAGTTCGACCTCTTGGTCGGTGATCCGTTGGATCGCGACGCCGACTTCTATCGGCTCAACCTGAGCCAAGACCGCTGGTGGGACGCCAGCGACGCGGCTTCGATTTCTTCGCGGAGCTTCAACCGTTACGCGGAGTGGCTCCGGTTGTGGAACGTCAAAGCGCAGACGCGCTGGGTACTGTGGCAAATTCCGCTCGGTAACTCGAACTCCAAGAACGTGAACAACAACGGCGGCGCCGCCGAAGGCTACAAGGACAACCGTCCCGAATACTTCTTTGGCGCCGGCACCGCGCACATCGAGAAATTCGCGGAAAGCGGCGTGATCGCGCTGTTGTTCGGGGCCGGAATCGGCGGGCAAAGCACGTACACCAACGACCAGTACACCGACGGCCAATTGTTCATGAAGAGCCGCGCCGGCGCGATCGTCAACGCGGGCGGCGTGCCCTTGGCGACGACCACGACGCCGCCGACCTGCTCCGCCGTCGCCGGCACGGGCACTGGTCTGAGCGGCGACTACTTCAGTGGGACGACCTTGACGACCAAAGTCTTGACGCGCGTGGATGCGAACGTCGACTTTCAGTGGGGCACGGCGGCGCCTGCGGCTGGCGTTCCGTCGGACAATTTCTCGGTGCGTTGGACCGGGCAGGTCAGCCCGCGCTACAGCGGCAGCACGACGTTCTTCACGTCGTCCGACGATGGCGTGCGGTTGTGGGTCAACGGTCAGCAGTTGGTCAACAACTGGACCGCGCACGGCACGACCGAGAACTCGGGCAGCATCACGCTCACCGCGGGCCAAAAATACGACATCAAGCTCGAGTATTACGAAGCTACGGGCGGCGCGACCGCGCGCTTGCTGTGGTCGAGCTCGTGCGAGCCGAAGGCCGCCATTCCATCGAGCCAACTGTACCCGCCCGCGGTGGTGACGGGTGACTCCGCGCAGTTCAACTTCGAGGCGGGTGCGCAGTCGTGGCTAGCGAGCGGTGCCGGTGTAAGCTCGGTGGCACGCTCCACGGATCGCGCGTTCGCCGGTGCCGCGTCGCTGAAGGTGGTGCTCGGCAGCGCCGCTAGCGACGGCTACGCCAAGGTCGCGAACCCGGCGGTTCCGGCGGGCGCGACGGTGACGTTCCACATCTGGATTCCCGCCGGAGCGGGGTTGAGCGCCGTACAACCGTACGTTCTGCAAGGCGAAGCCGGTGGCTGGGCCTGGACCGGCAACTGGCGCAGCGCCAGCAGCTTGCAGGCGGGCAGCTGGAACACGCTCACGGTCGCGGTGCCGGCCAACGCCGCGGCGCTCGCCGAGCTCGGAGTGCTCTTTACTTTGAGTGGAGCGTCGGGTGGCGCAGCCGCTTACGTCGATAGCGTGAGCTACTAAGAGCCAATGCTCTGAGAGCCCGCGGTGCTCGGCAGCGGTCGGGCGCCGCGCGACAACCGCCACGATTTTCGTGGCGGTCAGGGGGTGCGTGGTGCTTTGTTGAAGAAATGCGGCGTTATTCGCTGTGGTTGAGCGCTGTGCTGGCGGTCGGTTGCGGGCCTTCGGGAGCGCGGCCGGTGACGAAGGCGCCGGTTGCCGTTGTGAGGCCGGATGCGACGACAGCGTCGCGCGGGCACGAACGCGCGCTGGCGTTGTTGAACGAAGGCGACGCGCTGTTGAAGGTCAGCGTCGACGGCGCCATCGAGAAGTACCAGCAAGCGCTCGAGCTCGAGCCCGGTAACTTGGATGGGTTGTGGAAGCTAGCGTGCGCTCAGGAGAAGAAGGAAGAGTGGGCGGCGGTGGACGTCACCTTGGAGCGAGCGCTGCGGGTGGCGCCGAAAGCGGAATTCCTACGTGAGCGCGCTCGGGCGTTGGTGGAGCTGGCGCATGATGGCGACACGACCGCCTACGAACGCGCGCGGGCGCTACTCGAGCGATGTTTGCAGATCGATGCCAAGTCGGGCGATTGTGCTTCGCTGTTGGGCGAGGTCGAAGTTGCGGCGGACCACCTGCAGCTCGCGGCCGAGCGCTACACGCGGGCGGTGCAGCTCGACCCCCAACAGATGCGCAACTACGTGCTGCTGGCGGGAATTTACCGGATATTCAAGCAGCCGCAGCAGGCCGAGATGGTGCTGGCCGAGGGGTTGCGGCGAGCGCCTGTGAACGATCGCACTCGTGGCGAGCTGGCGGCCATGGCCCTCGGCGCGGCGCGCTACGCGGCGACGCGCAACGATGCGTCGGCCGCGCAAAGCTGGTTGGAGCAAGCGGAAGCATTGTCAGACGGCGCCGCGCCGGAGCTGTTGTTCCAGCTTGGCAGCATGTACGCGTCGACGGTGTTGGAAGGGGCGGGGCCGCGCGATAGCGCCAAAGCGCTGCGCGTGCTCAACCTGTTCATCAAGCGCGTGTGTCGCGGCGCTGCGGCGACGAAGTACCAGCAGCAGTGTTGGGTCAGCGAGAGCATGGTGCAGCGGCTGGCCTACCTCGACACCGTAACGCCGCCCGCCAAGAGCGAGGGCGTGAAGCCGGCCGTGCCCGTCGCGCTGCCGTCCGGCATGCCGGTGCCGCAGCTTCAGATGCAGCCGGTGCGCGTCGGGGACGCCTACACGGTGTGGGGGGCGGGCTACCTCTTTCGCTCGGGCAAGCTGCCTAGTATTGCGACCAAGGAACCGGTTGCGATCACGGGCTACATCGTGAAAACCAACTTGGGCCAAGCTGCCCGCTGCGCGGTGCATCGCTCTGGTATTGCCGATCCTGAAAATTGTCGCGCCGACATTCCGGCTTTTTGGTTGGGTGACCGAGCCGATGCGGCGGAAGCCGACTGCATCAAGGTGATGGGGTTTGCTTCGAACTTCGCGCAGCTGTTCGAGGCGATTCGCCAGGCGAACTCGGCGAAGCCGGAGAGGCCCTATGTGGACGAGTATTGGGGTCAAGTCATCCCCAACCCCCTGCCCGTCGCCGGCGCGAAGGTGACGGTGCGCGGTCACTATGGGCCAAGCTTTGCCAAAGCCAGCTCGGGCGCCGAAATGGATTTGACCATGGGCCTTTTGGACTACGTGGAGCGTGATGTGCTGGAGCCAGGGCCGGACCTGGCGACACTACCGGGCGTGAAGCGCCGCAAGCGCTGACGTGTGGCGCGCCGGGAGAGAGCAACCTTCGACTCCGGCGTCGCCGTGGGCGCCGGGACACGCCGGTGTTGGCGGCCTAAACACAGGATCACGCCGGAGTGCGACGGCCGACGCGGGAAATTGGCCGGATTGTTGCGATCCAGGGGCTGGCGCGCGAGTTGCTGAGGTGGTGGGGCATGACGCTCGCTCGTTGCTTCACCCTGCCTCGTCTCGTTCACTCACCAAGCCTGGCTTGTTTGATGGTCTCGCTCGCCACCTGGGCGTGCAATGCGCCGCCGGTGTCCGAATCGCGGGCGCAAACGAACGCGGCGACGCCCGCCGTGTCGACTCAGTCGAGCGTGGCGCGGGTCGAAGCCAAGCCGATCGCCGCTGCGCCGACGCCGGCGGCTTCCGCGAAGACGGCGCCGTCCAGCGCGTCGCGCGCGTTGGCGTCGGTCGCAACGTCGACCACCCCGAGCACGACCACGCCACACCGTGCGCTCGAGTCTTCAGTGCGGGTGAAGCGCTTCGTGGTCGCGACTGGCATTCAAGATCGCGAGCCGCTGATCAGCAACGACGCCCTGCCCGGCGACGGCACCGCCATCTATGCGTTCGCAGAGTTGGCAAACCCGGTCGGCGAAAGCGAAAACGTGCGCATCACCTTCGAGCGCAAGGGTGGCAGCGAGCGCGTTGGCGACGTGACGTTGCCGATTCCGCCGAGCACGCCTCGACACCGAACCTGGGCTTTCACGCGCTTTATCCGCACCGCGGGCGTGTGGGAAGCGGTGCTGTGGAGCGAGAACGGCGCCGAGCTCTCTCGGACGAGCTTCGAGGTGAAAGCCTCGTGAGCGTGCGTGCGGCGCGGTGGCGCTACTCGTTGCAGTGATCTTCGCCGTCGTCGCTGGGGCTCGCGCCCATGGCCACGACGCGGATGAAGAAGCTTCGTTCGCAGGTGTCGTTCTTGATCACGATCACTTTGTGATCGCTGCACTCGGTCGGTCCCTCGTTGCCAGCGATCTCGGTGATGCTGCCTTTGTCCTCGTTGGCAGTGCCGTCTTTGGTGAAGGAGAGGTAGGCCTTGTACAGTAGTGGCTTTACGCCCAAGCCATGCTCGAACATCAGCTCCCGCTTGGCCGGGAAGGGCGTGAGCGGACCGTTGTCGGGAGCTGACTCGTAGTACAGCTGGTCGACGACGGTCATACCCGGCTCGTTGGCGATGCGGATGGGGTCGTCGCTTCCGTCGGGGCAATTGTCGAGATCGCTACAGCCCGAAGCGACGGCCAGCGCCGCCAAAACCGTGAGACACTTGAGCAAACCGTTAGTCATCAGTCGTCTTTTGCGCACGGCTCTGTTTCTTCTTGGACTGGAGGCGCTTGTCGTTCACGCGGCGTCGCTTGGCGGCCTTCGATGGCCGGGTCGGGCGACGTTTCTTGGGCGGCACCATGGCTTTGGCAATCAAATCTGCCAAGCGGCCGCGCGCGTCTTCCAGGTTTTGCGGCTGATTGCGGGTGACTTGGCTGGTGATGAGAATGCGCCCTTCGGCGTCCAGTCGGTGCTGTGCCAACCCGCGCAGCCGCGCTTTGATGGCCGGTGACAGCGACTCCGACTCCTCGAAGTCGAAGCGCAGCTCGACCTTGCTCGAGACCTTGTTGACGTTTTGCCCCCCCGGCCCCGACGCGCGCACCGCCGTCCACTCGAGCTCGCGCGCGGGGATGGTAACGGTAACACTGGGCAACAACAGGTCGCGCATGCGCGGCGGAACGCTAGCATCGGGGGTTCTGGCCGTGCCAGTCGGGGTAGCTGACGTCGTGGGCCCTACAGGCTGGGTGTTTCGCCGACAAACCTAGGCCTGCGGTCGATCACCTACATGTGGCTAGTCATCTCGATAGGCGACTTGCCGAACCCGCTCCGAGCCCCGGCACTCTCCTCAACGCGGGTCCACTAACGACCACTGCGACTTCGTGGACAGCCCCGGTCGGGTAGTTCTATTCTTTTAGGTTCGACATGACTGCACCCTGGGTTCGCGTTGGGTTGTCGTGCCTCATGGGGCTCGGCATGGCTTTGGGCTCGGTGACGGCGCTGGCAGCGCCGGGCACGAACCTAGTCGTCGACGGCAGTTTGACGACCAACACGTGCCCCGACGGTGGCACCGCCATCAACGGCGGGCGCGGTTGTCGCTACAGCGGCACGAAGACGTTCGACAACATCACGCTGCAGAACGGCGCGGTGATCGACGTCACGCCTTTCGACAACAGCGCGGCCAACAAGGCGACGCTCGGCAACTTGGTGCTCAAGGCGAGCGGCAACATTACCATCGACGCCACCTCGCGCATCACCGCGCGCGGTCGCGGCTATCAAGCGGTGGAATGCGACGACGGCCCCGGGCCCACCGCTACCGCGGGCGGCAAGGGCGGTTGCTCGGTGCGCGACTCCGGCGGCGGCGGTGCTCACTTCGGCAAAGGCGGCAAGGGCACCAAAGACTGCTTCATCTACGGAGACGCCAATACCTGCCAATTCCCGCAGGAATGGGAAGAAGACTGTAGCTCCAAGGTCGCGGGCGCCTGCGTCGACGACGTCGATCAAGATCCGAACACGGCCGGCAACCAATGCGTGGGCACGTCCGGCAACTTCGGCGGCGTGCGCGGCGACGAGCTGCCGACGGTGGCGGGCCAGTCGTACTGGCACAACATCTTCGACCCCGAGTTCGGCGCAGCCGGTGGCGACAAAGGTTGCCGCGACGGCTACGACGCGAATAATCGCGGTGGCAACGGTGGTGGTCGCATCGTGCTGTGGGCGGGCGGCGCGGGCAGCGTCGTCAACATCAACGGTCGCATCACCACCGACGGTCGCCGTGGTTGCGCATCGGGCAACGACTCGGCCGGCGGTGGCGCTGGCGGCACGGTCTTGATCATCGGCGACACCGTCAATGTCGGCCAGACGGCGCGCATCTCCGCGCGCGGTGGTCGTGGCGGTGACTCGCAGCCAAAAGCTCTGACCTGCACCGTCGACGGGGACTGCGGCGGCGGACAGCTGTGTCGCACGTTCACGGAGCCCGCGTCGGGCAATCAATACAAACGCTGCGATCCGGCCAATTGCACGCCATCGCGCGCGACCGATACTCCTTACTGTGATCCGGGCTACGTGCGCCGCCAGCTGGGCGGCAACCTGGGCTGGGTTTGCATTCCGACCGCCACCGATCCCCAGGCTTGGAACAGCTGCACCGACAACACCGGCTGCGATCAACAGAGCGCCACCGAGTGCAGCTCGGCCAACGGCTGCTTGTGCTTGGATTTGGGCGGTGCCGTCGGTAAGCGCTGCGTCCCCAACAACCAGCAGATTTGCGACTACCTCGACTACGGCGAGAACGAAGACGAGTGCAAAGGCACCCAGAACAACGGCACCTGCGACGACTGCGCCGGCGGCGGTGGCGGCGGCATCATCAACGTCCAGTCACGCGTGAACAACATCGACCCGCGCTCGATCTTCGACGTGCGCGGTGGCGACGGCGGCATTTGCCCGATCTGCGCCGGTGAGGCCGGTGCCGGCGCCGGTGAGCTTCAGATCGACGCCGCCTACGTCGGCGAGATTTGCGACGGTAAGGACAACAACTTCGACGGCAACGTGGACGAGGGCCTCGGCAACATCAGCTGCCCGGACGGCTCGATGGTCGCCGCCTGCACCGCCGGCAAGCCCGGCAATTGCGCGACCGTGGCCGCTTGCAACGGGGCCGTGACCGACACCCGCCCCCGCTTCGCGGTGGTGGTCGACACCTCCGGCTCCATGCTGCTCGACAACGACGGCGAGCCGCGCTTCGGCGACGGCTCCACGGACTTTCCAGGCGTCAACGGCACCGAAACCCGGCTTTACAACGCCAAGGGCGCCCTTTCCGACGTGCTCGCGGCCTTCCCCGAGAGCGACTACGCGCTCGCTCGTTACTATCAAGACAGCGGGCTGAACCGAAGCTGCCAAACCGCCAACTGGTTCGAGTGCGCGCAGAGCTGCTGCAGCTACGACGACCCGCGCGACAACATCACCCCGGCCTATCCGTACTACTACCCGGATGGTCAGTGCGTGCCCAGCAAGCTGTACGGGGCGGGCGCCAGCGTCGACGACTCGCTCACCTCCCTGAACACCAACATCAATATCGGCTGGTCCACGCCCACCGCCGACTGCATCAACTACTCGGGTAGCTGCGGCCCGCCCCAACGCGGCGCTCAGTACCTGGTCGACTTCTCGCAGCCGCTGGCGAGCTACTTGAGCTGGCTCGACAATAAGGAGACGAACTTCAAGACCGGCACCGCCTGCACGGGCGGCGACTGCGAGCTGCGCGCCACCGGCCCGACGCCGCTGGCCAGTGCTTTGCAGGCGACCAAGGACTTCTTGTCGCCGCGCATTGCCTGCGACAACGCGGTTCCCTGCCGTAAATACAACGTCATTTTGCTCACCGACGGCGCCGAGAGCTGTCAGGGCGACCCCGTGGCCGCGGCCGCGGCGTTGAACGCGGGCGTCACCAAGACCATTGGCGGCACTCCGACCCAAATCTCCGTGAAGACCTACGTGATCGGCTTTTCGACGTTGCCGACGGAGAAGACGCAGCTCGACTCGATCGCGGCGGCGGGCGGGACGAACGCCGCCTACTTCGTGACCAGCCGCGCCCAGCTCGCCGACGCTTTGGCGACCATCATTTCCGACAGCTTCGTGTTCGAGAAGTGCAACGGCAAGGACGACGACTGCGACGGGCAGATCGACGAAGACTTTCCGGAGACGCAGCCCCCGACCGGCCCTGGCCTGACCTGCGACGACGGCAACCTGGGCGCCTGCAAGGGCACCGGCCACTACATCTGCAAAGCCGACGGCACGGGCAGCTTCTGCAACATCGACATGCCGGGCGCCACCAGCAAGAAAGAGGTGTGCAACGGCATCGACGACAACTGCAACGGCTTGATCGACGAGAGCACGCCGCAAAATCCGCTGGATTGCGAGCCGTGCGTGGCTCAGCCCGAGGTGTGCAACGGCAAGGACGATGACTGCGACAACCAGGTCGACGAAATCGCCGACTTGGTCGACGACAACCAGCCGTGCGGCTCGGACGTCGGTCAGTGCAATCCGGGTACGACGGTTTGCGTCAACGGCGATCTGCAATGCCAGGGCGCAACGGGGCCGTTTACGGAAGTGTGCGACGGCTTCGACAACGACTGCGACAATCTGGTCGATGGCATGAGCGCCTTCTGTTACGTGCCCGCCGGCACCGTCAACACCGACCCCGAAGGTTACAAGTACGGTGAGTGCCGGGCCGGCACCTGGAAGTGCACGGCCGTGAAGGGCAGCGGCGTCGCCGATTGGGGCAATGGCATGAAGGCGTCGGCCTGCTCCGGGCAGAAGCTGCCCACGGTGGAAGTGTGCGACGGCAAGGACAACGACTGTAACGGTGTGATCGACAACGTGGTCGACGGCACCAAGGTCGTGGACGCGCCGTGCTGCGACCCCAAGGTGCAACTGCCGGCGCTGTGCGGCACCGGCCAGTGCAATCAGGGCAAATATGCCTGCGCGGGCGGCGTGGTGGCGTGCATCGACGCCGGCGCGCCTGGCGAAGAAGCCTGCGACGGCATCGACAACGACTGCAACGGCAGCGTCGACGACATCAAGACGTTGGGCCAAACCTGCAACACGCTCGGCGGCTGCCCGGGCAAGCTGGCGTGCGACGCCGACAAGAAGGTGCCGGTGTGCGTGCCTGACGGCCAAACCGCGCTCGAGGTGTGCAACGGCGTCGACGACGACTGCGACGGCAGCGTGGACGAGAACGACGACGTGACCAAGAATGACCCGCGCGTCGACAAAGTCTGCGATGCGCCGGAGGCCGGTCACGACCAACCGCCGTGCCAGCCCGGCAAGACGGTTTGCAACAACGGCAACATCGACTGCCAGGGCGCCGTTCATCCCTTGAAAGAGGTGTGCGACCTCAAGGACAACGACTGCGACGGCGTGGCCGACACGCTTTCGGCTTGTCCGGGCACGAACGCTTGCGTCGACGGCCAGTGCGACGAGCCCTGCCACGGCGGCGAATTCCCCTGTCCCGGCGGCTACGAGTGCAAATCGTACGAGGGCAAGAAGTACTGCGTCCCGCAGAACTGTAGCGACGCGAAGTGCCCGGAAGGCGCGCATTGCCGCAACAACAAGTGCACCCTCGACGAAGGCGCGGGCGGCGAAAGCAACGCGGGCGGCGCCGACAACGGCAGCGCCGGCACGCCGGGCGAAGCTGGCGCGACCAGCAGCGAAGGCGGCCAAGGCAATGGTCTGGCCGGTGACGGCACCGGCGAGCCGACCGCTGGCGACAACGGCACCACGGGCGGGAAGACCAGCGGCGGTAGCACCGGTGTGGGTGCCACCAGCAACGAAGGCGGCACCGACAAGGGCGCGTTCGGCTTGGTCACGGGCGGTGGCGGTTGCGCCTGCCGGACCACGCCTTCGCGCGGTGGCCACGCGGCGCTCCTCGGGTCGCTGCTCCTGCTCGGTGCGTTCTTCAATAGAAGGCGCCGCAACGGTCGCGAAGGGAGGGCGGCCTGATGCGTCGCTCTCGCTTCTGGACCCGCCTGATCGGCCCCGGTTTGCTGCTGTCCGGCGTCAGCGCCGCGGCGAGCGGCTGTACTACGCAAGCCGCGTGCTTTCAGGAGTGCACCGATCAACCTTCCGCTACCACCGGTGGCTCGGCCGGTAGCGGTGGCACCGATATCGGCGGCAGTATC
This sequence comes from Myxococcales bacterium, assembly GCA_040348565.1. Lineage (GTDB taxonomy): Bacteria > Myxococcota_A > Polyangia > Polyangiales > Polyangiaceae > PMG-095. The sequence continues at coordinate 9,851 of JBEQSW010000186.1, read as the reverse complement.
ATGATCGGCTTCGGCGGTGACCAGGACCCTGGAACTGGCGACAAGCCGGGCGCGGGCGGCGGCGGCATGTTGGAAGACGCCGGCACCGAGTGCGACACCGTCGACCTCCAGAACGACGTCAACAACTGCGGCGTGTGCGGTCAGCACTGCGTCATCACCGGCGCCGACTCCAAGTGCGTCAAGGGCAAGTGCGAAATCGACGCTTGCTCGCCCAACCGCTACGACGTGAACGGCGACGCGGCCGACGGCTGCGAGCTGATCTGCGACGGCGACCCGATGGCCGACGAGACGTGCAACGGCGAAGACGACAACTGCAACGGCAAGAAGGACGAAGGTTTCGACCTCGACACCGACGTCGAGAACTGCGGCGTGTGCGGCAACGCCTGCGATTTGCAGCACGCTACTTCTAAGTGCGAGGCCGGCACCTGCAAGATCGATAAGTGCGAGGACGGTTGGTACACGGCGGATGGTCTGGATTCGACCGGCTGCGAATACCCGTGTCACCTCAAGGACAAGGACGGGAAGGACTGCGATCTTCCTGCTGACGGCTGTGGCGTCGAGGTTTGCGACGACATCGACCAAAATTGCAACGGCCAAATCAACGAAGGAACGACGGACGCCAACGAAAAGTGCGAGGACTTCTGCGGCACCGCGGGCTGCGTCGGCACCTGCACGTTTGGCACCACCCAGTGCATCGGCAGCGTGTTGGTGTGCGTGCCGGGCGTGACCCCGACGCTGGATATTTGCGACGGGCAAGACAACAACTGCGACGGTCAGAAGGACGAAGACTTCGACTTCGACAACGATCCGCAACACTGCGGAGACTGCAATACGTCGTGCGTCGGCATGTTTCCGCATGCGCTCGCGAAGTGCGATCAGAAGCAGTGCAAAGTCGACGTCTGCGATACCGACTACGGAGATTTGGATCCGAACAGCCCCGGTTGCGAGCAGTGTCCGGTGCGTCCGGTGCGGGCCGAGTCTTGTAACGGCAAAGACGACGACTGCAACGGTGTGATCGACGATGCGGCGGCGGTGGCGGCTACCAAGCCGGCCAGCGGTGCGGCGGCGGGCGTGAACAGCTTCTGCAAGCAGAAAGCCGCCACGCTGTGCAACAACGTGCCGCTACATTGCGACTCCAACGCTGGCGGCTGGGTTTGCGACTATCCGGCCGGCGTCGAGACGTCGGGCGGCAAGGTCGTGATCACCGAAGGCTTGTGCGACGGCATCGACGGCAACTGCGACGGCCAGAAAGACGAAGCCTTCCTGGACCTGGGCAAGACATGCAACGACGGCGCGCTGGGCGTCTGTCTCGACTATGGCAAGACCCAGTGCGACCCGGCCGACGCCACCAAGACGACGTGTAACACCACGTTGCCGCCCGATCCGCCCATGGCTTCCGCCGAAACCTGCAACGGCTTGGACGACAACTGCGACGGTCAGGTCGACGAAGGCACCGACCAGCTCGTGCACATCAAGCGCGGTGCGTTCGACTTCTACATCGACAAGTACGAGGCTTCACGCCCCGACGCGACAGCCAGCTCGGCCGGCACCGACGAGTCCCACCTGTGCGGCATTCCGAATCGCATGCCGTGGACCGGCGCCTCCTTCGACGAGGCCAAGGGCGCGTGCGAAGCCAGCGGCAAGCGGTTGTGCCACATCACCGAGCTCGAGGAAGCGTGCGTCGGTGCGACCAATCGCACGTATCCGTACGGAAATAGCTACGTGGGCGCGAACTGCAACGGCATCGACGCTCCCGGCAGCGCCGCCGCGCCGACCGGTTCGTTCGCGAACTGCGTGTCGTCGGACGGCGTCTACGATCTGTCGGGCAACGTCTCCGAATGGAGCGACGAGAAGCACGGCACGACCACCGGAAACCCGGCCTACGACATCATGTCCTTGCAGGGCGGCTCGTTCCTCACGCCTTCCAACGGGCTCACGTGCAAGTTCGACTTCGACGTGATCAGCACCAACGCGGTTCTGCCTAGCCTTGGGTTCCGCTGCTGCAAAGACGGGCCGTGAGGCATCGCGCAGGGTAGCGGCCGCTCCCCGCGGCACCGCGCTACTTGGCTTCGAAGCCGTACAAGAATGCTTCGGTGGGGCCAAGCTTGCCGGCTTGGCCCTTCACGCTGGCGATGAACAGAGCCTTGTCAGTGGCCCAAAACAAGCCTTTTTCTTCGCTGCCATCGGGGCACTTCATCGTGTAGTTGATCGAGGTGCGGCCCGGCTTGTCGACCATGCCGCCCATCTTCATCTTGTCGCTGCAGCGGCCGAACAGGTTCATCCCGAGCTTGAGGAAGATTTTCTCGTTCAGCTTGCCCTCGGGGCGCGGCAGCTTGCGAATCGAGTAGACGGCGCCTTCGCTGTGTTTGACGCTGGCGATAGCGTTGCCTTCAGCGGCGGCGCCTTGCGGCATGGGCGCGCGCACGCCTTCTTGCGCGTTTTCGTAGAGCGCGAAACCGGGCGGCAGCGCGGCCGTGGTCGGTCCGGCTTCGGTCTCGGTCTTCTGACCGGAGGCGCAAGCCGTGATTTGGCGGAACGGCTTGGCGCAGCTCTCCGGCGCCACGTTGGCACACACGAGATCTGCCGCGTCACGGGCGCAGGACAGCGCGTTGCGCACGATGGCGTCGCAACCCGCGGCCGGCGGATCGTACTTCGAACAATTGACGCGGCACGTCTCGAACGAGCTCTTCGGACACTTGGCTTTCACCTTGTCGCACATCGCGAAGCACAGGTCGTGAATGGACGGCTGAGCGGGCGGCGCTGGGGGCGGTGTGGTGCTGGGGGCGACTGCTTCCGGCGGCGGTGCTTCGGGCGCAACCGGCGCCTCCGAAGCGACAGGCGCGGGGATGCTCGATGGCGCGGCGGGTGGCTCGGCGGTCTTCGCTGGCTCAGCCTTGGGTCCACACGCGCCCAGCAAAATTCCCGCGATCACGAGCCCGCGTTGCATCATGCGCGGCACCTTACCCAGTAAGCCCTGCCGCTTCCAGCCGCTCGTTGCAGACCCGTACCGTTCGCTCTCCGAGGTCCGTCAAGATCAGGCGCCACGCTCGGCGGTCGGCGTCAGGGCCCCGGTCGACGAAACCCAGATCGCTCATCAGAGAGATCCAACGGGACACCACGCGCTCGCTCAGCCCACTTCGCCTTGCCACCTCGGCTTGGCTGACGGCGTCGCCGCGTTCCTCAATCAGCTCCTGCAGGGTTTCCAGCAACAACCACTCGACGAACGCCGTCGTCGGTTCCTTGAACAAGCGCTGCGCTTTCTGTTGAAACATCCGAGCTTCGCGCCACCGCTGCCGTGCACGCGCCGTCGCTCGCGGCGCGGCAATGCGGCCAGCCCCTCCGCCGCAGGGTGACGCATGGCCGCTATCTTCGATTTTCGGACGCATGCCCCCCTCTCGGTCAATCGCGCGACGCAGTTGCGCGCACCGCGCTTGACCACCTCCAGCCGTCGGAGAAGTCGCAGCGTCCGACTGCGTGCGGCGTTGTCCTGCTCCCGGCGGCAGGGTTTTGGAGTCGCAAATCGGACTTACACGGGTAAGGACTTGTCGCCCTGCAAAAACGCCAGAATGTGCGGCAAAGCACATGATTTGGGTTCGCTGGCCGCTAGCCGGCCCCAATACTCCAAGGTGTAATCATTCTCGGCTGTCGGCTCTCGGCTCTCGGCTGTCGGCTGTCGGCTGTCGGCTGTCGGCTGTCGGCTCGGCTGTCGGCTGTCGGCTGTCGGCTCTGCTCCCGGGCTCGCGGCTCCCGACTCGAATGGGGCTGCCTTTTTCCGTGCCGCCGGGAGCCGGGTGCCGACAATGGGAGCGACCAACCGCAATGTGGACGGCGGAGGACGACGAGGGCGAACGAGACGATGTGGAACGACGAATGACGATCGGGACGACCTACCGCGACCGGCCATGCGCAACGACCAACGACGACCTGTCACGATGCGGAGCGACCGAGGATGACCGGGACGACCGAGGGTGACCGGGACAACCGAGGATGACCGGGACGACCGAGGATGACCGGGACAACCGGATGACCGGGACGACCGAGGGTGACCGGGACAACCGGGACGACCGAGGATGACCGGGACAACCGGGACGACCGAGGATGACCGGGACGACCGAGGGTGACCGGGACGACGTGGCAGCCGATGGCGACGAGGACGACCGAGGGATGTGGAACGACGAATGTCGATTGGGACGACCGACGGCAACCGGCCATGGGGGAACGCCCGAGGTGCGACCAGACAGCGTGGGCAGCAGATGGCGAGGACGACCCCGAGGCGAGGAGACGATGTGGAACGACGAATGTCGATCGGGACAAGCCGGCGACCGGCCATGGGGGACGACCGAGGTGCGACCGGACAACGTGGGCGGCGGATGGCGACGAGGACGACCGATGGCGATCGGACATGCTCAACGACCTACAAAGACCTGGCCCATGTGGAACGACGGATTGCGACCGGCGACGATATGGAACGACCGATGGCGACCGGTACGACCAAGGGCGACCAGCACGACGGATGGTGACCGGCGCGACTGAGGGCGACTGAGGGCGCCCGGGATCGTGTGTTGAGGCCGCGCGACTTGGGGCCTCGCGAAGGGTTTGGATGCTTACCGTTTGGAGTATCGCGGTTCGGAGTCATGGCGCCGCGAAATCATTCGGGAATTTTCCTTACCGGGGTAAGACCGGATCGCGAAGGGAAAAGGGCTTGCTGGCCGCGAGCTGGAGAGGTGAGCGAGGCCGCGTGATGAGATGAGCGGTGGAGTGGGTGGCCTTGGTGATCAGGGGCAGAAGGTAACGGGGGCGTCGAGATCGAGGCTCTTCAGGATGGGGCTGTAGCTTTTGGGTTTCCAGGCGCTGCACGCGGCACCAAACGATGCGGCTTCGTATTCGCACATGAAGACGGGCTTGTTGGCGGTCGCGTAGGCTTTGACGTCGCCGCACCAGTTGCCGTCGGAGTAGCAGCTTTCGGTGAGCGCCCAGTCGTAGGTCGCGGCGATGTCGCCGGTGATGCTGGCGGCATTCTTCTGGCCGATGCCGAGGCCGCGCGAGTGGGCGGCGTTGGCTAGCCACTTCGCGTAGGCGATGCCGTCTTTTTCGGTGAGCGGGAAACCGGAGTCTTGCCCGAGCTCGAAGACGTCCATGTTGTCGGGCTCGATGGCGTCGAAGCCTTTCCTTTGGCACAGATCGAAGCGGGCGTTCATGACGGCGCGGAGCGCATCGCTGCGGATATCGACGTATTTTTCGCCGGGCCAGCCGTCGTAGTCGTTGCCGATCACGGCGCTGGGAAAATCCTTGGCGTCGGGGCGGAAGTCCTCCCAGCTGCCGACGCTGACGTAGCAGATCACTTTGATGCCGGCGCCGTGAAGCTTGTCGACGGTTGCTTTGTCGGCTTCCCAATCGATGTCGTAGACGTCGACGTCGAGAGGCGTGCCGACTTCTTCTGACAATTGCCACTGCCAGGTGAGGCCGGCGGTGGGTTTCCAATAGCCGCCGTTGGCGTTTGCGGAGCCGCCGTTGGCGTTTGCGGAGCCGCCGTTGGCGGAGCCGGCATTCGTGGTTCCATTGGCCATGCCGCCGGCGGTGTGGCCGCCGTCGGTGCTCGAGGTGGCGCCACCCGTGGCACCCCCGCTGTTCGTGGCTCCGGCTGCGTTGGTCGGGCCGTTCGGACTTCCCGCGGTCGCCGGGTCGTTGGGGCTGGACGGGGGGCTGCTGCAGCCGGCCAGCAAGAGGCCGAAAGCGAGGCCGAGGTGGTGTTGGTGCACGATCCCTGAGTGGCCGGATGGGGCCAAAAGGTAGTCAGCGTGCGGGAGCTTTTTGCGGGGGCAGCGTGCTGGCGGCGGTTCGGTCGCGCGCCGCGGTGAGCAGGGACATCAGGCTGGCGGCGACCGCGTCGTGGGGGTCGATGGTGAAGAGCGACTGCACGCACGCTTCGGCGGCGTCTCGATCCCCGGCGTCGACGAGGAGCTGGGCGCGGTCGCGAAGCTCGCTTTGCATCACGGCGAGGGTCGCGGCGTCCCGGGCGCCGGGGCGCGCGGCTACCGACAGGGCGCGCTGCCAGCCGTCGTCATTTTCTTTCAGGGACTGAGCGCGGTCGGAGCGGCCCAGCGGGTGAGCCGAGAAACGCAGGAAGAAGGCGCGCGGTGCCAGGTGATCGCGAAGACGCTTGGGCCAGCGCGAGTCGATTTCGACGAATAGCGGGCGCGCGTCGGACAGGCTCGAGAGCGAGAACTCGGTGGGTGCGCCGGATAGCGCCATTTCGCGAATGAGCGGAGCCAAGGCGGGCTCTTGACGGAGCAAGAGCGACGCGACGTTGCCGCGCTCGAGCAGGGGCTCGGGAATGACGACCAGATCCGTACGCGCGCCCCGCGCAATTTGAGCCGCCCACAGGCGATAGGCGAGCGCCTCGGAGCGCACCACGAGCAGTGACGACGGTGGCAAAGCTTCGAGCGCCTCGTCGGTCCACGCATCGGCCGCGACTTGGTCCCGCCGATCAGCGGCGAAGGCCGAGTCTTCGACGGCCGCGAAAGCCAACGTGAAGTGAAACACCACCAAAAGCGCGCTGGCCGGCTCCGCGAAGGGCAGACGCGCACGGCGCACGTAGGTGGCGACGGCTTGGACCGCTAGCGCGGAGGCTCCGGCGATGGCGATCAGCGACAGCAGCCGTACCGGCGCGAGGGTGTCGCTGGCCAGGATGCCGACTTTGCTGGATGGAAAGCCGAGGTCGACCAAAAACAGCGCCGCGAACGGCGCGCCCAAGTTGCGGATGGGCTTTCGAAACAGGGCCAACACGAAGCCAAGAAGGCCCAATAAGCAGGGCAAAAGCCCGGCGTCGGTCAGCCAGGCGGTGAGCGCGGTGCTGCGCTCGGCGGCGGCGTCGACGGATACGAGGCTGGAGGTGCCGATGCCACCCGACAAGTCCAGCTCGACGTGAGGCGACAGCGGGCGGATCAAGATGAACAGCGCCCACGGCACGAGCGGCGCGGCGAGGCCGATCAGCAGCTCGATGGCCGCGTGCGGCTTGGGCCAACGGCGAATCAACAGCAGCCGTGACAGAAGCGCAACGCCCAACGCCAAGGCCGCGGCGTGCGACTCGATGGCGGTCGCGGCCATCAACGCGCCGAGCGCCAAGGTCGACCAACGCCGTTGTTCGCTGAGCGCTACCCAAATTGCGGTCAGCGCGAGGGCGACACCTAGCGTGATGCCACCGGCGAGAGTGCCTTCCAATTGCCAGCTCGGTGCCAGCACGGCGGTCAAGGTGGCCGCCAGCGCCAGCAGCGGCGACAAGCGCGGCGTCGCCATCGACAAGCCGAGCGCGCGATGGATGAGTCGATAGGCGATTGCTCCCGCCAACGCCAAGCCGAGCGCGCTGACCCAACCAGCCCGCAGCAACCGCCCGCCGAGCGGCATCAGCGCCAGCAGCTGCGTGAGCGCCGTGGACACCATGCCTTCGGTGCCGCTCGGTACCAGGCCGAGCGCGCGCACGACCGGCAAGTCGTCCCGCCACTGCCCCGTCGGAGAGGTGCGCAGCATGGTCAGCACCAGCGGCACCACGAAGGCCAGCTTGCGCGAAGCCGCCTCCAAAAGAGCGGCGGGGCGGGCTGGGGTTTCTTCAGTCACCGCCCATGGCTGCCAGAAGAAAGAGAACAGGCCCAGTTTTCGAAGGGACTCCGGATGCCGGCCGCGTGCTAAAACAGCCGGCCTCGGTGGGTCCCGGCGACGCCCGGACCCCCAAATCCAAGGATAATCAAGTGGCCCGCTTCATTGATGAGCTGAAACGAACCCATAGCTGCGGCGCGCTCCGCGCCTCCGACATCGGTAAGGAGGTCGTGCTGTTCGGCTGGGTGGCCAATCGCCGCGATCACGGCTCGATCGCGTTCGTGGATTTGCGTGACCGCGAAGGCGTCACGCAAATCGTGTTCGACCCGGACGCCTCCGCCGAGGCGCACAAGGTCGCCGAAGCCCTGCGCGGCGAGTGGGTTATCGGCATCCGCGGCACCGTGAAGTCGCGCGGCGAGCAGTTCAGCAAAAAAGAAAACAAGATGGTGAGCGCCGCGAACCCGAACATCGCCACCGGCGAGATCGAGATCACGGTGCTAGAGGCGACGGTGTTCAACAAGGCGGAGACGCCGCCCTTCGCCATCGAAGACAAGAGTGACACGCGCGAAGAGGTGCGGCTCGAGTACCGCTATTTGGATTTGCGTCGCGGTCCGCTGCAGCGGGCGCTGCGCATGCGCCACAACGTCAACTTCGCGACGCGCACGTACTTGACCGAGCAGGGCTGCTTGGAGCTCGAGACACCGGTTTTGGTGAAGTACACGCCGGGTGGCGCGCGCAACTTCTTGGTTCCGTCACGCCTGCACGCGCAGAAGTTCTACGCCTTGGCGGAGAGCCCGCAGCTGTTCAAGCAGCTGTTCATGGTCGCCGGCTACGATCGCTATTTTCAAATCGTGCGTTGCTTCCGCGACGAAGACTTGCGCATCGATCGCCAACCGGAGTTCACGCAGATCGACATCGAGATGTCGTTCGTCAACCAGCAAGACGTGTTCAACCTGGTCGAAGGCTTGATCTTCGCCATCTGGAAGGCGGCGCTGAACATCGACCTGAAGACGCTGTACCCGGACGGACACTTTCCGCACTTGGACTTCGAAGAGTCGATGACCAAGTACGGCAACGACAAGCCGGATCTTCGCTTCGGGTTGCCGCACGTCGACTTGACCGACGTGGTCATCGAGCACGGCGGCGGCGGGGTGCCGTTTTTTGCGCCCATTGCCGAGAAGTTCAAATCGGGCGCGTACCGCCGCGACTTGCCGAGTGAGATCGTGAAGGCGATGATCATTCCGGCCAGCGCCAACTACTCGCGCACCGATCAAGAGAAGCTCGAGCAGCAAGCCAAAGGCATGGGCGCGGGCGGCTTGGCGCGCGCCAAGGTGGGGCCGGACGGCGCTTGGACGCAGTCGCCGTTGGCCAAGAGCGCGACGCCCGAGTTCGTCAAAGCCGTGAACGCGGCGCTGGGCGCCAAAGAGAACGATGTGCTGATCTTCCAGTCCGGCAAGACGTCGCTGGTGCACACCGTGATGGCCAATCTGCGCGTGATCGTGGCCAAGAAGATGGGCCTGATCCCGGAGGTCGGCCACGGCGACAAATGGAACTTCAGCTGGGTCGTCGATCCGCCACTGTTCGAGTACGACGAGGACAAGAAGACGTGGGCGGCCGCGCACCACGCCTTCACGCGGCCCCACGACGACAGCGTCGCGCTGATCGAGACCGATCCCGGTAAGGTGCTCTGTTACCGCTACGATTTGGTGCTGAACGGCTTCGAAATCGCGGGCGGCTCGATTCGTCTACACGACCCCGAAGTGCAGAAAAAGGTGTTCGCCGCGCTCGGCATCAAGGACCAAGAAGCGCAAGAGAAGTTCGGCTTCTTGCTCAGCGCCTTGAAATTCGGCGCGCCGCCGCACGGTGGCATCGCGCTCGGTATGGACCGCATTGCCATGCTGCTGAACGCGACCGAGAGCATCCGTGACGTGATCGCGTTCCCGAAGACGCAAAAGGGCACCGACATGATGAGCGACGCCCCTGGCTTCGTCGGGGCGAACCAGCTGACGGAGCTGCGCATCCGCACCGTCGGCGAGCCCCAGAGCTGAGGTCGAGCGATGGGAGACGCTTCGGACTCTGGCTCTCCCATCGACGACTTGCTGGAAAGCCTCCGCGCAGCGCTCGCGGCGCGGAGGCGTGACGGTGCCATGCGCATCGCGCGCGTGGAGGCGGCGCTCGGCTCTTATCGGCGCGCGGTGGAGCAGCAGATTGCGACCGAATTTGCCGCCGAGCACCGCCTGAAAGCGCCGCAAAAAGTG